>DASQSP010000098.1:0-12145 GCA_035642355.1 Occallatibacter sp.
CGGGCTTCAACCCATCACGTGCGTCAGGCAGCGCGCGGCCGATGATGACCGACATCGAGTAGCCGAGATACGACCGGCGCATCTCCTCTTCGATGTTGATGGGAATGTGGCTCGGATTGCTGGGCGGCGTGCCGCCGTCGAGAGGAAGCTGGGGGTTCTGATCGTCTGCCATAGGGGTCTTAAAAAGCGCGCGGGAAGGCTGCAAGAGTGGGTCTGGGAAAGCGCAGGCCGGGAGCCGCGGGCTGAATCTCTATTTTACCGCGCGGAGGGGGTCAAAGACAAGGCGCTTTGAGGAGAATAAGTCTTTGTTTTTATTGATTTTATTGGGGAGATGCGTGAGAGGGTGGGGGAGGACGGGAAGGACGCCGGGAAGGTGGAAATTTGGGGCCTGAATCGGGGCTGAATTGGGGCGAAATTTAGGGTTCCATCCCCGGTCCCCAAAAGCGCGGGACCGGGGGCACCCAGCATTCGTCATTCGGCTCGACGGATCACGCGCTCATCGCGCCCGCTCATCGCGATGAGACTGCGATGAACGGGGCACAGCCCATTAGGTTCCAGGGGCACAGCCGATGAAGTTTTAGATGAGGCCGGGGAGGCTGAGCAGGCAGAAGATGGCCTGGAGGGTGACGATGGCTCCGGCGGCGGCGAGGGCGATGCGGCCGCGCGGGGTCTCGTAGGCGTCGGCAAAGACGCCGCCGATGAAGGTGAGCAGGAAGGGGAGCGCCCAGAGCCAGGGGCTGCCCTGCGCGCCGGTCATGACCAGCAGAAAGCAGACCAAGACGCAAAGCAGCGGAGCTGTGTTGCCAAAGTAGCGGGAGCGGCGGACGCCGACGTAGAGCAGCAGGGCGGCGGCGGCGGCCACGGTAATGCCGGCGTTGGAGAGCGTCGAGAAGAAGCGGCGGGCGGGGTCGAGCGAGAACCAGACGAAGCCAGCGGCGGAGCGGAAGACGTAGCTGAAAGCATCGGGCGAGAAGCCGTAGGCGGCGAAGAGCAGCAGCAGAGCGCCGGCCGAGGCCATGAGCACGATGGGAAGCACCTGGCTGCGGCGGCCCTCGGCGACCCAGAGCATGAACACGAGGCCGAGCAAGGCGGCGATGGGCAGGGCGGCAATGTGCGCGGCGGCGGCGAGGCCGAGAGCGGCTGTGAGGAGCACGATGCGCGGACGCCACTTTCCACCCCAGCGACGAAGACCTGTCGCCGGGGGCCCCGGATTTTTGCGCGGGCCCTGCATGGCGTGGGCCACGCCGATGCAGGTGTAGACGGCGGCGTAGACACCGAGCGCGGCGAGCACCTCCGGCGAAGGCGATACGCAGGCTTTGAGGATGGGAGGCGAGAAGCAGTAGAGCGCGAGCGCGGTGTAGCCGCCGAAGTCGCCGTATAGCCGACGGGTGACCCACCACAGGCCGCCGCCGAGCGCGACGCCGGCGAAGAGAAAGGGCAGGCGCAAGAGCAGCAGGATGTGGGTGAGTTGGTGGCGCAGTTCCCACATTCCGAGGGTGCTGATGGGGCCCTGCTGCTGCACGACGCGGTCTTCGGGCTTGCGGAAATGGTCGAGGCCGCGCTCGGCGAGGAGATTGAGGGTGAGGGGCAGGCCGGCGAGGCGGTAGGCGAGGATGCCGTCGTGGATGTTGCCGCAACTGGTGAAGTAGCCGGCCAGGGGCGAAGGCTTCTCCCAGGTCTCGCGGCCGCAGCGGGCGTATTGGTAGTCGCGGTCAGAGAGGGTTTGGCGGCTGATGAGCCAGAAACCCTGGGCCAGAAACAGCAGCAGCATGCCGGCGGCGATGCGCTGGGGCAGATTGAAGCGGAAACGGCGAAGGCGGGCGAAGCGAAGGGTCATTGAGAGGGCTGGACGAACTGTTCCAGTCTAAACGGCGGATTTGGGCTGGGGATGAACGCGGAAAGGCCGCTCCGGGGAGCGGCCTTTCTGCGTGCGATTGCCGAGCAGGCTAGTTGACGATGATGCCGACCACGTCGTCGGACGGGATAGGCGTCGCGCTCGCCGCGCTCGGGACTGCCAGCGTGACCGTGCAGCTATTGGGACCAGCTGCGGTTATAGCCGCTGTAGGGACGCAGTTGGTTGACCATCCGCCGAAGGCACCAGCACCCGCAGGAGAGGTCAGTACAACCTGAGTCGGATTTCCATTCGCATCAAAGGCTGGGTAGGTGGCTGTACAGACCGAGCCGCCGGGACCCGTGTAGCCGGGGCCGCAATGGAGTACATCCGGAGTGCCCGTGGCTGAGGAGGCCGTTACCTGCCACGTGGTCGTGTTGAGGCCGCGCTGATAGATCGTAAGCGTTGAAAGCAGTGGCGAACCTGTAATAAGGGTGTCCGGGCACGACGGAGGTTGAGTTGAACCTACCGCCTCAATGAGCTGTGGGCAGTTAAAGGTTGCGGTGGCGGTCTGGATGGTGCCGTCGGGGCTCGCCGACTCCGCGATTATGGTGGAATTCCCAGCACCCTCAGCGGTCACGATACCCGCGCTGGCACCCGGACCTCCGCCAGTGTTGTTATTCACCGGGAAGAGATTCGGCTCCGAGGAGAGCCATGTTGTGGTTGCTAAATTGGTCACGTCGCGGACAAAGGGCGCCGCGGAGAAGGTGCCGACGGCGATGAACTGTCCTGCGAGATTGAAATTATTGACCGTGATGGAGCCCGGAATGATCTCCAGCGAGAGGATCGCTTCGGGAGGCGCGGTCAGGGAGATATCGACCGTAGCCGTTCCGGGAATAGATACCGACCCGTCAGTGTTGGTGATCAGCGCGGTAATGGTGTCCGTGCCTGGGCTGACGCCCGAAGCCAGGCCGGTGGCGCTGACGGTAGCGATAGTCGGGATGCTGGAGCTCCAGACGATATTCGGCGAGTCGGTGACATCCTCGACGACGCCGGAACTGGTGGTGCCGAGGGCGATGAACTGGCCGGTCTGGCCGGAGGCTGAGAGCGTCTGGCTGTTGGGAATGATCTGGATCGAGATAAAGCCGCCGGTGACGCCGCCGGTCACGGTAAGAGATGCGGTGCCGGCTACGGTGGTTCCGTTGGCGGTGTAAAGGGCAGTGATGGTGGTGGTGCCGGCGGCTACGGAAGTAGCGATGCCGGTGTTGGCAACGATGGTGGCAACCGACGCGGCGCTGGAGGTCCAGGTTGCGGCACCGGTGAGGTCGACGGTGGCGCCGGAGGTGGTGGTGCCGATGGCGATGAACTGAACGGTTTGGCCGCCGCCGGCGACCGCCTGCGTGCCGGGGGTGACGGCGATGGAGACGACGCTGCCGCCCGATACGGTGCCGCCTGTGCTGGTGACGGTGATGGAGGAGGAGGAGGAAACGGGGCCGTTAAAACCCTGGGCGCTGGCCGTGATCACCGCGCTGCCCGCGCTGACAGCGGTGACCAGGCCGGAGCCACTGACGGTGGCCACGCCGGGAGTGTTGGAACTCCAGGTGGCGGTACCGGTAACGTTCTGGGTGCTGGCGTGCGATGAGTTGCCGAAGGTGCCGGTGGCGGTGAGCTGGGCGGTCTGGCCCGCGGTCAGAGACTGCGTCGACGGCGATACTGAAATCGAATCCAGCCCCGTAGGGTTGCCGCAACCGGTGAATGGCACAATCGTGCCGATGAGCAGCAAAGCCCCCAATAACGAACGATCCCGCATAGTAATCTCCCGGCGTTTCCGCCCGGCTGCCCCACAACTGTTTGTGGCACAGCATCCTTCGATTTAATTTCGCAGCCGACGGAAAATATCTCCAGGGCCTGCCCGGTGGTTATAAACACTGCAATGCCCGGCTCCACCTAAAACCTGCGGCAAAGTGCCTGTGGCGATGGTGCCGAGCCGCCCGACCGAAGCTCATTTTTATCGACATCCCGGCCCGGTCCGGCCTAGTTAAATCCTCTTGTGAGGTGGCGCAATCATACGGCAATTCAATGAGGCGAATCAATATCTAATTTGGGTCAACCGGGCCATCTTGTTACGCGCGTAACCGGCGAATTCGCTGGGAGTTCGGGGCGATTTGGGAGATTTGTAACGGGCGGTTAACGGGGCTCCAGCTCCGGGCCTGCGGGAAGACTGTCCCGAAGCCGAACGCGGGCGGTTTGGCCGCTGCGGGCGGCAGCGGCTACACTTCTGGTCAACATGGTGATTGCACGGGATGATGCTCCGGACCGGCTGGTGAGCGCCGCGCGCGCGGACGAGGAGCAGAATTTTGAGCTGAAACTGCGGCCGCGGCGGCTGGCGGAGTTCATTGGCCAGTCCAAAGCGAAGGAGCAACTGGCGATAGCGCTGGAGGCGGCGAAGTCGCGGGGCGAGGCGCTGGACCATGTGCTGCTGTTTGGGCCGCCGGGGCTGGGCAAGACGACGCTGGCGACGATCATTGCCAACGAACTGGATGTCGGCTACCAGCAGACCTCGGGGCCGGCGTTGCAGATCCAGGGCGACCTGACGGCGATTTTGACCAATCTGCGGGAGCGGCAGGTGCTGTTTCTGGATGAGATTCACCGCATGCAGCCGGTGCTCGAAGAAAAGCTTTACACGGCGCTTGAGGACTACCAACTGGACATCATCATCGGGCAGGGGCCGGCGGCGCGGACGCATGTGATGGAGATTCGGCCGTTTACTTTTGTGGGAGCCACGACGCGGCCGGGGTTGCTGAGCTCGCCGCTGCGGTCGCGGTTCGGGATTTTGCTGCGGCTGGAGTTTTATACCGAGGACGAGCTGCGCTTCATTGTGGAGCGCTCCGCCGAGGTGCTGAGCGTGCCGATTGATGCCGATGGCGCGGCGGAGATTGCGCTGCGCTCGCGGGGGACGCCGCGCATTGCCAACCGGCTGCTGCGGCGGGTGCGCGACTATGCGCAGGTGCGCGGCACGGGCACGATTGACCGGCCGACGGCCAACGCCGCGCTGACGATGCTGGAGGTGGACGCGCACGGCTTTGACGAGATTGACCGGCGGCTGCTGCTGACGATCATGCAGAAGTACGACGGCGGGCCGGTGGGGCTGGGCACGCTGGCCGCGTCGCTGGCCGAGGAGGAGGACGCGCTGGAGGAAGTGTATGAGCCGTTTCTGATCCAGATCGGTTTTCTGGATCGCACGCCGCGCGGGCGCGTGGCCACGCGGCTGGCTTATGAGCACTTCGGGATTGCGATGCCGGGCCGGCAGAGCGGGCTGTTTTAGTGCCGTTGCCGAGTTAGCAAGTTAGCGTGGCTGCGCGGTTAGCGAGTTAGCAAGTTAGCGAGTCTGGAGATTAGTAAGTCAGCGCATTTGCGCTTAAGGAGAAGACTGCAATGTCACTACTTGAATCGACGATGCTGGAACTGGGTACGACTGCGCCGGATTTTGCGCTGACCGATGTGGTGAGCGGCAAGACGGTGCGGCGCGATGATTTTCGCGGGCGGAAGGGACTGCTGGTGATGTTCATTTGCCCGCACTGCCCGTATGTGAAGCACATTGAAAAGGCGCTGTGTGTGCTGGGGATGGATTACGAAGGCCAGCCGGTGGGCATGGTGGCCATCAGCAGCAACGACGCGGTGCAGTATCCCGATGATGCTCCCGCGGGCATGAAGAAACAGGCGGAGACGCGGGGGTTCCGCTTCCCATATCTCTACGACGAGACGCAGGCGGTGGGGCGCGCGTACAAGGCTGCGTGCACGCCGGATTTCTTTCTCTTCGACGGCGCGATGAAGCTGGTGTACCGCGGGGAGTTTGACCGCAGCCGGCCTAGCAATGGGGTTGCGGTGACGGGCGAAGATTTGCGCGCGGCGATGGATGCGGTGCTTGCGGGCAAGCAGCCGACGGCCGACCAGCGGCCGTCGATCGGATGCAACATTAAGTGGAAGGCGTGACGAAATCGAATTAGTAAGTTAGCGAGTTAGCCAGTCAGCGAATGCGGATAAGGTTCGCCGACTGGCTTTCCTGCTTTCTACAGCGTGAGGGCTTTGAGATACTCGCGGAACTGGGGGCCGAGGTCGGGGCGCTTGAGGGCGAACTCGACGGTGGCCTGCAGCATGCCGAACTTGTCGCCGGCGTCGAAGCGCTTGCCCTCGAAGGTGTAGCCGAAGACGGGTTCCTCCATGAGCAGGGCTTTGATGCCGTCGGTGAGTTGAATCTCTCCGCCCGCGCCGGGGGTGGTCTCTTCCAGCAATTCAAAGACGCGCGGCGTGAGCACGTAGCGGCCGATGATGGCCTGCTTCGAGGGCGCGTCCGCGAGCTTGGGTTTCTCGACCATGCCGGTGCAGTTGTAGATGCGGGGATTCTCGTTGTCGCGCGAGCCGGCGAGGACGCCGTAGGCGGAGATGGCCGCCCCCTCGACGGTTTGCGTGGCGAGCACGGAGCCGCCCTTCTCGTCGAAGACGTCGATCATCTGGCGGAGGCAGGGGGTTTCGGCATCGATCACGTCGTCGGGCAGGATGACGGCAAAAGGCTCGTCGCCGACCAGTTCCTTGGCGCAGAGCACGGCGTGGCCCAGGCCCAGCGGCTCCTTTTGGCGAACGTAACTGATGCGCGCAAGCGTGGCCACGCTGCGCGAGACGGCGAGCAGTTCTTTTTTGCCGCGGCGCTCGAGCGTGGCGTCGAGCTCAAAGCTGTGGTCGAAGTGGTCTTCCATGGCGCCCTTGCCGCGCCCGGTGATGATGATAATGTGCTCGATGCCGGAGGCGATGGCTTCTTCGACACCGTACTGAATGATGGGCTTGTCGACGAGGGCCAGCATCTCCTTGGGAATGACTTTGGTGGCGGGCAAAAAACGTGTGCCTAGCCCACCGGCGGGAAAGACTGCTTTGCGAACTTCCTGACTCATTGCCATTCCTCGTTTTGATGCCGATCAGTTGAATAGCGGTGCCCCAGGCACGCCACTCGAGCGCTGGTTAATCCTCGCCCAACAATGCTTCGCGCACAATCTTAATTGGAGGAAACCCCTGGCGCGGGAAATTGTTGTGGAACTGTTCGAGCGAGAAGTCCGCGCCTTGTTTCTTCTTCAAATCTTCACGCAGCTTGATGATCTCGAGTTTGCCCAGCGTGTAGCAGAGGCAGGTTGAGTCGGCCGTGCCTCGTTTGGCCTCAACCAGCGCCGCTTCCTCCGATTGGTAGCCTTCCTTCCGAAAAAAGCCGGCCGCCTGATCGAAGGTCATTGCGCCTGTATGCACTTCGATGCCGACGATGAAGCGCGCGTTGCGCAGCAGGGCGTCCTGGAGTTGGCCGAGGCGTATGGCGGGGCTGGCGTCTTCAAGCTGCGCATCGTACTGGTGGCAGCCGGCGGCGGTGCCGGCGGTGGGCCGATGGGCAAAGTTGACCTGATCGAAGTACTCGTCTGAGGCGTGAGTGAAGACTGTCTTCAAAAGATCTCGCTCAGCTTTTCCTTCTCGGCATGAGCGACGCAGGCGGTGACCATGCAAACTCCAAGCGCAACCGGCGCGGCGATTCGTTTCACTTCCCTCTTGACGGCACATTGATTTTGGTCAGGCGCTTACCTGTTCGGGCGCGAGCCTGGTCAGCAACTCACGGATTTCGAGCAACACTTCATCCGGCTTGGCGGATGCCAAAGGATACTTGAGCACTCCCTGAGGCGTGAACTGCGCGCCGCGTTTGGCGTTGCGGGCGACGAGGCGCATGAGGTGCTGGGGATCGACGTGCGCGTTCTCAGTGAAGCGCAAGTGCAGCTCGGCGCGCTTGCGGTCGATTTGCGCAATGCCCATGCGCTCGCACTCCAGGCGCAGCGCGCCGGCCTCGAGCAGATAGACGGTTGCATCGGGCAGCGAACCGTAGCGGTCTTCCATCTCGGCGCGCAGATCGGCGATGACTTTTTCGTTCTCGGCGCCGGCGATTTTCTTGTAGAGGCGCAGGCGCTGGTTTTCTTCCGCCACGTAGCTCTCGTCTATGCGCAGCGCTATGCCGAGGTTCAGCTGCACTGCGGGACGTTCTTCGGCGCCTTCGCCCTTCATCTCCTTGACGGCAGCTTCAAGCATTGAGGTGTAGAGCTCGAAGCCGACGGACTCGATGTGGCCGCTCTGCTCGCCGCCGAGCATGTTGCCCGCGCCGCGCAGTTCGAGGTCGAGGGCTGCGATCTTGAAGCCCGCCCCGAGGTCGGAGAATTCTTTCAAAGCCGCGAGGCGGCGGCGCGCGATGTCGGTCAACTCCTGCTCGGGGGGGATGAGCAGATACGCGTAGGCGCGGCGATTGGAGCGGCCGACGCGGCCGCGCAGCTGATAGAGCTCGCTGAGGCCGTGACGATCGGCGCGGTTGATGAGCATGGTGTTGGCGAGCGGGATGTCGAGGCCGTTCTCGATGATGGTGGTGGCGACGAGCACGTCGAACTCGTGGCGCATGAAGGCCAGCATGACTTTTTCAAGCTCGCCCTCACTCATTTGGCCGTGACCGACGGCGACGCGCGCGCCGGGCACCAGTTCCTGAATGCGCGAGGCGATTTCGTAGATGGATTCGACGCGGTTGTGGACGAAGTAGACCTGGCCGCCGCGCTCAAGCTCGACCTCGACGGCCGAGCGAATGATCTTCTCGTCGAATTTTGCGACGACGGTCTGGATGGCCATGCGGTCTTTGGGCGGCGTCTCGATCACGCTCATGTCGCGCAGGCCGACCAGCGACATGTGCAGGGTGCGCGGGATGGGCGTGGCGCTCATGGCGAGCACGTCAATCTCCTTGCGCATCTGCTTGAGGCGCTCTTTGTGGCGCACGCCGAAGCGCTGCTCTTCGTCGACGACGAGCAGGCCGAGGTCCTGGAACTTGATGTCCTTCGACAGCACGCGATGGGTGCCGATGAGGATGTCGACCTTGCCGGCTTCGACGCGCTCGACGATCTCCTTTTGCTCTTTTGCGGTGCGGAAGCGGGAGATCATCTCGATGTGGATGGGAAACTGCGCGAAGCGGCGCTTGAAGGTTTCGAAGTGCTGGAAGCAGAGGACGGTGGTGGGCGTGAGCACGGCGACCTGCTTGCCATCCTGCACGGCTTTGAAGGCGGCGCGCATGGCGACTTCAGTCTTGCCGTAGCCCACATCGCCGCAGAGCAGGCGATCCATGGGCGTGGTGGACTCCATGTCCTGCTTGATGGCGGCGATGGCGGTGAGTTGATCGTCGGTCTCGTTGTAGTCGAACGAGTCCTCGAACTCGCGCTGGAACTCGTTGTCGGGCGAGAAGGCCACGCCCTGCGCGGTGTTGCGCTCGGCGTAGAGCTTGAGCAGCTCGCTGGCCATGTCCTGCATGGCCTTGCGCACGCGGGCCTTGGTCTTGGTCCACTGCTGCGATCCCAGCTTGTTGAGCACGGGCGCTGGGCCGGCGTCGGTGGAGCGGTATTTCTGAATTAAATCGAGGCGCGTGAGCGGGACATAGAGCCGCGCCTGCTCGGCGAACTCGAGGATCATGAACTCGACGGCGAGGCCGTCCTGCACGATCTCTTTGAGGCCCTGGTATTGCGCGATGCCGTGCTCGACGTGGACAACGTAGTCGCCGACGGCGAGGTCGCGGAAGTCGGAGACGAAGGCCGCAGTCTTGGAGCGCTTGGGCTCGGGGCGGGCGGTGATGTCGGCATCGTCGGACAGATCGTTGGCGCCGAAGACGATGAGGTTGGAGTTGGGAAAGCTGACGCCGCTGGCGATCTGGGTGCGGACGAGAACGGGCACGCGGAGATCGCCGGCGAGATAGCTGGCCTCGTCGAAGATGGTTTCTCCGCCGGAGTGCGCGGGGCGGCTGCCGAGGCGATAGGGGAGCTGGTACTCGCGCATCACGGTGGCCATGCGTTCGACATCGCCCTGTGTGGGCACGGCGAGGACGATGTGCTGCTCGGACGCCATGAGGTTGCGCACCTGCTCGGTGAGCGCGGGAATCGATCCATGAAAGCGCAGCGTGGGCCGCGAGCTGAAGGCGATCTCGCCGAGAGTGTTGTCCTCGTCGAGCACGTCGATGGCGCCGAGCTGATCGAGATCGAGGCCGGGGTGCGACGCGAGCGTGGCCTGCAGGATTTCGGGGCGGAGGTAGATGTCTTCCGGCCGGATGAGCGCGCCGATGCCGCTGCGCTCGTGGCGCTGCTCGACCTTGTTCCACCAGCGATCGATTTGATTGCGGACCATGGCGGGCTCTTCGACGAAGAGCGCGCATTTGGGAACGAGGTTGAGCAGGTGGCTGTGCGCGCCGGCGACGCTTGAGAAGAACTCCCAGCCGGGAAAGACGCTGACGCCGCCGGCGGCGATGGCTTCTTCGACGAATTCTTGTTCGTCTGGGTCTTCACTCTCGACGCGCTGGCGGCTGAGGCGGGCATTGACGGCGGCGAGCAGGCGCTCGGTGACGGGAGTTTCGGTGAGCGGGAGCAGTTGGGCCTCATCGAGGCCGGCCTGTGATCGCTGGGTTTCGGGGTCGAACTTGCGGATGGTTTCGATCTCGTCGCCGAAGAGCTCGATGCGCACGGGGCGGTCGGACTCCGGCGAGTAGACGTCGAGGATGCCGCCGCGGCGGGTGAACTGGCCAGGCATTTCGACGAGATCCATCTGCGTGTAGCCGACGCTCGAGAGATGCGCGGTGAGCACCTCGATGTCGATCTCCTCGCCGCGGCGGAGGGTGACGGCGAGGCTGGCGTAGTAGTCGCGGCCGAAGAGCCGGAGCGCGGCGGCCTCGGCGGGCGCGATGAGGATGGAGACCGCGCCGGTGGCTAGCTTCCACAAGGCGGCGGCGCGCTGTTCCTGCACGTCGGGGTGCGGGGAGAGATTTTCGAAGGGGAGTACATCGTGCGCGGGGAGGCGGGCGATGCGCGCGGGATCGATGGCGCCGGTGAGCTCGCAGCCTGCGCGGAGCACGGGCTCGAGGGCTTCGGCGGCCTTGTTGTCCGCGACGATGACGATGACCGGCTGACGCGCGGCGCGGGCAAAGAGCGGGAGATAGAGCGAGCGGGCAGTTGAAGTCAATCCGGAGACACGCCTGCGCCCCGCACCGAGGCTGAGGTGCCTCTGTACGCGGTCAAATGCGGTGGAGTGCTCCAGCTCCGCAAAGGTTTCGCGGACGAACGGGAGGATCATGCTGTTTCAAGTTTATCAGCGGAGATGTAGATCGCCGGATTCCGCAGAGTTCCGTTATGCGGCGCGGCTAAACTTCTGCACTCTGGGCCGCTTGCGCCTCGCTGCATGCCACAAATCGTACTGCTGCTGTAGATCGAGCCACATGCCCGGCTCGGTTCCGAAGGCATCGGACAGCCGCAGGGCCATCGCTGCCGTAAAGGCGGCGCGACCGTTCAGCAGACGCGATAGAGTTGACCGGGCTACGCGAAGCCGTCTTGCGGCTTCGACCACTTTTACCTTGCCGAGATATTCGCGGAGAATTTCTCCGGGATGGGCCGGGTTGTACATTGTCGCTGCCATGTTCATGCTCCCGATCGCTCAGTGGTAATCCTGGTAGTCCACCAGGACGGCATTCTCATTCTCAAAAGCGAAGGTCATACGCCAGTTTCCGTTGACCTTGATGGACCAGTGATCAACCAGCCTTCCCTTCAGAGGATGCAAATCCCATCCCGGAATGTCCATTCGATTTGCGCTCGTCGCTGTGTTCAACAACGTCAACTGTCTGCGCAGTTTGGTTTCGTGCGCGGGCTGGATGCCCGCCTTGCTTCCTGTGAGGTAGAACTTCTCCAGACCAGCGTGCCGAAACGACTGGATCATGACCGCACTGTAGCGCGTAGCGCCTTGCGCGTCAAGTCATTATTGCCGAAGCTCGCGGTTTACTTTCGCAACGATTTGTTTCTGCTCATTCGTCGCCCAGCGCCTTCGTGAATGCGTAGAAGAAGTCGAGGGACTTGAAGTAGGAGGCGACGGGAAGGCGCTCGTCCTGGCCGTGGGCGCGGTCGTCGTCCTGATCGAGGGCAATGGCGGAGTAGCCGTAGCAGGGGATGCCCGCCCAGGCGAAGTAGATGGAGTCGCTGGCGCCGTTTTCCATGACGGCGGTGACGGGCGTGCCGGGCCAGATTTGCTGGGTGATGCTCGTGAGGGGCTCGAAGACCTGTTTGATGGGCGGCGGCGGCGCGATGGCCTTGCGCTCGGGGGCGATGGCGGAGACCACGCCGCCGTCGGAGACGTAGTTGACGGTGAGCTTGGGGTCGGCGAAGAGGGCGATGAGCTGCTGACGAATTTCCTCCGGGGAGTGGCCGGGGAAGATGCGGCAGTTGACGTTGGCCT
>DASQSP010000099.1:0-8144 GCA_035642355.1 Occallatibacter sp.
CGGGGTGCCGAAGAGCAATTCCACCGGCACAAAGTACCGGGACTGGCCGGGGGCGCTGAACCATAGGAAGGCGCTGGCGGTGCCGGGCACGGTAATGTTCACCGGATTGCTGGAGATGGAGAGGCCCGTGCCGCTGCCTGCGCCAATTTGGTTAATGGGCGCGGTATTGCATGTGGTGGGCTGGCAGATGGCGGAGATTGACGCCGCGCCGGGGAACGAGGCCAGGATACCGCCTGTGGCGTTTGCGCTGACGTCCAACGGAGTGGTGGACTGGTAGTCGAGGGTGAGACCGGTGATGGTGGTGCCGTTGGTGTCAACCACCGTGGTGGTCAGGTTCTGCTGCACACCCTGGGTGACCGCGCCGCTGGCGGCGCCGTTGGCCAGCGCCAGCGTGATGGACCTGGGAGGGCAGGTGGAGAAGTAGCCGGCCGAGGCACCGGACTGCGCCACGGTGGCGGTGACGGCGGTGGTGCCGGGCAGCTCCGCCGTGATGAGATTGGTGACCGGATCGATGGAGGCGATGGAAGGGGTGCCGAGGGTGTAGGCGAGCGTGCCGATGGCCGCCGTACACGATGGCACCGAGGTGACGCCGGGTGCGAGCCCGTTGCGGCAGGTATAGGCGGTGTCCCCGGCCGGCGCGCACAGCTCGTACTGGGTGTTGTTGGGCCCGGCATAGCAGGCCTCGGCATCCAACTGCTCCACGGTTCCCTTGGAAGCGCACTGCTGCGTGCCGTTCTGGGCCTGAACGCCGTTGACATCCAGCACGATCGAACCGACCTCCTCATGGACGTAGACCTCAACCGGGTTCGATGTCACGGAGTCGGCCGAGGCGGTGATGAACTCCTGCATGTAGGGCAGGCCGTTGGTGCTGGGAACCGGGTTGGGCAGGTTGCAGATAGTGAAGTCGGCAATGCCGCCGCCAGAGTTGCGGTTCCAGGTGCCGGCGCAGATGTTGCCGGTCGGCGAAAGGTCGATGACTTTGCGCAGTACGTCGGTGCTGCCGTAGGTATAGCCGGCGACCGAGACCGAGGCGCCGTGGCAGCCCCTCCCCGTTGGCGCACTGATTTGCCGTGTCTGCCCGAAGGCAATCGAAATGCCGGTGGTGCGCGGCTCCAGATCGATCGAAAAGAGGTCCGTATCCCTGAGGCCGAACCCTTCGCCGTTGCAAAAGTTGCCAGCCGGGTTGCGAGTGCAGCCGGTGAGTGTGACCCCGGCCGGAATTACCATACTGACTAAAAAGACAAGCGCTAAATACCGCCGCATGAATCCTCCCCGTTACCTCCCTTTCAGGCAAGGAACGGTCTCTCCCATTTGCATCAGAAAATAAGGGTTTGGGGCGTCCCGGCTGCGCGCCGGGAGCTTGCCTGCCATCGGCGCAATGCGCTGGGACAACCGGCCTCCGGCAAACGGCATTCAGGCGGCCGGCTGACGCAACACACCCTGCATTTCTCCAAAGAAAAGTGTATCAGGAGCGAGCGGCTCTCCCGGGCCGGAATGGCGTCCCGAGGAGCCGCAGATTTCCCGATACCCAATAGACTCCACGCGCCGCGGTTGGCGAGCAGCCGAGCCATGCCTGTTCACGCCACTGAGGTGGCCCTACTCTGCCGCGGGCATGTATTGCTCGAACCACGCGACGGCGCGCACCACTACATCCAGCCGGTGTTCGGGATTGACGAAGCCGTGGCCCTCGTTGGGATAGACCACCAGTTGGGTGGGGACGCCGAGGTCCTTGAGCGCATGCCAGAACTCGAAGGACTGCGGCGCCGGGCACTCACCGTCGCGGTCGCCGACGACCACCAGCGTGGGTGTGTGCACGTTCTTGATGAAGTTGATCGCCGAGCTCTTGGCATAGACGGCCGGATCGTCATATACGCTGGCGCCAAAGTACGGGATCATCCATTGGTCGATGGAGTTTTCGCCGTAGTAGCTCTGCCAGTCCGCGATGCCCGCGCCGGCTACTGCGGCTTTGAAGCGCCCGGTCTGGGTCACGTCGAACATGGTCATGAAGCCGCCGTAGCTCCAGCCGGTGAGCCCGACGCGTTTGGGATCGATGGGATACTTTGCGACAGCCGCGTCCACGCCGGCCAGGATATCGCCCAGGTCGCCGTAGCCGAAGTCCTTGCGGTTGGCCTTGGTGAAGGCCTCGCCCTGGCCGTAGCTGCCGCGGGGATTGGGCTGGAGAACAAAGTAGCCGAGCGCCGACAGAGCCGGCCCGCTGATGCCGCCGCCCGCGCCCCAGTGGGACATGGCCGCCGCCGCAGGCCCGCCATGAACATCCACGATCAGCGCATATTTCTTGGCGGGGTCGTAGTCTTTGGGGAACATGAGCCAGCCCTGCACTTGGAACTCGTTGCTGCTCTTCCAGGTGAGCGAGACGGTCTTGCCCCACCCCGGCTCCACGCCGTCATTCAGGTGCGAGAGCTGGGTTACGGCGTCGCCGCCGCCCTTTGCGGTCCTGGCCGCGTAGATCTCCGGGGCATGGTCGAAGGTGCTGTTGCTGAAGACGAACAGCGCGCGGTCGGCGCTGGCGGAGAGGCTCATGTGGAGACGGCCGTCGCCCACGGTGCCGGGAAGGCTGTAAATGAGCGCGCCGGCAGTAGCGGTGGCCGTGCCCTCGGCGGCGCTGCCGCGCAGGGTGAGGCGAACCAGACGGCAATCGCCGCCGGCCAGTTCGCTCACGTAGAGATCGTGGTTGCCGCTCCAGTCGAGCCAGGCGGGTGAGGTGGCCCGGTCGGCGGTGAGGTCTGTGGGCGCGCCGCCCGTGGCGGGGATCACCCACACGTCGCCGCCGGTCGAGCCCTGGTCGCTCATCAGGCCGCCGATGAAGGCGATGGTGCTGCCGTCCGGGGACCAGCGCGGCACGGCGATCTGCAGGCCATGCAACGAGCCGGAGACCTCGGACGGCGCGAGAATGACCTTCGCCTCGCCGCCCAGGGTTTGCGTGTAAAGCTTGGCGACCCACCAGTTGTTCTCGCCCGGCGGATCGGCGGCCACATACGCGAAACCCTTGGAGTCGGGAGCCCAGTTGAACTCGTAGACGTGCAGATTGGCGGGCGTGGCTTGCGTGGGAGCCTGCGGCGCGCCGGCATCGGCACGGGCTACGGCCACGCGCTGAATCTCCACGCCGTCCTCGCCGATGACGCCGGACCAGGGCTTCATGGCCGCGAGCGCGCCGGCGTGGCGAGTCGCGTTCTCTACATAAAGGAAGGCGATCTTTGTGCCGTCAGGCGAAAATGCGAGCGAGTTCTCATCGCCCTTGAGCGTGGTGAGCCTGCGGGCGGCGCTGCCATCGAGCCTGGAGAGATAAACATCGGCCTGCTCGCCGGGGGCGGCGCAGTCGGACAAGAATGCCAGCGCTTTGGAGTCTGGCTCCCAGGCGAGGTCGCCTTCCCGGCAGCGCTGGTCGGCTTTAGCCGCGGCTGTGACCTGCGTTGCACTCTTCAGGTCGTCCAGCGGGGAGACGTTGATGTGCCCGGCCCCGATCCACGCCAGGCGCTTGCCATCGGGCGAGACGGCCACCTGACCGACGCCGTGACCACGGTTGAGGCCCTTCAACGTGTCTTCAATGTGCGCGCGATCAATCTGCACGCGATCAATGTGCGAGCCATCAATTTGCGCGGGAACGGGGGCCTGTGCCCGCGCTGCGCCCGACGCTGCCAACACGAATCCACCGCAGACGATGAGCGCCGCGGACACACTTCTGCAAAAGGAGGAAGCAAACATGCATGACATGCTATCAGAGTGCAGATGGTTGCTCTATATGTCCCATCCATCGCGTGTCGTGTTCGCGATCAGTGTGGCAGCCGCCAACCTGCTCGCCGTCGCTCAAGATATTGTCTTGTTCTACGCGAATTGGCTGGGCGCGCCCACTTGCACCCCATCCGGAAACTCACCCAGGTTCTGGTTCTCGATTGCTGTTTCGATCATCAATTTAGGGTGGTACTCGCGCCACTCACGCGCAAATTGATGTGCATAGACAGCGAGAATAGCGATTACACATAGAGCACAGGGAAGATTATGAATCATTGATAAGCTCCTTATTCTCCACTCGATTCTTGAAGTAGGTTTGCAGCCTTTTCGATCTCCCGCTTGCGACGCCAAGCAGCATTTTCACAAAGAGCATAGATCGCAACAAATGCTAACACGATGACGTAACGGCCGATCTTTGCCGGCGTTTCGGAGAACATCCAGTACCCTGTTGCGAGCACGGCCACGCGTGTAACCCAGACCGTGCTTCTCAAAAGGCTCCAATTATCTGAACTCAAATCAGTTCGTAGAACCGCGTTAACGTAGGTGTAGCAAATTGTGAGCGCCGTGATTATGGACATCGCAAACCCAGATCCTTTGAAAATCAGGATAATGGGAAGATATATCGCGATAAAGCACAGCACTTCATAGCCGCGCACAGGTCCCGGCCAAGACCAGAAAGACCGACGTTTTGTCAAAACTGACGAAGTCATTATGATTCACCAGACCTTCTCAACCGAAGACCGCACAGACGCCGCATGCGACAAGTGCAGCGCCGCAGGCTGGAGCCGTAAGTGAGCATAGAGACGCTATACCAATGGCAGCGGCGACAAAACATGTTTGGCATGGGGTAGAAATGACCCGAACAACCCTCCCATTCCTCGGCCTGCCGCGCGTAAGCTGTAATCCTGCGCCAGTATTTGATTGAGAGATAAGCTCCAACTGGTCGCTCCTGAATTGCTCTACTAACTGGAGCTCGACCTTATAGAGTCCCTGCCTCTTGACCAGAGCCAAAAACTTGAGACGGGATTCGTTGTCTACATCTAATGTTGAACGAAGCCCGGAAAGGTTGGTTTGAATTCCACCCGAAGCCAGTCTTTCCTGTACTGAGTTCAAATCAGAATCGCTCGGGTGGAAGTCAAGGAATGCTTCCTCATTGTTAAGAAGCTTCTTTTCGAGTGCGGCATTGAAACCAATTTCCTGCAAATGGTCGAAGTCTGTTTTCATTGATACCGCAACTGCTTCTACATCGCTCGCAGTGAGTTGCCCCGCTTGCTTCTTTAGCTGAAAATTGTGAATCGCCGCGTTTGCGTTTGACTGAACAGATTCGCTAAACCTCGAGCTGTCCCAACCTTTGGTGGGCGGGAACCGGAAATCTGAATCTGGAAGTTGCTGCGCGTATAAAACCGCCGACTGCCCGGCTACGAGAACGGCCGAAAGCGCGAGATAAATGTACCTCGACGAAGCTGCCATGGTTTGTCCTTTCAAGTTAAGGTCCGGCCCACTATAAACAAGCGCATATTGCCCGTCAAGCGAATTATATGACGATAATTTGATTCAAAAGATATTTTGAGGAGCTGTGGCGAGGTCCCCGGTTTCGGCGGGGCGTGTACGAGCGTCGTGCCGGTCCCGGTGACCTTCTTAGCTCGCGTCAAGTGTTCATGGTTCCGCATCCTTGGTGCGCCATTGTTCTTGCCAGAATTGGTAAAGCGCGAACTGCGCCTGTGAACAACCAGAGCGGCATTGTAATAAGACATAGGACGTTCAGCAGTCTGAACCGAGGCTTCAGCGATGGCTCTGTTCCCTATTGCCTGTTCTCCGAACTTAAGCGCTGGCTTTTGCGGCGGCGTGGATGGCTAGCAGCGTCTCCAGCAGCGGCTTGAGCAGCTTCAAATCGAGGGCGTTGGCGCCGTCGGATTTGGCGTTTGCCGGGTCGTCATGGACTTCGAGGAAGAGGCCGTCGATGCCGGCTGCCACGGCGGCACGGGCGAGCAGCGGAATGAACTCCGGCTGGCCGCCGCTGACACCGTTGGCCGCCGACGGCTGCTGCACGGAGTGGGTGCCGTCAAAAACAACTGGCGCGAGCCGGCGCATGACCGGGAGCGAACGGAAATCGACCACCAGCGTGTTGTAGCCGAAGCTGGCGCCGCGCTCGGTGAGGAAGACGCGCTGGTTGCCGGTGGAGCGGACCTTTTCGACGGGGTGGTTCATGTCCCAGGGGGCCACGAACTGGCCCTTTTTGATGTTGACGGCGCGGCCGGTCTTGCCTGCGGCGACGAGCAGGTCCGTCTGGCGGCAGAGGAAGGCGGGAATCTGGAGGACGTCGACGGCCTCGGCGGCGACCTCGCAGTGGGCGGGCTCGTGAACGTCGGTGAGGACGGGCAGGCCGGTGGCTTGGGCGAGGCGGCCGAGGATTTTTGTGCCTTCGACGAGGCCGGGGCCGCGGAAGCTTTTGACGCTGGTGCGATTGGCTTTGTCGAAGCTGGCCTTGAAGATGTAGGGGATGCCGAGGTCGCTTGTTACGCGCTGGATGGCCTCGGCCATGCGGCGGACGTGGGCCTCGGACTCGATGACGCAGGGGCCGGCGATGAGGAAGAGCTGGCCCTCGCCGACGCGGACCGGGCCGATTTCAAACGGACCGATTTCAAAGGAATTGCTCACAGATGGGATTTTATCGTGCCGGCACCTGCGGTGTGGCAGAGCACCTGCGGTGCGGCAGGCGCTCGCTCTTCGCTCGCAGAGGTGTTGGATCTGGGTGGGGTTGTGCTTTCCCACCCATCGTCCGCCGCGGCGGACGATGGATGGGGCACGCGGGATTCATGGCATGGATGGGCACACACAGAACCCAAGGGCGGGCCGTCTGTGAGCTGTTTCGTGCCATAAATCCATAAATATGCTAATATGGATTTATGCGGACTACGATTGATATTCCGGATCAGACCTACCGCGATCTCAAGGTCCGCGCGGCGCGCGAGGGAAAGACGATGCGTCAGATGGTGCTCGAAGGGGTTGAATTGGCGCGTATTCAGACGTCCGCGCCGAGAAAACCGTTCACGTTGCCCCTGATTCCCTCCTCCAAGCCGGGAACGCTGGAACTGACCAACGAACAGATCGATGACATCCTCTTTTCTTCCTGACGTCAACGTCTGGATCGCGCTGCATCATGTGGCACATCGTCATCATGCAAGCGCCGCAGCGTGGTTTGGTTCGCTCGACAGCGATGCCATGCTCATCTTTTGCCGGCACACGCAGATCGGGATGTTTCGGCTGCTGACAACAGATACCGTGATGCGCGGCGCACCGCTCACTCAGAAGCAATGTTGGGCAATCTACGCACGGTGGATCGACTGTGGTCGTGCGATGCTGCTGGCTGATCCTGCGGATGTGGACGCAGCGTTTAAGCGCCTCACCTCAGCCGACACGCCTTCGTCCGAGGTATGGGCGGATGCGTATCTGGCGGCGTTTGCGGAGACGGCTGGGTTGACGCTGGTGACGTTCGACAAGGCGCTTGCGGAGAAGGCGCGCGGTGCGGTGCTGCTGGGGTGAAGGGTTTTCCGGTGACGGACAAGTTGGCAGTGGCGGGTGAGCGGCGGGCGAAGAATGTGGCCGCCCGTCAATCAACTGACGACGGAAGCACCTGGTGCCCGCTTACTCTCCGGCTACTTCGCGCTCGATGCGGCGCTGCTCGGCGAGCAGGGTCATCGAACTCATCAGGTTCTGCACGCTGACGATGCCGACCACGCGGCCGGCGGTGAGGCGGCGGATGGTGGTGCCCAGGGTGTCCTCGGGCCGGGCCACCTGGAAGGCGCGCGACATGACCGACTGCACGTAGCCGTTGCCGTCGTTGCGCAGCGCGTCCACAATGCGCTGGCGGCTGACGATGCCGACCAGCTCCGGGCCGCGGACGACGGGGAAGTCTTCTTGCAGTGAATGCACGCAGCGGGAGAGCGCGTCGGCCAGCGTGTCGCTTGGAGACAGAGTCGCGAAGTCGGTGAGCATCACCTCACGCATGCGCACCGTGTCCACGACCGATTGAAAGAAGACGCCCTGATCCTCAACCTGCGCGGCGATCATGATGAAGAAGCCGGCGATGATGAGCCACGGGCTGTGCAGCACCATGCCGGCCAGCATGACGGCGAGAGACAGCAACTGGCCGAGGCCGGTGGCGGCGCGGCCGGCCGGGGCAATGCCGTGTTCGCGGGCAAAGCTGCCGCGCAGCAGGCGTCCGGCATCCAGCGGATAGGCGGGCAGCAGATGCAGCACGCCCAGGCCGGCCTGCATCCAGACCATGCTGCGCAGCAGGTAGGCGGGATCGATCCAGGGCGGCTCAAAGAGGCGGATGTCGCCGCCCGCGCCGAGGAAGGTGACGCCCAGCACAGCGGCGGTGAGCAGATTGG
>DASQSP010000100.1:0-3806 GCA_035642355.1 Occallatibacter sp.
TGGAAGCAGCTTGGCAGTTTGTCGGCACCGTCGATGGCTACATCACTGGCAGTGCACCCTGGAAACTCGGCACCAAGGAGGACGAGACCAGCCGCCAGGAGCTCGCCGACATCCTCTACACCTGCGCCGAAGCCATCCGCATCATCACCGCACTGGTCGCGCCGGTGCTGCCCGATGCCGCGGCGAAGGTGTGGCAGCAACTCGGCCTCGGCGACATCGCGCAGGCCGACCTCAAAAACATCGCGTGGGGCGAACTCCAGCCCGGCGCCAAACTTGGCGAAGCAGCGCCACTCTTTCCCCGCGCAGAAAAGGACGCCGTCACCCGTATGAAAGAGATTGAAGAGAACCGCCCGCAGAGCGCGCTCGAACAGGCGCTCGCCTCCGTCCCCACCGTCCGCGTGGAGCCTTCCACAACGGCGCCGCTCGACAAGCCCGCGGAGAAAGCGGACACAACCGCGCCGGAAGCCGGACCGAAGCCAATCGTCGGCGCACCGCTCAACCCTCCCGCGCCAGCCAGCGCCGCATCCACCACCCCCGGGCAGATCACCATCGACGACTTCACCAAGGTCGAGCTGCGTGTGGGGCAGGTGAAGGTGGCCGAGCGCGTGCCCAAGGCGGACAAACTGCTGCGGCTCGAAGTCGACCTGGGCACGGAGACGCGCCAGATTCTTGCCGGCATCGCCGAATCCTACCAGCCGGAATCGCTCATCGGCCGCAAGGTCATCGTGGTGGCGAACCTGGCGCCACGCAAGCTGCGCGGCCTCGAATCAAATGGCATGCTGCTCGCCGGGTCGATCGAAGGCGGCAAGGCCGTGCTCGCCAGTTTCCTCGAAGACGTACCGCTCGGAGCCAAAGTCAAGTAAGGCAGGGTCACATCACCGTATGCTCACCGATTCCCACGCGCACCTGGACAACGCGCGCTACGACGCCGATCGCGAGGCCATGCTGAAAGCCGCGCTTCAGGCCGGCGTGGGTACCGTGCTCTCCATCGGCATCGGCGATGGTCCGGACACCATGCACCGCGCCCTCGATCTATGCCGTGAGTACGCCGGCCGCGACGACGTGCCGCGCCTCTATGCCACCGCCGGCGTCCACCCCGACGACGCAGCCAAGCTCGACGACGCAGCCCTCGACCAGCTGAACAAGCTGCTGGCCGAGCCCGGGGTCATCGCCTGCGGCGAGATTGGCCTGGATTACTACTGGGACACTGCGCCGCGCGCTGTACAGCAGGAGGCCTTCATCGAGCAGATGGAGGTCGCGGCCGGCCATTGCCTGCCCATCGTCATCCACTGCCGCGCCGCGGAGCGCGCCGGCGCCGGCGATACTGCCGCATGGGACGATACGCTCGACCTGCTCGATCGCCACTGGCGTCAGACCGGTCTCGGCGGCATCCTGCACTGCTTCGCCGGCACTGCGGAGCATGCGCGCCGCGCCATCGACTGGGGCTTTCTCATTTCCTTCGCCGGCAACATCACCTTCCCCAAGGCGCAGGCCATCCGCGATGCCGCGCAGGCGCTGCCGCTTACATCCGTGCTGGTCGAAACCGATGCTCCCTTCCTCACGCCTGTCCCCATGCGCGGCCAGCGCAACGAGCCCGCCTACGTAACCGGCACGGCTGCAAAACTCGCAGAGCTGCTGGGTATCGAAGCCAATGAATTGGCGGCTGTCACCACACGTAACTTCGAAACGCTGATGCGGATCGGGAGCTAGGATCGTAGAACAGACTTATGGAAGGCGACACCCGGAGGCTACAAGTCGATCGATTCGTCCTCGAGCAGATCGACAGTGTGCCTCATCTGGAAGCGCTGCTGCTGCTCTTCAACAGCCGTCCGAAAACCTGGTCCACAGAGGAGATGGCGAAATCGTTATATGTGCGTAACGAGGTCGCATCGAAAATACTGGATAGCCTGCTGCACCGCAAGCTGGTCGCGGCGAGCCATGAAAAATCCGACCTCTTTTTCTATAGCTCGGATGACGAAGCGCGGAACGCGATGCTGCAAGATGTCGATGCGATCTATCGCAAGGAAGTCGTTCGCATCTCATCCATGATTCACTCCAAGGCGTCGGCCGGCGTACGCGACTTCGCTCGCGCATTCCGCCTCAAGAAAGACAAAGAATGATGGCTGGAGCGGTCTACATTCTCGGCACCCTGGTCGCTCTTGCCTGCGCCGTACTTCTACTCCGCGGCTACGTGAGAGGGCGGCAAAAGCTGCTGCTTTGGAGCAGTTTCTGCTTTTTCGGGCTGGCGATCTCTAACTTTCTCGTATTCGTCGACCTGATCGTGCTCCCTACGCAGATCGATCTCTATCCGCTGCGGCTTGCCACGGCAGCCGTCGCCATGTTGCTTCTGCTGTACGGCCTCATATGGGAAGGAGAGTGACGGCATGATCGAAGGGTTCCTGCTCGGCGTCATCGCCACCTCGTCGTTGACCGCAGGCGTCTTCTTCCTGAAATTCTGGAGGAAGACCCGCGATTCCCTGTTTCTCGCCTTTGGGCTGGCCTTTGTCATCGAAGGGCTGAACCGCTGTGCTCTGCTCTTTCTCAAAAACCCCAATGAGGGCAGCCCCTATATTTACATCGTGCGGCTCCTCGCCTTCCTGCTGATTCTCGGCGCGATCCTGCACAAGAACTATGGGAGAGCGGCATAGGCGCCTTCGCTTGTATCTTGGATGGCTGACGGTTGAATTTCTAAACGGGGCATAGCGCCCACGTTCACCCGGCAGGCCAGCCTGCGGCCGGTGCGCATCTGGTGAAAGAAAGGAAGATATATGGCAGCAGACAACTCATTTGACGTCGTCAGCAAGGTGGAGATCCAGGAGGTGCGCAACGCCGTCGATCAGGCCCTCAAGGAGGTCCGCGCGCGCTTCGACCTGAAGGACTCCAACTCCGAGATCAAACTCGAGGATCAGGACAAGGTCATCCAGCTCGCCTCCTCCGACGAGTACAAGCTCGAGGCGGTCAAGGAGATCCTGTCGCACAAGCTGGTCAAACGCGGCGTCTCCCTCAAATCGCTCAAGTACGAGAAGCTGGAGCCGGCCATGGGCAAGAGCGTCCGCCAGAAGATCACCCTGCAGCAGGGCATCCCCGGCGAGAAGGCCAAGGAGATCGTCAAGCTCATCAAAGAATCCAAGAAGAAGGTCCAGGCCTCCATCCAGGGCGAAACCGTGCGCATCAGCGGCAAGGATCGTGACACCCTGCAGGACGCCATTGCCCTGCTGCGCGGCCACGATTTCGGCCTCGACCTGCAGTTCACGAACTACCGCTCAAACTGAGGATTCGAAGCGGCTTTGTCGAAGCGCTGGGGCATCTCGCGCCTGACCAGATACACTACATACAGCGTTTTTCCTGTAAGTGTCGGCTGACCGTGAAAGCTCGACGCGGCTTTTCCGTCAAGAAAAGCCGCACAGCCCGGTCGCCCGGTCGCCCGATGGACCGCGGCAACAGGAGAAATGCTTTTTGAGGGAGAGCCCGCAGGCACGTGAGCACACAGGCGTTAGCGACGGCAAAAGAAGTCTTCGACCTGGTGCGCGACGATCTCCGTGCCGTGGAGCGGGAGCTCGCGCGCGATTCCGACTCGTCCGTCCAGGCCATCACCGAAATTGCCAGCTACCTGCGCGAGGGCGGCGGCAAGCGCATCCGTCCCACGCTGCTGCTGCTGGCGGCGCGCGCTCTGGGCTATTGCGGCCAGGGCAGCGTCAGGCTGGGCGCCGTAGTGGAGATGGTGCATACCGCCACGCTGGTTCACGACGACATCATCGACGCGGCCGACACCCGCCGCGGCCGGCCCTCTGCCAACACCACCTGGG
>DASQSP010000101.1:0-6094 GCA_035642355.1 Occallatibacter sp.
TTCCTCGGCCACCAGCAGGGCGCCAAGTCCGTGCAGATGGTCACGGAGACGGCCTCGCGCATCGGCCTGCCCTGGCTCACGCTCTACGCGTTTTCGCTCGAAAACAACCTCCGCCGCCCCAAGGCCGAGGTCAGCTTTCTGATGCGGCTCTTGAAGAGCTATCTGGAGTCGAACGTGCAGCGCATGATGGACAACAACGTGCGCATCCGCTACATCGGCCGTACCCACGATCTGCCAACTGAGGTGCAGGACAAGATGCAGTGGGCCGCGGAGACGACAGCGCGGAACACCGGCACGGTGCTGACGCTGGCGCTCAACTATGGCGCGCGGTCGGAGATGGTGGACGCGTTTCGCGGCCTGGCCGCCGAGATGCAGCGGCGGCACATGAGCCTCGACCGCATTACCGAGGAAGACATTCACCGGCATCTCTACACGGCGCACATGCCGGACCCCGACCTGCTAATTCGCACCTCGGGCGAGATGCGGGTGTCGAATTATCTGCTGTGGCAGATCGCCTACGCCGAGATATTTGTGACCGAGCGGCTGTGGCCGGACTTTCGCGGCATCCATCTGCTCGAGGCCATCGCGGCCTTTCAGCAGCGCGAGCGGCGCTTCGGCGGCATCGGCGAGGGTTGCGGCGAAGTTGAGGAAGATCCCGAGCAAGTCAAGCTGGCTGCCGGCTGATTTCTCCTTGCTCCGCGTTATCCTCCATTCATGATCCAGACGCTCGCGATTTCGGGCTATCGCTCTCTGCGGAGCATTGTGCTGCCCCTGGGCCGGCTCAATCTCGTAACCGGAGCCAACGGAACCGGCAAATCGAGCCTCTATCGCGCGCTGCGCCTGCTTGGCGATGTGGCGCTCAATACGGTGGTTGCCTCGCTGGCGCGCGAAGGTGGTCTGTCGTCCACGCTTTGGGCTGGCCCGGAAACGATTGCCCGCAGTGTCCGGCGCGGTGAACATCCGGTGGAGGGAACTCCGCGTCAAAAAGTCGTCAGCCTCAAGCTGGGCTTTGCCGCTGAGCTGTATAGCTACTGCATTGACCTGGGCATTCCAGAGCCGGGGCAACGTGCCTTTGGGCGCGATCCGGTCATTAAGCGCGAGTGCATCTGGCACGGGTCGGTTTATCGCCGCTCGTCAGTACTCGTTGATCGCGCCCGCGGCGTCGTCCAACTGGCGCCCTCCAAGAACGACGATCCTATTCTTCTAACCAGCGATCTAAGCACGACTGACAGCATGCTGGCCTCCATCGCCGATCCACAGCGTGCGCCGGAGATGTTCACCGTGCGCGAATCTATCCGTGCCTGGCGATTCTATGAAGGCTTCCGCACTGATCTTGCCTCGCCCATCCGTATTGCACAGATCGGCACCCGTACGCCGGTCCTGAGCAATGAAGGAACCGACCTTCCTGCCGCGCTCCAGACCATCCGCGAGATTGGCGATGCCGAAGCTCTGGACCGCGCCATCGATGATGCCTTTCCGGGCAGCCGTGTTGAGATTGCAGACCAGAGTGGACGCTTCGAGGTTCAGCTTTGCCAGCACGGCCTGCTGCGACCGCTGGCTGCCGCAGAGCTCTCCGACGGCACGCTGCGGTTCTTGCTATGGACCGCCGCGCTGCTAACCCCACGGCCTCCTGAACTCATGGTTCTCAATGAGCCAGAGACCAGCCTGTACCCAGATCTGCTGCCCGCGCTCGCCCGCCTTATCGCCCACGCGGCAAAGCAGACGCAGATTGTAGTCGTCTCGCATGCGCAGGGCCTTATCCATGCTCTTGAGCAGGACGAAACCTGCACACATCTGCATCTGGAAAAATCGTTTGGGGAGACGGTTCTGGCCGGTTCCACGCTCTTCACTAAGCCCAAATGGGAGTGGCCTGCGCGGTGAAGAGGGGCTGCTACAGGATCGGCGTGTTGAAGTCGGCGATGAACTGAATGCCGGGCACGTCGAGCTTGGTCAGTTGCTGATCTCCGGTCAAGAACAGGTCGATGCCGGCGGATGCTGCGCAGGCCAGATGGATGCTGTCGGCGATCTTGAGCTTCTCGCGTGCGCGCAATAGGCTAAACGGCCGCACTGCGGCCGCACCAAACGGCAGAAACTGAAAACCAATTTCATGCAGCGTTTCACGAACAGCAGCTGCCTTGAGTGGGTTGTCGAATCGTTCGACCCCGGCCATGAGTTCACCCACTGCAAGATGGGTCGTAAACAAAGAATCGCCGCGCGTGCGCGAACGCGCCAGCAGCACATTTGCACGTGGCCGGAACGTTGGATGACCTTCCAGCAGATAGATTAGCAGCATGCTGTCCCAGCAGATGCGGCTCACGCCGCGTCCTCTTCGTCGTAGCCCCGGACCCAGCGAAGAAATGCTTCCCCGCCGCCAAATGCGGCAAACTCGTCCTTCATCAGCCCACAAAGCTTTCCGGTCATTCGGTGTGCCCACTCTTCAGGAGTCTCGCCTGCGGGCACAACGGGCAGTTGTTCTTCCAAAAGGCGATGTTCGCTGCTGGTCTCTTCCGCCGGGGCGACCACCCGATAGTGAACCACGACGGTGGTGCTCTTCTTTGAGGGCGGCCCGTCCACGCTCTCGATTTCGAGACCATTGGCGCGCAGGAACTTCTCCGCCTGCAGCGCCGAGCATATCTGCGGCCAGTGGTTTGCAGGGAAGCCCGCGGGCAGCAGGTGCACCATCACGTCGCGCACGGCCACGGAGAAACGCGCCTTACCCGACCGGATAGCCGGCCCCACGAACTTCTCAACTGCGAGCGCCCGAACCTGGTCACTGAGTCCATGATTCATCGCTGACCCCTTCCTGTACCTTCCCCTAGAGTGTCACGATATAGACAATCTGTCAATATAATAACTTTCTGTCTTTGAGCCAGGGCGGGCCAGCCGACCAGCCCCGGCAGTGTATTCTCATCCCTGAATGAAACGCGTGCTGACTGCTCTTGTGCTGGCGCCTTTGGTGCTGGCGCTGGTCTTTTTCGGTCCCAAGTGGCTGGTTGCGCTGGCGGTTGCCGTGGTGGCGCTGCTGGCGGGATGGGAGTTTTTAGGTCTGGCGGAGCGCTGCGGGGCCAAGCCGCCGCGAATCGCGTTTCTGGTGGCGCTGGCTGCGCTGTTTGACGGCCACTATCAGTGGCCAGACCAGACAGCGGTGCTGTTGGGCGGCCTGAGCCTGGCGCTCTTCATCTATTGCACCTTTGCCGCGCCGGTGGAGCGGGTGCTGGCCGATGCCACGGCGTGCGTCTTTGGGTTGATTTATGTGGGCCTTACGCTGCTTGCGATTCCCAACCTGCGCGCGCAACCGAACGGGCCCACGCTGGTGGTGTTTCTGCTGTTTGTGGTGTGGGCAGGCGACATTGCGGCGCTTTACATTGGCCGGATTTTCGGCCGGCACAAGCTGGCACCTTCGCTCAGCCCCAACAAGACCTGGGAAGGCGCGATCGGGTCGGTTGCGGGCAGCCTGCTGGTTACGGGCGGCCTGATGGGCGTTGCAGAGCTTATGAGCCAGTGGAACCTGGTGAAGCTATCCTTCGCGGACGAGGTGTGGTGGGGCTGGCTGATCATCGCGGTGGTGGTGAATGTGGCCGCGCAGGTGGGCGATCTGGCTGAGTCGGCGCTGAAGCGCTCGGCGGGCGTGAAGGACTCGGGCACCTTGCTGCCCGGCCACGGCGGCGTGCTGGACCGCATCGATGCACTGCTGCTGGCTGCGCCGGTGCTGTGGTACGCGCAGGTGATTCGCTAGAGCGCTTCGGGTCGTTTGCCGCGCGCGGAATCGGCGATAATGGAGCCCAGAGGCACCTGGAAGAAACCACTTGAAGCGACTCGCCATTCTCGGCTCGACCGGCTCCATCGGCCAGAGCACCCTCTCCATCGTCGAGCAGTTTCCTGAGCGCTACAGCGTGGCCACGCTGGCTGCGGGGCGCAATGTGGACGAAGCCTTTGCGCAGGCGGTGCGCTGGCGGCCGAAGCTCGTCTCGCTGGCGACGGAGAAACTTGCCGGGCAGCTTGCGGCGCGGCTCAAGGCTGCGGGCGTCACCGGCATTGAGGTGGTTCACGGCTCGGCCGGAACGGTTGTCTGCGCAACGCATGCCGAGGCGGACTTTGTGGTCTCGGCCATCGTGGGCGTTGCGGGGCTCGAGGCCACCCACGCCGCTATTTTTGCAGGCAAGCCGGTGGGCCTGGCCAACAAGGAGTGCATGGTGGCGGCGGGAGAGATTCTGACCGCTGCGGCGCGGGCGCGCAACGTGCCTATCCTGCCCATCGACAGCGAACACAACGCCGTGCATCAGTGCATGCGGGTGGGCACGCACGCTGAAGTGAAGACGATCTGGCTGACGGCCTCGGGCGGGCCATTCCGGCAGACGCCGCTGGAGCAGTTTGCGCGCATCACGCCGGAGCAGGCGCTCAAGCACCCCACCTGGGTGATGGGCCGGCGCATCACCATCGACTCAGCGACCATGCTCAACAAGGGTCTGGAAATCATCGAGGCCTGCCGCCTGTTCGATGTACCGCCGGCACAGGTACGGGTCACGGTACATCCGCAGTCCACGGTGCACTCGCTGGTGGAGTATGTGGACGGCTCGATCCTGGCGCAGATTTCCGTCACCGACATGCGGCTGCCCATTCTCTATGCGCTGGCCTATCCCGAGCGGCCAGCCTCGCCGCTCACCTTCGACCTGGCCGCGCTGCGTCATCTGGACTTTGAACAGCCTGATTTTGAGCGCTTTCCCTGCCTGCGCCTGGCTTATGAAGCGGCCGAGAAAGGCGGCGCGCACTGCATTGCGCTCAATGCCGCCGACGAGGTGGCCGTGGAGGCATTCCTCGAAGGGCGTATTCCCTTCACCGGCATCGCAGGTACAATTGAGCAAGTGCTTGCATCCACGCCCGAGGCGCACCCGGCCACCATTGCCGAGGTGCTGGCAGCGGACCGGGAGGCACGCGAGCGGGCCCGAGCGCGGCTGCCTGAAGCGCACGCGAGCCGGGTGCGCGCGAACAGGGTGCATGCCTGAGGATTTGTACGAATATATGCATGATTTTCTAGTCGCAGCCGTCTCCTTTATCGTTCTTATCGCAGTCATGGTGGTGGTCCACGAGCTTGGCCACTTTGCCGTGGCCAAGCTGTGCGGCGTCCGCGTGGAGGCATTCTCCCTTGGCTTCGGACCGCGCCTGTTCGGCATCAAGTACGGCGACACCGACTACAAGGTGTGCCTGCTGCCCCTGGGCGGCTTTGTGAAAATGACCGGCGAATACGCGGAACAGAACCTCGAAGCCCCAGGCAAGCCCGTTGCCATGCAGGTGCTGGATGCGGGTGCCAATACGCGCCAGGTCACCAGCCTTGTCGACGACCCCGGCGCATTTACATCGCATCCCCGCTGGCAGCGCATGCTCATCGGCGTCGCCGGCCCGGTCGCCAACTTCATCCTCGCCTTTGCGCTGATGGTGTTCTACTTCGGCTGGATCAACGAAGTCCCCGATATCAAGAACCCCACGCTGGAGTGGGTTTCGGCCAGCTCCGCGGCGGCCAGGGCGGGACTCGAATCCGGCGACGTGATTGTGCAGTACGGCAGCGCGCGGCATCCCGATCTCGAGACCGTGGCCGACGTCACGCGCAAGAGCTCCGGCCAAACGCTGCCCATCGCCGTCGAGCGTGGCGGCCAAACCATCCAGACCACGCTGCGGCTGCCCAACACGACCAACTCCAGCACCTTTGCGCTGAGCGATACCGGCATGTATCTCGAGTATGTGCAGGGGCCCATCGGCGTGGATTCGATCGCCGCCGGCGAACCTGCGGAGCAGGCGGGCCTGCGCGCGGGCGACCGGATCACGGCCGTCGACGGGCATGCCTTCCACACTCTCGACCCGTTTGTGGACTATCTGCAGGCCGGCAAAGGACAACCCATCACGCTGACCGTGGAGCGCGGCGGTGTGACCGTGCCGCCCATTGTGGTGCATCCCTTCCAGCAGGGCACTCAGTGGCGCATCGGCTTCGGAAGCGTGCCTCCGGCCGATCCGCAGATGAAGAAACAGCCGCTCACGTTTGCCGAGTCGCTGACGGAGTCGGTGGACTTCTGCGCGGGCAACTCGCTGGGCATTGTGGACG
>DASQSP010000102.1:0-26396 GCA_035642355.1 Occallatibacter sp.
AAGAGATAAACTCCGCAAACGCGCCCTGCCCGTCGCCATCTGCGCGGCGCTCTTCCTCTGCACGGCGATTCTCTTCAACCACAACTCCACCCGCGTCCACGCCGCCAGCGCCGCCACCCCGCTCGACGACTCCAGCGTCTCGTCGCTGGTCTCGCTCGACAACGCCGTCGAGGCCGTCGCCGCCCGCGTCACACCCGCCGTCGTCAACGTCTCCGTCGTGTCACACGGCTCAAGTGAAGATGGCGATGGCGACGGCAGCCAGGGCCAAAGTCAGGGTCAGGGCCTGCAGAACATCCCGCCCGCCTTCCGCTTCTTCTTCGGCCAGGGCGGCGGACAAATTGCGCCGCAGCAGCCGCAGCTCGAGCACGGCATCGGCTCCGGCATCATCCTCTCGCCCGACGGCTACATCCTCACCAATAACCACGTCGTCGACGGCTCCATCAAGATCAACGTCACCCTCGACGACCGCCGCGTCTTCCCGGCCAAACTCGTGGGCACAGACAAGCTCAACGACCTTGCCGTCATCAAAATCGACGCCAGAAATCTGCCCACCATCGCCTGGGGCGACTCGACCCAGCTCCACCCCGGCCAGACCGTGCTGGCCTTCGGCAGTCCCTTCGGCTACTTCCAGTTCTCCGTCACCCGCGGCATCGTCAGCGCGCTCAACCGCCCCAATCCCTACACCGATGATCCGCGCAAGCCCGGCGACTTCATCCAGACCGACGCCGCCATCAACACCGGCAACTCCGGCGGACCGCTGGTCAACGCCCACGGCGAGCTCATCGGCATCAACACCTTCATCATCACTGGCAGCGGTTCGTTCGCCGGCGCGGGCTTCGCCATCCCCTCGCAGATTGCCCGCGCCTCCGCCGACGCCATCATCAAAACCGGCAAGGTGGAGCACGGCTACCTCGGCATCAGCATGAACGACGTAACGCCGGAGAACGCCAGCTTCTTCAACCTGACAGACGCCACCGGCGCCATCGTCTCCCAGGTCACGCCCGACTCGCCCGCCGGCAATGCGGGACTCAAGCAGGGCGACGTGCTCCGCGAGCTCAATGGCAAGAAGATCATCAACGGCAGCGCCCTGCAAGTGGCCGTATCGCAGACCGCCCCCGGCACCGCCATCAACCTCGGCATTCTGCGCGACGGCAAGCCCGAGACCATCAAACTCACCGTTGGCGAGTTCCACAAGGACACGGAGGTCGCCTCGAACAACAGCAACAGCGACGGACACGGCCGCCTCGGCCTCACCCTCCAGAACCTGACACCCGATGTGCGCTCGCAGCTCAACCTGCCCGCGCAGGTCAAGTCCGGCGTAGCCATCGATAGCGTGCGCCCCGCCAGCCCCGCCGACGACGCCGGCCTCTCCACCGGCGACGTGATCCTCGAAATCGACCGTCACCCCGTCGACAGCGCCGAGAGCTTCGTCAGCCAGGTCCGCGCCGTCCCCGCCGGCAAGGACATCCTGCTGCTCGTCTGGTCCAAGGGAGGCACCACCTACCGCGTCCTGCACGCCGACCAGGGCGGAAACAAAGACAGCGGCCTCTAACGCAAAGCCGCTGTTTCAATCAGCAAGAACATGGGTGCCCCAGGTCTGGATTCTCAGACCTGGGAAAGCACGAACTTAAACCAACCGATGTGCTCTTGAACCGAGCGTGAAGTGAGTCGGGTGCCCCCGGTCTCGCGTTTGAGACCGGGGAAAGCAAGCCCCTGGGTGCCCCAGGTTCGGCGCGTCCTTTGCGCCTAACCTGGGAAAGCAAGAACCCCGGTCTCTATGTCTCCAGACTCAAATCCGCCCACGGCCCATCGTTGCCGATCAGCCGCTGCGCCTCCTCCGGTCCCCACGTCCCCGGCTTGTAGGAGTAGAGCGGCGTCACGTTGCCCAATATCGGCTCCACAATCCGCCACTGCGCCTCGATCAGATCCTGCCGCGCAAACAGCTCGCTGTTCCCCTTGATCGCGTCGCCCAGCAGCCGCTCATAAGGCGGCATATCGTTGGCCGCCTGCCGGCGCATCTCCAGCTCCACGTCGCGGCCCACCATGCGCTCGCCGGGCGTCTTCACCCGGACTCCGAGGCCGATGGTCAGGTCCGGGTTCATGCGGATGCGCATGTGCGCCGACGACGCCGGTACAATCTCGCCAAAGGTCTCCCGCGGCGGCCGCTTGAACTGAACCAACGCCTCGGTACACGTCACCGGCAGCATCTTGCCCGCCCGCACATAAATCGGCACACCCGCCCAGCGCCAGCTCTCGATCTCCAGCTTCACCGCGATAAACGTCTCCACCGCGGAGCTCGGCGACACCCCCGCGACCGCGCGATAGCCTTCATACTGACCGCGCACCACCGCATCGGCCGAGAGCGGCCGCACCGCGCGCAGCAGCTCGCCCTTGCGGTCGCGCAGCGCATCGTGGTCCTCGCCCGTCGGCGGATCGATCGTAAGGTTCGCCACCACCTGCAGCATGTGGTTCTGCACCACATCCAGCAGCGCGCCCACCTCGTCGTAGAACTTGCCGCGATCCTCCACGCCAAAGCTCTCCGCCATCGTGATCTGAATGCTGCGGATGTATTCGCGATTCCAGATCGGCTCGAAGATCGGGTTCGCGAACCGCGTGTAGAGAATGTTCTGCACCGGCTCCTTGCCCAGATAGTGATCGATGCGGAAGATATTCTCTTCGTTGAAGTACTTGTGCAGCGTCAGGCCCAGTTCCTTCGCCGATTCCAGATCGCGCCCAAACGGCTTCTCCACCACAATCCGCGCCTGCTCCGCGCTGCCCTTCCTGGTCAGGTGCTCGGCCACCGTCGCAAACAGGCTCGGCGGAATCGCCAGGTAATGCAGCGGCCGCTGAGCCGTGCCCAGTTCCGTGCCCAGTTGCGCGTTCAGCTCCTCAAACGTCTTCGGATCGTTGTAATCTCCGTCCACATAGCGCAGCAGCCCCAGCATCTTCGCGAAGGCCGCCTCGTTCACCCCGCCATGCTTCTCCAGGCTGTCCTTGGCCCGCGCCTTCAACTGGTCCAGCGTCCAGCCCGCTTTGGCCACGCCGATAATCGGCAGGCTAAAGCCCTCGTCGCGGATCAGCCCCTGCAGCGCCGGAAAAATCTGCTTGTAGGCAAGATCGCCGGTCGCCCCAAAAAACACAAACGCATCGGATTGCACCTGACTCATTCATCCACTCCCGCGCGTCGATTAAAAGCCCCGCTGGCGTTGCTCCTTCGTTCTGCTCGTCGCACTTCAATTCTCGCAGCCCCGGCAAGCACCGCGCCAGCGCATCGCGGCCTTGTAGTTCTTCACCGCGCTCGGCGACGTCACCGAGGCCCACTCTCCGGCCTCGCGCGCAAGGTTGAGAGCTGAGGTTGCAGACTGCGCCGATTGCGGCTAAATTAGCTGCGTGAATTGGCGCCGCCCAGGAAAGGACACCCTCATGAAATCCGCATCGGCATCCATCGACGCGAAGATCAAGCAGTTGGGAGACTGGCGCGGCGAGACCCTCGCCCATCTTCGCCAACTCATCCACGCTGCCGACCCCGCCATCGAGGAGGAGTGGAAATGGGCGAAAGCGACCAGCCCCGGAACCCCCGTCTGGTCCCATGACGGCATCGTCTGCACCGGCGAATCCTACAAGCAGGTCGTCAAGCTGACCTTCGCGCGCGGCGCCTCCCTCAGCGATCCGAAGAAGCTCTTCAACTCCAGCCTCGAAGGAAATGTGCGCCGCGCCATCGACCTCCGCGAAGGCGAGACGATCGACAAAGCCGCATTCAAGCAACTGATTCGCGCCGCGGTAGCCGCCAACTCCGCAGCCCGCGCTCGAAAGCCCGCCAAAACGCTGTCAACCCCCTCTACCTGAAAAAATCCTCTAACCTGCTCGTTCTAAAAGCAATTTTCTCCACGCCAATTTGCCGATCATTTCCCGCCGAAAGCGCATAATCAATCCATGCTACTCAACCGCAGCGCAACCGGACATTTGCATTTTCCTCCGCACCCTGCCATCATCGTAGATGTGAACGGTCGCCTCTGTTGTCGCTGCTGTACGCCGCCTCGCGCGCACAGGTGACCTGGGTCTGACCATCCGATCGTAACGTTAAGGTTTCCGAAAGCCCGCGAAGCAGCCCACGCTGCTGCGGGCTTTCTACATTTGCCGAAGAGGAAAATGGATCAAATGGATCAAGCCATTCCAGTCAAAGAAACCAAGGCCCAGCGCTCCGAGCGCCTCAAGCTCGCCAAGAACCCCTGGGAAGCCTTCGACGAAGTGCGCCAGTTTGCCCGCGAGGGCCGCACCTCGGTCGTCCCCGAGTGGGCTGCGTTCTACTTCAAGTGGTGGGGCGTCTACACCCAGGGCGATGGCGCCGGCGTGACAGGCGGCAAGGGCGGCGAGGGTCTCGCCTCCGACTACTTCATGATGCGCATCGGCATTCCCAACGGCATCCTCTCCGCGCATCAGCTTCGCGTCATCGGCGGCATCACCCGCAAGTACGCGCGCAACCTGGCCGACATCACCGTGCGCCAGAACATTCAGCTCCACTGGCTCACCATCGAGTCGCTGCCCGAGGTGGTCGACGCGCTCGACGCCATCGGCCTCTCGCCCAAGGGCGCCTGCGGCGATGTGTCCCGCAACGTCACCGGCTGCCCGCTGGCCGGCATCGCGCACGACGAAGTCCTCGACGCATCGCACATCGCCGTCGAGGCCGCGCACCTGCTCACCGCCAACCCGGAGTTCTACAACCTGCCGCGCAAATTCAAGGTCTCCGCCACCGGCTGCCCCTCCTGGTGCTGCTATCCCGAGATCAACGACATTGGCCTCACGCCCGCCATGTGCAACGGCGAGAAGGGCTTCTCCGTCCGCGTCGGCGGCGGCCTCTCAAACGAACCGCACCTCGCCGTGCGCCTCGACGCATTCCTTCTGCCGCATCAGGCCGTACCCGCCATCCGCGCCATCGCGGAGATATTCCGCGACCAGCAGGGCCTGCGCCAGAGCCGCGAAAGCGCGCGCCTCAAATACCTCTTCATGAAAGAGGGCTGGACGCCGGAGAGTTTTCTCGCCGAGTTGCAATCGCGCGTCGACTTTCCCATCGCTCCGGCGGGCGAAGAAAAAATCCCCGATGGCGTCTTCCGCGACCACGCCGGCGTCCATCCCCAGCGCCAGCCCGGCCTCAGCTACGTGGGCGCAACCGTGCTGCGCGGCCGCATGACCGGCGAACAGCTTGAAGCTGCCGCCGATCTCGCCGAGCGCTACGGCAGCGGCCAGCTTCGCGCCACCGTCTCGCAGAACCTCATCCTTATAGACATTCCCAACGCCAAAGTCGGCGAGCTCGTCCGCGAGCTCGGCCAGATTGGCCTCCACGTCGAGGCCACCAACTTCTGGCGCGGCACCGTCGCCTGCACCGGCACCGAATTCTGCAAGCTCGCCATTACGGAGACCAAGGGCTTCGCCCGCTGGCTCGTCGAGGAGCTCGAAGAACGCCTGCCGCAGTTCGATCAGCAGCTTCGCCTCCACGTCACCGGCTGCCCCAATAGCTGCGGCCAGCACTGGATCGCCGACATTGGCGTCGAAGGCAAGAAGGTCAAGATCGATGGCAAGCTCGCCGACGCTTACTACTTCTGCCTCGGCGGCGCGGTCGGCCTGCACGCCGGTGTCGCGCGCCCCGTGGGCTATCGCTGCGCCGCGCCGCTAGTGCCTGAAGCTATCGAACGCCTGCTCCGCCACTACCTCGCCGGCCGCCACCACGATGAAAATCTTCGCGCCTGGTTCGGCCGCCACACCAACGACGAACTCCGCGCCCAGCTCGCCGGCGAAATTCTCGCACCCGTCGAGCGCGACCAACCCACCGGCCGCGTCCCGCACAGCGTCGCCGACTAGATTCTGTGCAACTGAAGGGTACGGGCTTTAGCCCGTACATCAGACAGAGCAAAGAAAATGGGGCTTTAGCCCCTGAGGGAAAACAACATGAGCCTGCTGCCCATCTTTCTCAAGCTCGACAACCGACCCGGCCTGCTGGTCGGCGCGGGTGCTGTCGCGCTCGATAAAGCCGGCAGCCTGCTCCAGACTGGACTGCGCCTCCGCGTCATCGCGCCGCAAGCCCACGAAGAAATCCGCCGCCTCGCCAGCCAAGGCCAGCTCGAATACATCGAGCGCGCCTTCGAACCAAACGATCTCGACGGCAACTTCCTCGTCATTGCCGCAACCAATGATCCCGCTGTGAACGCCGCCGTCTATCAGGGCGCGCTCCAGCGCAACATCCTCTGCAACTCGGTCGACGACATTCCCAACTGCGACTTCTTCTTCGGCTCGGTCGTTCGCCGCGGCGGGCTGCAGATCGCCATCTCCACCGCCGGCGAAAGTCCGGCTTTCGCGCAACGCCTGCGCCGCGAGATCGACGCGCAGCTCCCCGCCGACCTCGGCCCTTGGCTCGCGGAAGTCGGCGAACTCCGCCGCGAAGTCCTCGCCACGCACCCATGCAGCGAGACCCGCAAGCTGCTGCTGCACGAGCTTGCCCAACGGCAGATCTGCGATTCGCCCACATGCTCCACGCGCCAGCTCACGCGCACCGCCCACGCTGCCCACTCCCATGAATCTGTCATCCTGAGCGACCGGAGCGCAGCGCAGGGAGTCGAAGGACCTGCGGTTGTTTTTGCGCAGCTTACATCTTTCCGCAAGGTCCATCTCGTCGGCGCAGGCCCCGGCGATCCCGATCTGCTCACGGTGAAAGCCCTGCGCCTCATCCAGTCCGCGCAGGTCATCCTCCACGACGATCTCGTGCCGCCGGCAATCCTCGCGCTCGCCGCACCCACTGCAATCGTCGTCAACGTCGGCAAGCGCTGCGGCACAAAAAGCATCACGCAGGAAGAGATTCACGCGCTGATGATCGAGCACGCCCACGCAGGCCGCGGCGTCGTCCGCCTCAAGAGCGGTGACCCGCTGCTCTTTGGCCGCGCCGCGGAAGAGATGGCCGCGCTCACCGCCGCGGAGATTCCCTTTGAAGTCGTCCCCGGCGTCAGCGCCGCCTTTGCCGCGGCCGCCGCCGTGGGCGCATCCCTCACCAGCCGCGACTCGGCATCGAGTGTCGTCCTCTCCACCGGCCATCACGCGCAGTCGCACGACCACGCCGCCGTTCCCGAGCGCGAGAGTGCCACGCGCGTGGTCTACATGCCTGGCCGCGACCTGCGCCTGCTTGCGCTCGAGTGGCTCAGCGAGGGCCTGCCCGCCGATTTTCCCTGCGCTCTCGTGGCCCGCGCAGGGCAGCCCGATCAGCAGATCGTACACACCACGCTTGGTGAACTCCACAACGTCGGCCCGGTTCCTGCGCCCAGCCTGCTGCTCGCCGGATGGGCTCTGCGGACCGCGCACGAAGCCGCTGCATCGCCAGCACACGCCTCATCACTAACCGTCTAAGCCCACCCTTTATACTGATATTTTTGCCCCACACTGCGCGCGGGTCCGCACGCGGCCCGGCCTCAACGCGCTTGCGCGTTTGAGTAGAAAAAAGGAGCAGCTTTGTCTCAGGCGGAGATCGGCATTATCGGCGGCAGCGGGCTTTACTCCATGCCCGGCTTCACCAACCAGCGCGAAGTCCGCATCGAGACGCCCTTCGGCGAACCGTCGGACGCCTTTATTCTCGGCGAGCTCGAGGGCCGCAAGGTCGCCTTCCTCGCGCGCCACGGCCGCGGCCATCGCATTCTTCCATCGGAACTCAACTTCCGCGCCAACATCTACGCCTTCAAGAAACTCGGCGTTTCGCGCATCCTCTCAATGTCGGCCGTTGGCTCGCTCAAGGAAGAGCACAAGCCCACCGATTTCGTCATCCCCGATCAGTTCATCGATCGCACCTTCCATCGCGCCTCCACCTTCTTCGGCGAGGGCATCGTAGGCCACGTCGCCTTCGGCGATCCGGTCTGCGCCACGGTTGCCAAAGCTGCGTTTGACGCCTGCGCCGCCGTCGGCGTCGTCGGCAAGCTCGGCGGCACCTACGTCTGCATGGAAGGCCCGCAGTTCTCGACCAAGGCCGAGTCGAACCTCTATCGCTCCTGGGGCGCTGACGTCATCGGCATGACCAACCTGCAGGAAGCCAAGCTCGCCCGCGAGGCCGAGCTCTGCTACGCAACCGTCGCCATGGTCACCGATTACGACTGCTGGCGCGAAGGCCACGACTCCGTCACCATCGAAGAGATCGTTCGCGTCCTCCACCAGAACGCCGCCAACGCCGCGCTCGTCGTCAAAGCCGCCGTCGCAGCGATGCCCGCCGAGCGGCAATGCGCCTGCGCCAACGCCGCACAATACGCTGTGCTCACCGGCAAAGACGCAATCCCCGCAGCAACCAAAGAAAAGCTCGCGCTGCTTTTCGGCAAATACCTCGGCTAAGAACTACGAATTGGTTGCAAGTACTTGGACCTGAAGCAGACGTATAATGAATTTGCATATGGACGCCCGTTTACCGGAGGCGCAGTGAAGAAGAAGTCCGACATTCTCTTGGACGCAAATTATCGCTACTATTTTGATCGGGCGATGTATGTCAATCGCCATGCGAAGAAAGCCTTCAGTGTCGAATATGTGGATGATCATGCCGAAGAACAACTACGTCAACGCATCCAGGAGAATACCGGTGGCGCGAAGTGGAAATTCTACTTCAATTCTCCCCCTTCTGACGGAGTTCAGCACGAATTGGAAAGAGAACTGGAGAAGGTACACGCATAATGCCGGAACGCACGATTGAAGACCGGCTGAGAGAAGAATATTTTGACCTGCTTCCTGAGATTCGTGGGGTAGCAGCGCAATTGGAAGCTGAACTTCGATTTCGTACGCTTCCTGTGCTGCATAGCCTTCGACCTTACGAGCAGCTCATTTTCAAATCTCGAATCAAAGAGTCTGAAAGCGCTCTCGGCTCTTTACAGCGTCGCCAAGAAGGCCGGGTTTTCGACCCTCAGCAAATCTATTCTGTTACCCAGTTACCAGATCTAGCAGCTGTTCGCGTCCTTGTCTTTTCCGGTGAAAAGCTCATCGAAGTAGACAATATCCTTCGCGAGTCCGACGCATTTCGAGATTGGGTGTCAGACCCAATACTCTACTCACAAAGCTCACTATCTGTGTCTAAATATTGTGGATATTGTCGCGATGTCAGTGTTCGAGTACGCGGCGAGTATCAGGTTGTCCCGTTGCTAATTGCAAACTTCTGGGATGTCGAACACGCGGCAATGTATAAACCCACAGGCTGGGCAAAAGGAATTGAGCATGATCCTGTGATGAAAGAACTCCGCGCTGCTGTTGAGTCTTCTCTCGCGAGTTTTGAACAGGGCTTCGAAAAATTTGTGAGGAGCAATTCGGCCCCATCCTCAACCCCCTCGAATTAATAGAAAAGGACATCTCATGCCCATCACCGTCGTAGGCAGCGTCGCCTTTGACACCGTAGAAACCCCCGCGGGCCGCCGCGAACGCTGCCTCGCCGGCGCGGCCACCTACTTCTCGCTCGCCGCCAGCTTCTTCACCCCGGTGCGCGTCATCGCTGTCGTCGGCGAAGACTTCGGCACCGCCGAAGAATCGGTCTTCGCAGCGCACAACATCGACATCCGCGGCATCGAGCGCGCCCCCGGCAAGAGCTTCTTCTGGCAGGGCTCCTATCTCGAAAATCTCAACGAAGCCAAGACCCTACGGACCGACCTCAATGTCTTCGCCGGCTTCGAACCCAAAATTCCCGACGCCTACCGCGACTCGGACTTCCTCTTCCTCGCCAACATCGATCCGATTCTGCAGCGCCGCGTGCGCGAGGCCACGCCGCAGGCCAGGCTCGTGGCCGGCGACACCATGAACTACTGGATCAACGACCACAAGCCTGCATTGTTTGAAGTCCTCAAGGGCCTCGACATCCTGCTCATCAACGACACCGAGACGCGCACGCTCGCCGACAACAGCAACCTCGTGCTCGCCGCGCGCGCCGTCATGCAGATGGGCCCGCGCATGCTCGTCGTCAAGCACGGCGAGTATGGCGCAACGCTCTTCTACGGCTCCAATGCAAACGCCCACCACACGGAGTGCTTCAAGGTTCCCGCCTTCCCGCTTGAGCAGGTCACAGACCCCACCGGCGCGGGCGACAGCTTCGCCGGCGGCTTCTTCGGCTATCTCAACTCGCAGTCCGAATTCACGCCCGGCGCCTTCCGCCGCGCCATGTTCTACGGCTCCGTCATGGGCTCCTTCGCCGTGGAGCGCTTCGGCACCGACCGCCTGCAAGCTCTCACGCGCGAGGAGATCGACCACCGCTTCAACCTCTTCCGCGAGCTGACTCACATTGACTGACGCAACCCATCGCCGCGCGGAAGGTCTCGCCGTCATAGCCTCCTGCGCGGCGCTGTCCATCGCCGCCGTCGTTTGGAGCTGGCAGCACAACGCGCTGCTCAACTACGGCGATGCTGTGGCCCACATGCAAATCGCGCGCCGCGTTTTCGACGGCCACAATGCAGGATTCCGCCAGCTCGGCTCGGTCTGGCTTCCGCTGCCGCACATTCTGCTCATGCCCTTCGTCGCGGTCTACGCATGGTGGGCCAACGGGTTTGCCGGTGTCATCCCCTCTGCGCTTGCCTACATCGCCGCCTGCGCCGGCCTCTATCGCCTGCTGCGCCGCTGGCTCGCACCGACGGCAGCCCTGCCCGCGCTCGCCTTCTTCGCACTCAATCCCAACTTGCTCTACCTCCAAACCACCGCGATGACCGAGCCGCTGTTTCTCTGCGAGCTGATCTGGGCCATCGTTTGGCTTGTCGAGTGGCGTGCCTCGCTCGACACTGCGCCACAAGGCAGAGCGCGGCTCCTGTGGCGGATCGCCTTCGTTCTTGTCGCCGCCGTCTTCACCCGCTACGACGGATGGATCCTCACTCTCCTCGCCTGGACCGCCATCGGCATCGTGCTCCTGCGTCGCGGCCAGTTGCGCAGCACCGCATTCTGGCTCGCCAGCATCGTCGTCGTCGCCGCGCCCATCGCATGGCTCGTCTACAACCGCGCCATCTTCGGCGACTGGCTCGACTTCGCCCGCGGCCCCTACTCCGCCCAGGCCATCGAAACCCGCACCACCCACCCCGGCGCAGGCCCTCCGCATCCCGGCTGGCACAATCCCTGGATCGCGCTGCTCTTCTTCATGCGCTGTGCGCAACTCGACGCCACCGCCGCCCTCTGGGCCAACCGTATGCTCGCGCTCAGCGTGCTCGGCGCCTTCGGCGGCTGGCTCGCAGCGCGCCGCCGCGCCTTCACCTGGGCGCTGCTGCTCTGGATTCCCACGCCGTTCTATGCCTACTCGGTGGCCTACGGCTCCGTGCCCATCTTCATTCCTTTCTGGTGGCCGCACTCCTGGTACAACACCCGCTACGGCATGGAACTGCTGCCCGCCTTCGCACTCGGCCTCGGCTTCTGCGCGCAGGCTGTCATCTTTTTGATCCACCAGTTCAAGCCTGCATGGGTGCGCCCCGCCGCTGTGCTTCTTGTACTGCTCGCCGTCTGGAACAACTGGAAGGTCACCGCCGAAAAACCGCTCACGTACATTGAAGGCATCAAGAACATCGAGGCCCGCCGCCCGCTCGAGCAGCAGATTCCGCCCGTCCTCCGCGCGCTGCTGGCCACGCGCCCCGGTGGCCAGGTACTGATGAAAACCTCCGTCTATCCCAACCTCGTCGCCTTCACCGGCATCCCGCTGCGCCAGACCATCAATGAAAGCGACGGCCCGCTGTTCACCGCCGCGCTCGGCGCACCTGCCGCGCACGCCGCCATCGTTGTCGCCTTCGACGGCGATGACGTCGCCGCCGCCGTTCACGCGCATCCGCAGAACCTGACCGCCATCGGCCGATACGCCGCGCCAGGCCAGCCTACCGCCACCATTTACGTCTCCGGCACACCGCCGCTCAACGAGCCGGAGCAGTGATAGCATCGGGCACAGGATCGCCATGAGCACGCTTGTCGCACAGTTCGCGCAGCCCTTCGACTTCAGTTGGTTTCAGCAGATTGTTGTCGTCAACGGCGCCGTCACACGCCTGCTCGCGGCCTGCCTGCTTGGCGGCATCATCGGCCTGGAGCGCGAGGCCAAGCACCGCGCTGCCGGCGTGCGCACCAACCTGCTCATCTGCATGGGCTGCGCCTTTTTCACGCTGCTCTCGGCGGTGCTCGCCGGCGACGGCAACCCCGACAAGGGCCGCGTTGCATCAAACATCGTGCAAGGCATCGGCTTCCTCGGCGCGGGCCTCATTCTGCACAATCGCAACCGCATCAGCGGCCTCACCAGCGCCGCCAGCGTCTTCGTCGTCGCCTCCATCGGCATGGCCTGCGGCGCGGGCCTGCTCCCAGCCGCCGCCGTGGCCACGCTCATGGTCATCGTCGCGCTGGAGGTCGTGGGCTTCCTAGAGCGCCGCGCCAGCATCAAGATCTATCCGCTCGTCTATGAGGCGCGCGGCAACGATCAGGTCGCCATGCTGCAGTCCATTCTCGACGCAATGGACAAGGCCGGCGAGCGCCTCGCCGACTATCAGATCGACACCATCGGCGCGTTGCAGCGCGTGAGTTTCACCCTCATTGGCACCAAGAAAGAACACGCCCGCGTCAATGCTCGGCTCCTCGCCGAGCCGGCCATCGACGCGCTTCTCACCTTCCGCGATCCGGAGGAAGATTGATTCCCTTCACCAAGGCCCACGCCTGCGGCAACGACTTCCTCATCATCATGGAAGACGCCGCGGCAACTCACGATTGGGCGGACCTCACGCGCCGTCTTTGCGCGCGCTCGACCGGCATCGGCGCGGACGGCATTGAGTTCTTCGCCTGGACTGCGAGCGATGCCGGACACAACTCCGGCCGCATCCGGCTCCACAACGCCGACGGCTCCATCGCCGAAATCAGCGGCAACGGTACCCGCTGCGTTGCCGCGTGGATGGCGCGCGAGATCAGCGCGAAGCCGGGCGACGAGTTGCGCATCGCGACCGACGCGGGCCTGCGCATCTGCAGGGTCAACGCGATCCGCGACGACGGAGAATACGCCGTCGACGTCACCACCGGCATGGGCGTGCCAACGTTCGCGTCGCGCACCGTGACGTTGCCCATCGGCATGCAGGTCGCGGGCGTCGAAGTCTCCACCGGCAATCCCCACTTTGTCATCGTTGTCGATAACTCGGAATTCGAAGTCGACGGCCAAACCTGGCAAAGCGTCGGCCAGCAGATTTGTTTTCTCCCCGACTTCCCCCATCAAACCAACGTCGAATTCGTCCGCATCGCGAGCCCCACTGAAATCGAAATCCGCATCTTCGAGCGCGGCGTCGGCCCCACCACATCGTCCGGCACCGGCAGCTCGGCATCGGCCACCGCCGCCATCGCCATGCGCAACTGTCTATCGCCGCTCACCGTCATCTCACCTGGCGGCCCCCAAGCCGTTGCGTGGGGCGGGCCCGGGAAAGAATTATTTCTTACAGGCCCCGCATCTCTCATCGCACGCGGAGAGGCCTGGTAGCCATGCCCGTCCCGCTGTGCAAGCTCGCCGCAATTCCGCCCAACGCGCGCATCCATGTGCTCTCTCCCGCATCGTTCGCGAGCAACGACCGCGTCGAACGCGGCCTCGCGCGGCTGCGCACTCTGGGCTTTGCGCCGCACCTCGCCACTCATGCGCAAACACGCGGCCCACTCTTCTTCGCCGGCTCGGCGGAAGAACGGCTCGCCGATCTTCACACCGCTTTCGCCGATCCCGAGACACATATCGTCGCCGCAGTGCGCGGCGGCTACGGCAGCAACTATCTGCTCAACGACCTCGACCTCGCGCTCATCGAACGCCAAGCGAAGCCCTTCTTCGCCTACAGTGACCTGACCGGCCTGCAACTCCATCTCCTCGATCGCCTCGGCCTACCCATCTTTCACGGCCCCATGGTCGCCGCGGACTTTGCGCTCGATGATGGCGTGCATCTGCCCAGCTTCCAGTCCGCGCTCGCCGGCAAGCCGTATTCGCTTGGCCCAGCAGAAGGTCTGCGCACCCTCAAGCCCGGCACGGCGCGCGGCACACTTTATGGCGGCTGCCTCAGCATTCTCGTCGCCATGCTTGGCACTCCGTGGGCGCCCGCGACCGAAGGCAAGCTGCTCTTCCTTGAAGATGTCGGCGTCAAGCCCTACCAGATCGACCGCATGCTTTGGCAGCTACGCGCCGCCGGCAAGTTTGAAGGCATTCGCGGCATCGTCTTCGGCGAAATGCTCGACTGCACTTCGCCCGGCGCATTCGCGGGCCTGCTCGACGATGTGATTGTTCACTTCTTCCGCTACACCAACATCCCCATCGCCATCGGCCTGCGCAGCGGACACGTCTCGCACGCGAACGTCACCCTAACATTCGGCGCAGAGGCTGAATTGCACGCACCCGCCGAGCCTCATCTCAATCTCGTGGAGCCTGTCATCCTGTCATGAACGCCCGCCCGCGCCACATTCATCTCTCCGGAATCTGCGGCACGGCCATGGCCTCGCTCGCCGGCCTGCTTCAGCTTCAAGGCCATCGCATCACCGGCTCCGACAAAGCCGCCTACCCGCCGATGAGTGATCTTCTTCGCTCGCTCGGCATCCCCGTGCTCGAGCCTTACGCCGAATCCAATCTCGATTCCACGCCCGACCTCGTCGTCATCGGCAACGCGCTCTCGCGCGGCAACCCAGAGATCGAACGCATCCTCGACGAGCGCATTCCCTTCACGTCGATGGCCGCGCTGCTGCGCGAAGAATTCCTTGCCGGCCGCGAATCCATGGTCGTCGCCGGCACCCACGGCAAAACGACAACAACGAGCATGCTCGCGTGGATCTACCAGACCGCCGCCGCGCACGATCCCGAGCGCGAGCCGTCCTTTCTCATCGGCGGCGTCGCGGAGAACTTCGGCACCAGCTTCCAACTGCGCCCCACGCGCGCCTTCATCCTCGAAGGCGACGAGTACGACACTGCGTTCTTTGACAAAGGGCCGAAATTCCTACACTACTTCCCTGACGCGCTCATTCTCACCCACGTCGAGTTCGACCACGCAGACATCTACGCCGACCTCGACGCTGTCAAAATCGCCTTCAAGCGCCTCGTCAATCTCATCCCGCGCCGCGGCTGCATCGTCGCCTTTGATGGCAGTCCCAACGTCACCGAGTGCGTCGCCCATGCCTTCTGCCGTGTCGAGCGCTATGGCTTAGGCGAGAACTCAGACTGGCAGCTTCGCAATCTCCGCCATGAAGACGGCCTTACCCGCTGGGAGGTATGGCACTCGGGTTCTCTCTGGGCCACGCTCGAAATGCAGCTCGCAGGCGAACACAACGCGCTCAACGCCACCGCTGCAGCGGCACTCGCTTTTGGCCAGGGCATCGCGAAGGACGCAATCGTCGCCGCGCTATTGAGCTTCAAGAGCGTCAAGCGCCGCCTTGAAGTTCGCGCCGTCATCCACGGTATCACCATCATCGACGATTTTGCTCACCACCCCACCGCCATCCGCGAAACCTTGCGCGCCCTGCGCAGCGTTTACCCGCAAGCGCGCATCATCGCGGTCCTCGAGCCGCGCTCCAACACTCTCCGCCGCAAAGTCCTCGAAGCCGATCTCATCGCAAGCCTGCGTCTCGCCGATCACGTCATCCTTGCCGGCGTCTATCAGCAGCAGCGCATCCCGGACACTGAGCGCCTGCACCCTGAGGAGGTCGTGGCCGCGCTCAACGCCGCCGGCACACCCGCCCAGTTGCTGCCGGGTGTCAGCGAAATCATTGATTCGCTCGCACCACGGCTCCGCTCGGGCGACGTAGTCGCCATTCTCTCCAATGGAGGGTTCGACGGCATCTATGAGAAACTTCCAGCGCGCCTGCGCGAGCAGTCACCGCAGGCATGATCGCTTCATTCATCCTGCTCGTCACCATCGTCGCGCTGGGCGCACCCGTTGCGCTGGTCCTCATTCCCTGGGCGCTGATCACCGGCAACGTCGCACCTCTTTACAGCGCGGCCATCAGCATCGTCCGCATTGCGTTGCGCCTGGGCCGCATCCAGGTGCGCACCGAGGGGCTGGAGCTTGTGCCCGCCAACACCGCGTGCATCTTCATGGCCAACCACGTCTCGAATCTTGACCCGCCCGCGCTTATCCCGCTCATCCCCGGGCGCACTTCGGCCTTTCTCAAGCGGTCTCTCACCAGGATCCCCGTGCTCGGCTACGCGATGAAGCTCGGCGAATTCATTCCCGTCGATCGCGACGGCAGCAAGCTCGCAGCGGTGGAGAGCGCGCGCATGGCGCGCAGCGTCATCGAAAAAGGCCTCCATATCACAATTTTTGTTGAGGGCACACGCTCGCTCGACGGCCGTATGCAGCCCTTCAAGAAAGGCCCGTTCCATCTCGCCACGGAAACCGGCGCACCCTGCATTCCCGTTTCGATTTACGGCAGCGAGCGTCTGATGGCCAAAGGCAGTCTGCGCATCCGGAGCGGCATCATCCACATCGTCTTCCACGCGCCCATCGACCCGCGCGACCACGCCACCCGCGAAGACCTGATGGCCGCCGTGCGCGGCGCCATCGCCTCCGGCCTGCCGGAGTGGATGCGGACCTGAACAATTGGTGTTGAGAAGGAAAAAGCGCTACGGCAGCACAACCGCGTTGTAGCCATCGCCTAGCAGCTTCAGGCTCATCGCGTTGGCTTCCGCGCGCGTGGCAAACGGCCCAATCCGCACATGGATGAGACCGTCGCCGGGCATCCGCCGCGCCGTCACCGCATACCCGTGCTTGCGCAGCGCGTTCATCAGCACATCGGCGTCTTCGGCGTGAGACACCGCCGCAATCTGCACCATCGGGCCATTCGCCGGAGCAGCAGGCAGTATTGTTGTGGCCGCCTGCACCGTGGCTGGCTGCTGCAGCGCCGGATGCACCAGCGACGGCGTAGCGGGCGCGCTGGGCGCAGTTGAAACCGGCGCATTGGAAGCGAGCGGGGAGGGCGCCGCGGCAGGAATCTGCGCGGCCGGGGCCGATATGGCCGGCGCTGCGGGGACTGTTCCCTTGGCCTGTGGCTTGGCCTGCGAACTGACAGGTTGCTCCGCAGACGTTTCGGTGTTCGCAGGCTGTGCCGCAGCCGCTACGGTCCGCCCACTGTGCCGCCCCAGCGAGTAGCCCACGCCGAAACACGCACCGCACAGCAGCAGCAGCCCGCACACCAGCCCAGCCAGCATCGCCGGTCCTAGCGTCAGTTCGGTGTCCGGTCGCAGCTCGTCGAGTTCGAACTCCATGCGGTCGCGCTTCATGCCGTGCCTTTACTTCTCCTCGGCTTTCGACGGCGCTCCCAGCTTGTTCAGCAGAGACATGAACTCCACCGGCAGCGGGAAGACGATCGTCGTATTCTTTTCCACGCCGATTTCCGTCAGCGTTTGCAGGTAGCGCAGTTGCAGCGTGATTGGCTGCGTGGCCAGCAGCGCCGCCGCATCCACCAGCTTTTGCGCCGCGTTATATTCGCCTTCCGCGTGAATGATCTTCGACCGCTTCTCGCGCTCCGCCTCGGCCTGTTTCGCCATCGCGCGCAGCATCTGCTCGGGCAGGTCCACCTGCTTCACTTCTACCGAAGTCACCTTCACGCCAAACGGCTCTGTCCGCTGGTCGATAATCGACTGAATGCGCAGGTTCAGCTTGTCGCGATGGCTCAGCAGCTCGTCCAGCTCCACCTCGCCCAGCACCGAGCGCAGCGTGGTCTGCGCGAATTGCGAGGTCTGATAGACGTAGTTGGCCACCTTGATGGCAGCGGCGTTGGGGTCGACCACATACAGCGTCACCACCGCATTCACCTTGATGGTCACATTATCGCGCGTGATCACATCCTGCGGCGGAACCTCCAGCACATCCTGCCGCAGTGAGATACGCACCATCTGGTCGAGCGGCCGGAAGACGAAGATGATGCCCGGACCCTTGGGCGGAGTGAGCGCGCGGCCCAGCCGGAAGATCACCGCGCGCTCATAGTCGCGCAGAATCTTGACCGAGTTCAACAGGTAGAGAACAACGATGGCGCCAATAATCAAAAATGGAATCGGCAGATCAGACATAAGTTTTTCCTCATCGGGCTCCACAACTAGCTCATCGCAGGTGGAGCCGCTCAGCAGGGATTCTACTCCCACGGGGTAATTACAACGGTTTACGCGCTCCGCACCGGTTCGCGCGGAGTTTCAGCCGGCGTCACATGCAGCAGATACTGCTCGTGGCCCACCACGCGCAGCCTTGTTCCCACCTTCACGGGCTCGCTGGCCACCGCGCGCCAAATCTCGCCCTCGACCAGCACATGGCCTTCGGGCGTCAGCGGCTCCATCGCGCTGGCTTCGCTGCCCACCATCGCGTCCGCGCCCAAACGCACCTTGCGCCGCCGCGCGCGCACTGCCAATCGCACCAGAAAGACCGTGATGCCGCCGAACGCCGCGCTCACCGCAAAGGCCACCCAGGGGCTTATGCCCAGCTCCGGCACCGGCGCGGCCACCAGCGTCAGTGTGCCGAATAGCAGGCAGACAATGCCCGCAATGGCCAGCGCGCCGTGCCCGCCAAACTTGGCCTCCAGTACGATCAGCGCCACGGCGGCAACCAGCAGCAGCACCGCCGTGTAGCGAATCGGCAGCAAGTCCAGCCCAAAGATGCCCAGCAGCACCATCAGCGTACCCAGCGCGCCGGGCACAATTGTTCCCGGCGTGTTGAACTCGAGATAGATCAGCAGCGCCCCGCCCACCAGCAGCAGCAGAGCGATGTTCGGATTCACCAGCCAGCCCAGCAGCTCTTCACGCAGCGTCGGCTGCAACGTCTCGATCCGCGCGCCGGCCAGATGAAGCGTAAGCTTGCTCCCATCGAAGCGAGTGATCGTGCGTCCATCCAGATCCGCCAGCAGTTGCCGGTCGCTGTTGGCGATCACATCGATGAGGTGCTGCGTCAGGGCTTCTTCCGCGGTGTAGGAGTGCGATGACGCCACCGCCGCAATCGCCGCATCGGTGTTGCGATTGCGCCGCGTCACATACGATCGCAGAAATGCCTCGGCGTCGTTCTCCACCTTCTGCATCTCCGTGTCGTCGGGCTTGCCGCCCTCGAACACCACATGCGCCGCGCCTGCTTCGGTTCCCGGAGCCATCGCCGCCACGTCGGCAGATTCCAGCAGAAAGAATCCTGCCGACCCGGCCCGCGCGCCCGAAGGCCCCACGTACACAATCACCGGCACCCGCGAGCTCAAAATCCCGCCCGCCATCGCGCGCATCGAGTCCACCAGGCCGCCCGGCGTATCCATCTCCACCAGCAGCGCCGCCGCGCCTTCGGCATGCGCGCGCGCCAGCGCCCGCTCCAGGATGCTGGCGCTCACCGGCTGAATTGTGTCTTTCAGTACGAGCTTCTCCACCAGCGGCTGCTGCGCGCACGCACGCAGCGCGGTCAGCGAGACCAGCGCCGCCAGCGCGATTCGAACCCCAAGTCCGGCCACACGCTCCATCGCCAATCGGTTAATCGCAACACGGTCAAACATGGTGCGCCTCCCTCCGGTCCCTGCCCTTTATTGACTCCTGCCCGCCTTCAACGCTGCCTGACGGCTCAGTTCCTGCGCCGCTTTGCTGGCTGGCTCAAGGCGCGCGGCCGCATCGGCTTCCTTGCGGGCGTCGTCCATATGATTGGCCGCCAGATCCAGCCGCCCCAGAACCAGATACGCTTCCGCGGATGGCTTCAGTTTCAGCGCCGCCTCGGCTTCCTTGCGCGCCGACGCCGTGTCGCCGGTGCGCTCGCGTACCTCGGCTAGCCCCGCATGCGCTTCCGCCACGCTGCCGTCGGCTCCGGCTGAGGACTGATACAGCCGCTCCGCCTCGAGCAGCAGGCCCCGATTGAGATATTCGTTCGCCTGTTCGGCCAGCTTCACCGCGCGCTCATGCGGAGCCAGCGCCTGCAGACGTGCGGCCTGCATCTCATTCATCATTACCGCTGCCTGGCGAAACGCCGCCGCATCGAAGGTGCGCACAATCCGCTCCAGCGGGTCGGTCTTTGCCCCATCGACCTTTGCCCCATCGATCAGGTTGGCACCGCCCGTGGTGGCCACCGCCGCCGGAGCCGACCACTCCTTCTCGAGTTGCTGCGCCTCACTGTCGCTCGGCCGCAGCTTCAGGCACTGCCGCAGCTCGCTCAGCGCGGCACTGGCAGAGCCACGCCGCTTCAAGCTTACTGCCAGATTGAAGTGATAGTCCGGCGCATTGGGGTCCGCCGTCTCCGCGGAGACGAACAGCGCGCTCGCGTCGTGCCCCTGCCGGCTCACTGCCACGGCCTGGTTGTTCAGCACCTCAGCCAGCGGTAGCACCCTGGCCACGCCCGCAAAGGCCTTTTCCGCCTCCGCGTAGCTGCCGGAGAACAGCAGCACAAGCCCGCGATCAAACCCCGCCTCCAGGGCATCGGGATCGTTGCCACTCACCCTGGCGAACGCCGCAGCAGCCTCGTCATACTGTCCGGCGCTGAAGTCCTCGCGGCCCAGCGCGGTCCACGCCGCACTCAGATCCGGGCTCAGCGTCACCGCCTGGTGCAAATGGCGCAGTCGCTCTTCGTGGTCCGGCTCTGTGATGCCGCGAGTGTACTGCTCAAACGCGTCCAGCCGCACGCCACGCCCCGCAACCACAAACGTCTCCTCGGCCACGCTGAAATCGGGATCCATCCCCCGCGTCAGCTTCCATGCCAGCGAGTCGAAGACCGCCAGCATGTCGCGTATCTCGCCGCGCGCGCTCACCGGCGCGCTCATGCGCAGGTGCGGCACGTCCACCACCTGCGCCTCAGCCTCAATCTGCGTGCCCTCGGTGCGATAACTGCCCACCACGATCGAGTCCGCGTCGAGGGTCTGCGCCAGCTTGAGCGCACTGGCACGCGAGGGCTGAAACCCCGCCGGCAGCCCCAGATGATCCAGCGCATACAGCCGGTCCTGGCGGCTCATGGGTGCAAATCCCGCCGACGCAAACCGCCGTCCCAGCACCTGCGGAACGGCTTCGCGAATCCAGTCCAGGCTCGGCTGGCCGGTGCGATTGTCAAACGGCAGCACCAGCAGAATGCGCCCCTGGCCCGCAGTGGCCGCTTCTTCGGGGGCTGCCTGCGCGCGGGCCGCAGCGCCGGCGCTGCCCACCATCAACAACGCGACGACTGCCGTGCCTATCCTGCATCCGCGCATGAAAGAAGAAAAGATCACGACACTGCTGATTATAGGTTGTGCGCGTGCGGGCAGGGCCGGCGCGGACTTGTTCAGCGTCCGCGCGCTGCTGCGCGCGCAGGAGCTGCTGACTCAATGCGCCGGCTGAACCCGATCACGGCGGCCCACATCCCCCGATCCTCGCGCTCCCACACCACCGTGCCGTGCAGCTTTTTTGCAATCTCCTCCGGCGGCAAGTCATGGTGCAGGCCGAAATACTTTTCATCCAGCGACTGGCTGCCCCACGCGATCAGCGGCGGCGGATCGTACTTGGTGGAAAACACCAGCGCCACTCCATACTTCTCCGGCTCCGCCGCTGCCCGGTCCAGCGAGGCCGCGGTAAAATCCTCCACCCGGTAGACCGTCCACGGATGCCGCACATATCCCAGCTCCGGCCGGGTCAATGCATCGGCCAGCGGCCACGCGGTCAACACCGTAGTTCCGTGGCCAAACTGATTCAATTGCGCCATCGCGGACATCTGCATCCGGATCACCCGCGCATACTCCAGATTGTCTTCCGGCGCAAATCCATACGGCGGATTGATGAACAGCCCGACCACGAAGGCCGCAGCGCAGAACGCCGCCAGCCCCTGCCAATAAGGCACGCGGCGGCGAAAGGTCGCGACCGCCAGCACCAACACCAGCGGATACATGGGCAGAAGATAGCGCGTGAGCAGCGCCCCGCCCAGCACGCTGAACAGCAGCGCATTGGCGAAGAGCAGCGCGAAGATCCGCCGCCGCGCGCCACTGTCAATTGCCTCTCTCTCCTTCCCCGCTTCATCCTTGCGCGGAGACAACAGCAGCGCCGCTGCGGTCATCAGCACCGGCACAAACAGGTTCATGTGCGCGGTCAGATGCAGCACGCGATGCGCAAAGGCAGCCGCGATCCGCAGCGGAGTCAGCGTGTCGTGCGCGTTGTAGCGCAGAAACGCGGGATTGCCGAAGACGAATCCCGTCTTCGCGTAGTGCCACGCGTACCAGCCAGCGAGCGGCAGCACGCTGGCCGTGAACAATGCTGCTTCGAGCCACGCGCTCTTACGTTGCGCCGCCTTGGCACGCGCGCCGTCCCAAACATCAAGCAGCGCCAGAGTGAGCGGGGCCACGATCGCGGTCTCTTTGCACAGCGCCGCCGACGTGAACCACAGCATCGCCGCCCACGGCCGCCGCCCGCTCGAGGGCAGCGCATACACCAGACCCCACAACGTGCATGCCGCCGCAAAAATGTCCGCGTGCGCCAGCGTGCTCTGCGCAAACCAGATCGGATAGAGCCCCGTCAGCGTCACCGTCCAGAACGCCGCCGTTCCCGAACCTATCAGCCGCTGCGCCAGCCGCCACACCGCCAGTAGCCCCAGCGTAGCCACCAGCAGCACCGCCTCGCGTGTCACCTCCGGGTCAAACCCCGAGGTCTTCCACCACAACGCGAGATAGTTGCTGGGCAACGGCGGATGGGCGTTGCTCACGGTCGAAATTGGAATCAGCGAACCGGTGCGGAAAAAATCCCACGCCGCGGGAATGTAATAGCCCGCCTCGTCCCACCAGTAGGGCAAACGCAGCAGGCTCGCGTGGGTCACATACAGCGCCACGAAGATGACCGGAAAGATCATCCACGCCGGAAACGGCGCATCCACGCGCGGTGCGAGCAGTCGTGCCAAAAGACGGGGTCGGGTCATTGCGCGAGGGTCAGTTCACCGGTCCCTGGGGAAAACTCGGCCCCTGCTGCGGCTCCAGATGCAGCGCGCCAAAGGCCTGCTCATACTGGGCCACATTCTGCCCCAGCACGTTCCACAGCGCCTTGGCCTGCTGCGGGCTCAGAAAGATCGCCGCGTGGTTGCGAATCGTGACCTGGTCGGGCGTCTCGCTCTGCGCCAATCCGAACACAAGCTGGAAATCCCATACGCTCACGCGCACCTGCACGCTGTTGGCATAGGACTCGCGATAGTCGGGGGTCTGGGCAAGATTCAGTTGGGGCTGCTGCGGCGTCGGACTCATAGTTCAACCAGATTACTCCGGCCCGACCCACCCGTGCCCGCGCAGCTTGTGGAATTGCGAGCGTCCTCGGGCCAGCACCACCCTGGGTGCGTGGATTCAAAGCGCCGCCGGGGCGGACGGGCCCTTAGACGTTGCAGTGATTCTCGCGGAAAAACGGCTGAGCGGATGGCATCGGCCATCCGCTCAGGGTAGGAGGTTGAGGTGCCTTTGCTAACGAACGGCGAGCCCGATCGAGCCTTCCGGCAATCCCGTGATGCCCGTGTTGACCGAGGTGAGCGCTCCGGTAGTCGAGCTGATGGAGAATCCTTCGATCGACCCCGGCGAGCCGCCGAAGTTGGACTGGATGACATACAGATAAGCGCCATCGGGCGAAACGATCTCGTCGATAGGGCCGGCCACGCCTCCCGAGGGTGGCGTCAGCGTGGCGGTAGCCGTCGCTCCGCTTGCCGGGGCAAGCAGCGTCAGGGCCCCGGTCGAGCTGACCGAATACCCAGAGACGGATCCGCTGATGGTGTTGACGGCGTAGGCATAGCTGACTGAAGGGGTCAAGACAAGCCAGCAAGGGGCATTCTGGTTATCTCCCACCGTGGCGCTGACTACAGTCGGAGCGCCTGCCGCGATGGTGTAGGAAGTAGCCGAGCCTAAATTCTCGGCGGTTCCGCCCAATATGGCCGATGGAGGGGCGGCGACGTTGGAAACGACAAAGGCTCCCGATGAGGTGAAAGCGAAGCCGAAGGGAATCACGCCCGTGGACGGCGTGAAGGTCCCCGTTCCGGCTACGCCGGCGGTAACAGGGTAGATGTCGATGGCCCCCGTACCGCCGAGGCCCAATTTCTCCGTGACCACCAGAGACGCCCCACCGGGCGCGAAGGCGATTTCAGAGGCATCCACGTAAGCGCCCCCGGTACCGGTGCTGAGCGGCTGAGTCGAGTTCGCGAGCGCGGTGAGAGCGCCCGTGGAGCCGATGGTAAAGCCGGTGATGTCTCCGGTTGCGCCGGCACCGAGCGCGTCGGCCACCACGTTGCCGGTATTGAGCACGTAAAGGTAGGCGCCGGTTGAATCGATGGCGATGCTGCCCGGCGCGATGCCGCCGGTGGGATAGTTGGCGATGAAGGTGAGCGTGGCGTCAGTGCCGACGGAAAACGCCGCGACATCATTGGAGCCCGCGTCAACCGCGTAGAGGAACGTCCCGGCCGGGTTGAGCACGACCGAACCTGTGGAGCCGCCGATAGGGAAGGGCAGGGCGTTCGCATTGGTAGGCAGGCCCTGGCCAAGACCGCTCGTGGAATAGGCGCCGATACTGGTCAGCGAACCGTTGGAAGCACGCGAGTAAGCCATAACCTCATTGCCCCCGGTCGCGTTGGTTTCCGTATAGAGCGCCGGCGTGGCCGCCGGTGTTGTTGGCGTTGTAGGTGTAGTAGGCGCGGAAGCGGAATTCCCCGAGCTACAGCCGGCTGCTGCGATGAGTACCGGCAGCAGCGCCAATGCGTACATCTTATTCATTACGGATCCTCCCAAGTTGAGCGCTTTTCGTGCTCACAGGCGCTGATAACTTAGAGCCAGGATTGGATGACTAAGTTACATACATCCATGACTTTGTTGTTACTTTTATGTTAGTCGAAACTAATCTGGGGACACAACGACAACTACGCATGGGAGCCGTGTTGAGAGCGGCGTCGATACGGAGATCTTTCGTAAACCCATGCCGGGCAGTCGCGCCCGGTTTATTGCCACACGACTAATTGGGACGCTCCAGAGTAAGTTGATCGAGACTAACTTGAACACCCACCTGCCCTAGACGCCCCAGGCGAAGGTCTATATTGGCCCAAGAAGTTGGCCCAGGAACATCCCCCGGAGGACAAAGCCCGTTGGTCTTTTGGCTAAATGTGCGGACTGAAGCCCGCACCCTTCAAAATCGCGGTACTGCTTTCTGTTTGAAGCAATACAGTCTTTGGGGGTTGTACACAGAGGCTGATTTCTGCCATCAAGGCGATCTGCGCGCCTTTGTGCTGCGTGATGCCGCCGCCGACCGTCGAGGCATGTGCTAGATTCAATTGAGCGGCGTCGTCTCCGCCACGAACTCTGGGCGCCCTATTTTTCACCCGTCGCGGCGGGCGACGAATGAGAAAGCATGAACGTTTGCCGCACTGAGCCTTCAAAAAAAGGAAAGGGGCTTCACGGTCTGCGGAAAAAATCTGAAAATCGCAGGAGAATCAGAAAGAACATTCCTCAGGGGCTAAAGGCCGACAGTTCCAAGGCGCTTACGGCACGGCTGAAGCCGTGCCCTTTCAAAGCAGTTGCTCCTCAATGAGTTTTTCGGTGAGGAAAGCGCCGCAGGGGCTGAAGCCCGGCGAAGTATTTACGGCATTTGCGGCACGAGTAAACTCGTGCCCTGTTACAAGACGGTCCTTTGGCTTAGTTTTTCCGCAGCCTGTTCAGCCCCAGTATCAAGAACGAATTGGTGCGGAAGAGGGGACTTGAACCCCTAAGCCTTTTGGGCGCCAGCTCCTAAGGCTGGTGTGTTTGCCATTTCACCACTTCCGCGCCTGTTCAAAGTGTAAGAGTCTCAAGGCCGCATGGCAATGCCCGCCGCGCTTCTCGCCGCACGGCCGCGCCGCGGCTATATATTTCTGTCATGCGCCTTGCGTCTTTTTCTGTTGCCGCAGCTCTCGCCGTGTTTCTAGCTCCCGCCCTTGCCCAGTCTCAGGGCAAGCCCGCCATCACGCTCGACGAATACCTCAACACAACCGAAATCACAGACGCGCGCCTCTCGCCGGACGGCACCGCCGCGGTGATCGGCACTGAAGCTCCCGACTGGAAGAACAGCGTCTATCGCAGCGATCTGTGGCTGTGGACCGCGCAGGCTGGCCTGCAGCCGCTCACCCACTCCGGCAGCGAAGAGAACCCGCAGTGGAGCCCCGACGGCAAGTGGATCGCCTTTGTCTCCGACCGAGCCCTGCCCGGTGAAGACGCCGCTTCCGACGGCGACCCCGCCAGCGACTCCAACGGCAACTCGGACAAGGCCAGCCGCATCTGGCTTATCCGCGCCACCGGCGGCGAAGCACTGCCGCTCTACACCGAGGAACTTGATGTGCATGCCTTCGCCTGGGCCCCCGACGGCGCTTCTATCTACTTCACGGCGACGCTTCCTCTTACCTCGGAAGAAAAAGAGACCCACACCGCTGAGTGGCACGATGTTGTGCGCTGGCGCGAACAGTACCGCGGCGACGTGGTTCTCAAGCTGGCTGTTGCGCCCGCTCTCGTCC
>DASQSP010000103.1:0-4955 GCA_035642355.1 Occallatibacter sp.
CGTTGTTGCCCACGTTGATGACGCGGCCGCCGGTCTCCTCGGCCATCTTCTTCATGGGCGAGTAGCCGGAGTAGCCGATGCCGGCTTGCAGGTAGCTTTGCACGTCGGCAATGAGGATGACGTAGACCACGGCGTTGGCCCTTTCGGCCGCGGCAATGGAGTCCTCGAGCTTGGTGCGGCTGCCCTCGTCCTCGCCATCGGTGAGCAGGATCATCGCCTTGCGCCCGGTCTCCTCGCGCAGCTTCACGCGCGAGGCCAGATCCACGGCGTCGTAGAGCAGGGTTCCGCGGGGAGCAGCGCCGGTGGGCACCGGCCCGGAGCCCAGGCTCACGCCGGCATTGATCTCCGCCTTGTTGAGGGCGCGGGTCAGCTCGCGGGGGCTGTTGGTCAGGTCCTGCAGCAGGTCCACGTTCACGTCCACGCCCAGCAGAAAGGCCTGGTCCTGGCGCTTGAGCACGCGCTCCAGAAACTGGCTGCCCGCATCCTTTTCAAGCTGCAACACGCGCGTCTGGCTACCGGAGGTATCGAGCAGGATGCCGAGCGTCAGCGGCAGATCGGTCTCGGCGGCAAAATTCTTGAGCGTCTGCGGAACCTTGTCCTCGGTCACCGAGCAGTCGTTCCTGGTCAGGTGCGGAACCAGACTGTTGCCTTTGTCCTTCGCGGTGAAGAACAGGTTGACGAGGTTGACCTCGATCTTGAAGGTGGCGACGGACTGATCTTCCTCGGGGGGCGGGGGTGCGTTGCTCACCGGCGAGGCGTCGGGCGAGGGCGCGAGCTGCCCCCAGGCCAGGTGCGTTGCGAAGACGGCCAGCAGAAGCGCTGCGGTTTTTAAGGTAAGGGCTCTCGGAGAGATCGGCATGCTCGTTGGAATAGACGAAAATTCAACCGTAATGGCAGCATACGCTGCCACGGCACAAGGTGTCTGGAGCAACCAGCGGGCGGCTAGCGCGTCTGATACTCTGTCGAGTGCAGTGCATGCGCGGATCAGGCCCGGCAGCCAGCGGGTGACGGCCAGTGCTGCCTTCGGCGGATGTTGTTTGGTGAGAGGAAGATAGACCTGTGATGCAAGGTTTCAAAACGAAGGTGCTGATCGTGGGCCTCGGTTTCGGACTGCTCTCGTCCGCGGCGGTCTCAGCCCAGCAGCAACAGCCCTCGGTTCCCGTGCCTGACGCACCCGCGCCGCAGGCCACGGCTCCGCTCACCAACGTGACCACCGGGCCAATCACGCCCGGTCTCGGCGCCGGCACTGAGAGTGGGGCGCCCGGCTCAGGCCCGGGTTCCTCATCTGCCGATCAGCCGATCCCAACGGCGCCGCCCCAGCAGCCCGTCCCGCATGAACAGATTCAGACCACTCCACCGGCAATGCCCTCCGCCCAGGAACTGGGCACGATTCTCCGCCTGAACGTGACCTACGTCGAGGTGCCGGTCACCGTGAAGGACTCCAAGGGCAATCTGGTTCCGGGCCTCACCTGGCGCGACTTCCGGGTTTTCGAGAACGGAACTTACATGCCGTTGAAAGAGTTTTTTGTGGATCCGTTTCCGCTCTCGATCGCCTTCGTCATCGATCAGGGCGTAACCACCGATGTGATGGAGCGGGTGAACAACTCGATGGGCTCCATCCAGGGCGCGCTCACGCCCTATGACGAGATTGCCATCTTTACCTACAACCACATTGCGCACGAGTGGACCGGCTTTACCGGCGCGCAGAGCGCGCGCGTGCCCGCCGTTCTTGCTATTGCCAAGGCCGCCGGCGAGGAAGAGTTGATCCCGTACAACAGCGGCCCGCTGGGCGGCGGCTGCAATATTCACATCAACGGCAACTGTGGCGACCCCACCCTGCAGGACGGTGGTTCCACCGGCAGCGTCAGCGGCGTAGTTACCATTCCCAAGGAAGTTCATACCCTCAACGACGCCATTCTGGAGGCAGCCAAGGAGCTTTCCACGCGGCCCAAGGGACGGCGGCGCATCATTTACGTGATCTCCGACGGCAAGGAAGCCGGCAGCAAGGCCAGCTACAAGGAAGTCCTGGGCTACCTGCAGACCAACAACATCGCCGTGTGGGGCACGCTGGTGGGCGACTCGGCGCGCTGGGGCGAGGGCTATTTGAGCCGCTTCCACCTGCCCTTCCAGTTGTACGACAACCTGCTGTCCAAGTACATCTTCGCCACGGGCGGCGAGGCGGACTCCGAACGCAGCCAGAACGGCATCGAGAAGAGCTACGCCAAGATCGCCGAAGAGGCGCGCGCCCAGTACACGCTGGTCTACGCGACGCATGAGTCGGTGTACGACGGCAAGTTCCGCCCAATCGAAGTGCGCGTGGAGCGGCCGGGCGTCGAAGTCACCTCCAAGCACGGCTATTACCCCTCGGCCAGCGACCTGCGCTGAGGTGATGCAACAGGAAACGCAAAAAGGCCTGCGGCGCACACCGCAGGCCTTTCGCATTTCTGGAATTCTCGGCGAGGACTCGCGCTCGATGCGCCGAGCCGTTTGCCCGCTTACTTCTGGTCGCTCGGGGTGGAGTTCGGGGGCGGGGGCGGCGCGGTTGTCGGGGCCGGGTCGGTCACGCCCTTCAGGCCTTCCTTGAATCCCTTCAGTCCCTCGCCCAGTCCCTTGCCCAACTCCGGCAACCGTCTGGCGCCAAACAGCAGAAACGCCACGACAGCCAGCACGATCAGGTGTGTTGGTTGTAATAGATCGCCCATTGTTTCATCCTCCGCGCGCCACATAGGGCAGGCCGCGCTCTTCACTCACTATTGTCGCACAATCTCTGAAAGCTGCCGTGCGCGCAGCCCTAGTTCACTTTGGCCGGGTCACCAAGGCGGCTGGTAGCCATCGAAAAGAAGCTGCGCAGGTCTTCCTCATCGCCCATGGTCAGGCGGCGATAGACCTTGACCAGCGGAAACAGCCGCGAGCCGCGCACCTCCACCGTGGGCACCACCACCGCGCCGCCGGGATATTGCGTCATCTCCCACCCGCCGGCATAGCGCCTGCGCAGCACCGCACCGAGATAGGCGCCCCACAGCCGCACCTCGAAGTCGAGGTCGAGATCCGGGCTTTCACCCACCAGCACCAGCACTTCGTCGAGCGCGTCAATCGAGTCCGAGGAGAAGTCAAGCCGCTGCTCGAAGCTCTCGCGGGCCAGGTTCGCGGCGGCCCGGGCATAGGTCTCCATCATGGCGCCCAGGTCGGCGTAGTTCTGCGATTCGAGTCGTTGGCGCAGTTCACTCATCTCATCTTCAGAGTACTCCCGCCAGGGTACTCCCTCTTGCCCGCCGCGCGACTCCCCGAATAGGGCAAACCCCGTGGCACTTATGGCACACTGTTATGGGTACCGATGGAGGTTCTTCCCGTGATCAAGATGCGCGCGTTTTTGTCCCTCGCAGCCGCTCTACTGCTGGCTGTCTCCACTGCATATTCCGCCACCGGCGATATTTATCCGGCGCCGGAACAGGCCAAGGCCGATGTTGCCGCCGCCCTCAAATTGGCCGCCGCCACGCACAAGCGCGTGCTCATCGACTTCGGCGGCAACTGGTGCCCCGACTGCCATGTGCTGAATATTTACTTCCACGACGAAACGAATCGTCCGCTTCTCGAAGCCAACTTCGTTCTGGTGGACGTGAACATCGGCCACGTCGACCAGAACCTTGACATCGCGGAGCGCTTCGGCGTGCCGCTCGCCAAGGGCGTGCCTGCTCTGGCCGTGGTCTCCGACAAAGGCAAACTGCTCTATAGCCAGCAGACCGGCCAGTTCAACTCCATGCGCCGCATGCAGTCCTCCGCGGTCACGGATTTTCTGGAGCAGTGGAAGCCGGCGAGATAAAGCGGCTCAACCGTTGCCCCATGCTGCTCTCATGCGCGGCAGTTCTAGATATCCGGCAATTAGGTACTGTAAGTTTGGTGCCCCATCCTTGCCGCGTTTTTTGCGGCTAGGGTGGGAGAGCACAACACTATTTACTTGCTGGACAATAAGGAGATTTTCGCTTGCAATTCGATCTTGAATCCGCGTCGCGCGGGGCGGTCTACAAACTGCTGGTCGGTTTGTGCGCGCCCCGCCCCATCGCGCTGATCACCAGCCTGGATGAGCAGGGCCGGCTCAACGCCGCGCCCTTCAGCGCCTACAACTACCTCACCACCGATCCGCCCATCGTCGCCGTGGGCGTGGCCAACCGCTCCAGCAGCGCCATCGTCCCCAAGGACACAGCGCGCAACATCCGCTTCAGCGGCGAGTTTGTGGTCAATATCGTCACCGAGGACATTGCGCAGAAGATGAATATCTGCGCGGTCGATTTCCCCGCCGAGACCAGCGAGATGGAGATTGCGGGCTTTACCCCCGCGCCCTCGCAATCCATCCGCACGCCGCGCATCGCGGAGGCTCACGCGGCGCTCGAGTGCCGCGAGCACACCACGCTCGAGATCGGCCGCAGCCGCATCATTCTGGGGCGCGTGGTTTCAATCTACGTGGACGATCAGTTCGTCGATCCCGCCGGACCCTACATCAAAGCCGAGGAGCTGAACGCCATCGGCCGCATGAACGGCGTGGGCAAGTACGTGCGCACCCGCGACGCCTTCCTCACCATCCCGCGCCTGAACCTGAAGGACTGGGAGAACGGCGGCAACGGGACGGTTTAGGCGGTCGTTATTTCATCGATAAACAATCGACGGAGCCATGTCAGCAACTGATCACAGGCAGGGATTAACCCATCGAAGTGTGCGGAGATTGCTTCGCCAATGTTCTTCTTGGTGGGGTCTTGCCAAGCTATGTGAGTCTTGATGATGGCTTTTGAGCGCTCGACGTCCCGAAAACTTGCGATATCATCGACTTTTGCTCTGTCAACGACGCTGCCGATATAGGTTTCGTGGTTGCGTGGCAAAGCGGCCATCAAGAGGTCTTCAAATATACCGTCACGTACATTGTCTGGCATCAACCAAATACCGAGATCAGGCAATCAGCCTTT
>DASQSP010000104.1:0-12184 GCA_035642355.1 Occallatibacter sp.
CAGGGCCGTTGAGCGCGGCGAAGACCTTGTCGCGGTCTCCGATGGTCACGGTAGTGTCGGAGGACTTGCCGTCGCGCAGGAAGCCAAGGCGAACGGTGGAGTTGGGACGGCGATTGGCGATCTCATTGACCAGATCGTCGCCATCCTTGATGGCGCGGCCGTCGATGGTGGTGATGATGTCACCGGCCTTGAGGCCGGCTTTGTCGGCCGGCTGGCCAGGCGTTACTTGCTGCACCAGCACGCCGCTCTTGAAGCCGTAGACGCGATAGACGGAGCTGGAGAGATTTTGGCGGAACTGGATGCCGATGGAACCGCGCGTGACCTTGTGGCTGGGGCCGATGAGGTCGTTGTAGACCGAGACAACGGTGTTGGACGGCATGGCGAAGCCGATGCCTTCATAGCCGGCCGACTGGGTGAAGATGGCGGTGTTGACGCCGATGACTTCGCCGTTCATGTTGAGCAGCGGGCCGCCGGAGTTGCCGGGGTTGATGGCCGCATCGGTCTGGATGAAGTGCTGGAACTGGCCGCTGGCGCCGGGCTCGATGGTGCGGTTTTTGGCGGAGATGATGCCGGCGGTGACGGTCTGGGCGAGCGCGAACGGACTCCCGATGGCTTCGACCCAGTCGCCTACCTGGGTGGAGTCGGAGTTGCCGAGCTTGACGGTGGGCAGCGGCTTGTCGGTGTCGATCTTGATGACGGCGAGATCGGTGGCCTTGTCGAAACCGATGACGCGCGCGGGGCGGCCGTGATCGGGGCTGTCGGGATCGTCGGTGGAGAGCTTGACGTAGATCTTGTCGGCCTTCTCGATCACATGATTGTTGGTGACGATGTAGCCTTTGGAATCGACGATGAAGCCGGAGCCGAGCGACTCACGGACCTGGCCGTCGTCTTCGCCTTCGCCCTGATCGGGCGCCTGACCGCCGAAGAACTTCTTGAAGAAGTTCTGGAAGTCGTCGGGGTTCTGCGGCTGCTGGCCACCGTTCTGGTCGTCATCGTCGTCGCCGCCGCCGTTGGGCTGCGCGGGGATCTGCTGCAGGCCGTGGGGATTGCGGCGCTGGACGTTGGACTGCCTGGGCAGCGTCTCGGTGTTGATGTTGACGACGGCGGGCCCGACTTCCCTGGCGATCTTGACGAACTCATTGGGTGCGACGGTCGAGTTAACGACGTGCAGGGGCGTGGCGTCGGAGCTGTCGTTTTGCTTTTCCTGCCCGCGGACGCCGTGCGCGGCGAAGGAGCCGAACACAATCGCAGCCGAAAGAGTGGCCAACATGACAAACGCCGAAGTGAGACGGCGGGAGCGCAGCCGTTCAAAGAACGATTTCATAGATCGAAAAACCTCGTGGGGTTCGCCGGCTCAGCTAGCCGGAGCTTTCAAAACGCCCTTTTCAGTATAACGGCTGGCGTGCGCGAGGAACACGTTTACCCTCTGCGTGAATTAGACGCAGGTAAGCGGTGAAGAGTGGTTTTGGCCCGTGCAATCGCCCGGCATCGCGATCCCTACGAGAGGCGAGAACTGGGGACTAGGGACTGAGGGACTGAGGGACTAAGGGACTGAGGGACTAGGCTTCGTGGGCGGTGGGGAGGTGGGGTTGCGGGACGAGCTCGGTGAGGGCGATTCCGGCGAGGATGAGCACGGCGCCGATGGCGGGGACAAGGGCGAGGCGCTCGCCGGTGACGAGGAAGGATGTGAGCCAGGCGAAGACCGGCTCCAGGGTCAGCAGCAGAGCAATGTGCGTGGAGGGCAGGATGGACTGCGCCCAGCTCTGAATCGAAAATGCCGCGGCGGTGGCGAGGGCGGCGGCGATGAAGAGGGCGACGAAGATGCGCGGCGACCAGTGGATGTGCGGGTGCCCGATGAAGGGCAGGCTGGCGGCCATGAAGAGGGTGCAGAAGCCGATTTGCAGCAGCGCGAGGGGCTGAAAGGGAATGCGCGGCGAGACGTGGCTGAGCGCGATGCAGTGAAAGGCGAAGGCGATGGCGCAGCCGAAGGTGAGGATGTCGCCGAGGTTGATGGAGGAGAGATCGGGCAGGAACGCGAGGGCGCTGCCGTGGGCGGCGGGTGGCGCGGTGAGCAGCAGGATGCCGATGAAGGCCAGCAGCGCTCCGAACCAGGCGTTCCAGCGCGGGGCGCGCGCGCCGGGCGGACGCAGGCCGGGAATGGCCGAGAAGAGCGGGACGAGCACGACAACGAGTCCGGTGATGAAGGCGGATTTGGAGGGCGTGGTGCGGACGAGGCCGATGGTCTGGAACTGATAGCCGGCGGCGAGGCAGAGACCTACAACGGCTCCGGCGGCGAGCTGGCCGCGATGGATGCCGCGCCAGGAGCGGTGATAAACGACGGCGAGCAACGCGAAGGCCAGCGCCATGCGTGTGAGATTGAAGGCGGCAGGCGTGGCGTCTGCGAGCGCGCCCTTGATGAGCACGAAGGTCGAGCCCCAAACGGCGACGACGAACACCATGAGCAGATAGGCGCGGAGCTTCATGTGATGTGATTCTTGCAGATTGCGGGGAGCGGCTTAGCAGCCTGGGGTGGAAGTCAAATTCTCCGCAAAAGCATCCCTCAGGGGCTAAAGCCCTCTTCATTCCATGCTCTTTACGGCACGATCCGCCGCGGCGGATCGTGCCCTTTCAAAACCAGATTTCCACCACCACCTGTTACGGCGTGGCGGCGCCGGTGTAGACGGGCTGGCCGCTGACCCAGGTGGCGATGACATGGGTTTGCAGGATGGCCGGCGCGCCGACGGTGTAGAGGTTGCGGTCGACGAGGATGAAGTCGGCGTCGTAGCCGGGGACGAGCTTGCCTTTGTGTTTCTCGGCGAACTCGGCGTAGGCGGAGCCCTGCGTGTAGGCGTAGAGGGCCTGGCCGCGAGTGAGTTTGTTCTGCGGGAAGTAGGTCCTGGTGCCGGCTTCGTTCATGCGCGTGACGGCGGCGTAGAGGCCGCGGTAGGGCGTGATGGGCTCGACGGGATAGTCGGTGCCGAAGGCGAGAGGAACGCCGGCGTCGAGGAATGCCTTCCACGCATAGGAGTAGGCGGCGCGCTGCGGGCCGAGGCGGGCTTCGGCCCAGTTCATGTCGGTGAGCAGGTGGCTGGGCTGCATGGATGCGATGACGCCAAGCTGCTTGAAGCGCGGGATGTCGGCAGGGTCTACGACCTGGGCGTGCTCGATGCGGTTGCGGGCGGTAGTCGAGATGCCGGGCTGCGCGTATGCGTCGAGTGCCATGGCGTTGGCCCTGTCGCCGATGGCGTGGAAGCCGAGCTGGAAGCCGGCCTTGGCGCGTTCGAGGGCCATCGGGTTGAGCTGGGTCTGTGTGTACTGCGGCAGCCCGGTGTTGCCGGGGTCGTCGGTGTAGGGGGCTTTCATGGCGGCGGTGCGCGAGCCGAGCGAGCCATCCATGAAGCCCTTGAGGAAGCCGGTGTGGAGCATGGGGTCGTTGGCGTCGTGATGGGCGCGCATTTTGATGAGGTCGGCGAGCGGGGCCTTGAAGGGCAGCCACTCGGAGATGCGCAGATGAAGCGCGCCCTCTTTTTCCATCTGCTCGAAGGTGAGGAAGTCGTCCCAGTTGCTGAAGTCCTGAACGGAAGTGACGCCGTGGGAGAGGGCGTCGGCGATGGCGAGGTCGAGGCCGCGGCGGCGCTCGGCGGGCGATGGCGGCGGGATGATTTTGTTGACGAGTCCCTGCGCGGATTCGCGGAGGATGCCGGTGGGCTGGCCGGAGGAATCCAGATCGATTGCCCCGCCTTGCGGCGGGACGGTTGTGCCGGTGATTCCCGCGGCCTGAAGTGCGGCGGTGTTGGCGAGGGCGATGTGGCCGTCGATGCGGCCGAGGAATGCGGGGTGGCCGCCGGTGACTTTGTCGAGATCCTGGCGGGTGGGCAGAGTCTTGCTGGCCCAGAGAGTGTGATCCCAGTTGCCGCCAGTGAGCCAGTGGCCGGCGGGCGCGGCATCGGCGTAGGTCTTGACTTTAGCGAGCATGGCGGCGAGGGATTTTGCGCCGGTGAGGTCGACGTTGAGCTTGGTTTGGCCGGCCGAGCCGAGGTGGGTGTGCGCGTCGTTGAAGCCGGGGAAGATGTAGGTGCTGGAGTGGGCCGAGTCGAGGTCGTGGAGGATGGTTTTGGGTCCGGCGAGGCGCGTGACCGCATCGTTTGTGCCGATGGCGAGGACTTTGCCGCCGCCGATGGCGATGGCCTGCACAGTTTCGGGCTTGTCTTCGGCGAGGCCGCTGCCGGTGTAGATGACGCCGTTGAAGAAGATGATCTCCGGCACGAACTGCACGCGCGGCGGGGGCAGGGTACGCCTGGCGGGGCCGTGATGGGTGGGGATGGATTGCGCGGCGAGCGAGGCCGTGAGAGTGAGAGCGAGGACGATGCCGGATGGTGCGCGCATGCGCGGAGTTTAACAGAGCACTGCGTGTGGTGGTTACATCCCCGGTCCCTCCGCCGCGGCGGACGAGGGACCGGGGGCACCCTCAGCGGGGTTGAAACACGATCGGGATCGGCCCCCCCCGGCACCCGGCTGTATATAACTTCCTTATGTCTTGCTTATAAGGTATTTACTACGTCGCTGCTATCTTCATGGTGGTCTGGCTTGCAATGAAACGGAATTCTATTTGCAGAAGCCATGGACAATGGAGAAGTAGCGTGAACAAAATAAGCAGGCCGCACATTCATCAGGTATTTATGCTGGCGTTGATATTACCAGGGATAAGTCTCGGGGCAAGAGATATAGGAGCTCAGACCGTTTTGCCCAATCAGCAGAGCGCAGTCGTGAATACCGATGCCCAGACTCTACAAGACCGGAAGATACAGCAACTGCAAGATAAGCTCGAAGAGTTGCAAAAAGAGTTGATGGAGCTGAAGCAAGCGAACTCCACTCGGCCAGAGGCCCATAACATCACGACCGCGAAACCCACTACTCCATCCGCAGCTATTTCTGCTCCTCCTCCAGCTGCTTCGGAAGAGGAGGCGGTGACAACCGACCCCTCGAATCCACACTCAGCGCCCTTCGCCTTCGCCGACTTCACCTGGCTCAACGGCAACCCCCGCACCAAGGACACACCGTATGCAACCAAATTCTTTACCCCGGAGTTTCGCTCCGATGTGAGTTATACCTACGACTTCCGCCATCCGCACGACGACACCATTGTTGGATCGAGCGAAGTCTTTCGGGCCAATGAGGTGACACTGACGGATCTTGGAATCGGCGGCGACTTACACTTGAACAATGTGCATGCCCGCGTTTTGAGCCAGCTCGGCCTTTACTCCACGGCCATACCGGCTAACGACGCCAGCTCAGCGCGCGGACAGTTTAACCTTGCGAACGCCTATCGTTATGTGGCGGAGGCCAATGCCGGTTATCACTTCAATGTGCAGCATGGCCTCAACGTCGATGCCGGCCTGTTCCTCTCCTATGTCGGCCTGTTCTCATTTTACCAATTCGATAACTGGGCCTATCAGCCTTCGTACGTTTCATCTAACACACCCTGGTTCTTCGACGGTGTGCGCGTGCAGTGGTTTCCGACAGCGAAGTTAAAGATCGAACCGTGGTTTGTCAACGGCTGGCAATCCTACGGCAAATTCAATAACCGCCCCGGTGTCGGCGGTCAGATTCTGTGGCGTCCCAACGGCAAACTCGAGATTCTCGGCAACCAGTACGGGCTTGGCGAAGACGTTCTGAATACGCCGGGCCGCGTCCGCTATCACACCGACGACAGCATCGAGTACAAGTACTATGACAGCCCCTACCGCTTGATCGACAAAGCTGCCTTCACGCTCACCGGCGATGCGGGCTGCGAGCACGGCGGCGGCGTAAGCTGTGCGGGCAACTCCATCAAGAATGGTGTTCTTGCTCCCAAGCAGAGCTTCCTCGGCTACATGGCCTACAACCGCCTGTGGTTCGACAGAGACCTCTTCGGACTGACGCTGGGCACCGGCCGCATCAACAATCCGGGCCGCTATCTGGTGCTGCTGCCGCCGATCAATGGAGCTACAGCGGCGTCTGGAACTCCGTACTTCACGGAGAATCCGGGCGACAAATTCAAGGCATGGGATACTTCGGTTACCGCGGACTATTTGCCCAGCCAGTACATCACCTGGCGTCTCGAGTACAACCACCGCGCCGCCGACGTGCCGTACTTCGCTGGCCCGGGCGGCGTGACGCCGGCGGGAGGCAACACCGGCGCGGCCGGCTCACTTGTGCCCGGATTCACTCCGGACCTCGTGAGGAGCGAGAACCGCATCACAGGGGCCATTCTGGTGAAATTCTGAATCGGATGGCTGGTAACTGTGCGTGAGCCGCTTCGAGAGGCTTAGCTAGAAAGCCCTCGGCTTGGCAGTCACATGACATAATCGTTAACCGAGCCACCTGCCTTTGCGAGGATCCTCCAAGAGGAAACCCGTCAGTTGTGGGGGTGAGTTTCTTATCCCCGGTCCCCAAAAGCGAGGGACCGGGGGCACCCTCAGTGGAGTTGAAATGCCATCGGGATCGGGCCACCCGCCGGAAGTGTAAAGGATGTCCAGAGACAATGTGTAAAGGATGTCATGGTACTGAACAGCTAGGGACCGGGGGCACCCAGTGCTGCGGTCAGGCTCCGCGTGGTCGCTACTGTTCTGCGGCCCACTCGGCGGCGGCTAGCAGGAGCAGAAGGATGCGGCGGAGACCTAGCTCGCGGTCCTTGTCGGTGTACCACTCGGCTAGGGTGTGCGCGCCGCCGCCTTCGCCGCCCGCGCCCATGGAGATGGCTTGCAGGCCGCGGGCGATGGGGATGTTGGCGTCGGTGGAGCCGAGGCGGAGATCGGTGCGCAGGTTGAGGTGACGATCGACGGCGCGCAGGGTTTCTAGCAGCGGCGCGTCATTGGGGAGCTGCGCGGCGGGGCGGTCGCCAATTTTGTCAATGGAAAAACCGAGGGCTCCGCGGCTGCGCGTGGGCTGCGCATGGGTGTTGGCGCGATCGATGGCGTCTTCGACGGCGCGATGCAGGGCGACCTCGAGGCGGACGAGCTCGTCGGGGCTGGTGGAGCGGAAGTCGATGGAGGCGGAGACCGACTCGGGGATGGAGTTGACGCTGGTGCCGCCGTGGATGGTGCCGAGGTTGAGGGTGGAGCGGGGCTCGATGGAGAGCGGCGTTTCAGCGACGACGGCGAGCGCGGCGGCGAGCGCGGCGATGGGGTTGGGCGTGCCTGCATCGGTGAAGCTGTGGCCGCCGGGGCCGGTGACGGTGACCTGGAAGCGGCGGCTGCCGACGGCCTGCGTGACGGCGGAGTCCGCGCCTGCGCCATCGAGGACAACATGCGCGGCAACGCGGCCGGCGTAGGGGCTCGACTGATAAAAATGGCGAACGCCGCGGAGATCGCCTTCGCCCTCTTCGCCGACGTTGGCGAGGATGACGAGCGGAACGGGCAGCTCGACCTGCGCGTGAATGATCGCTTGTGCGAGTGCGACGAGCGCGGCGAGGCCTGCGCCGTTGTCGCAGGCGCCGGGCGCGGTGAGGCGGAGGACAGCGTCTTCGCGGACGACGATGGGATGGATGGGTGTGGCGGCGGGGAAGACGGTGTCGAGATGCGCGGAGAGGGCTATTACAGGGCCCGTACTCTCAGCCGGGAGATGGGCGGCGGGAATGAGTGCGGTTACGTTGCCGATGGAGTCGGTGGCGATGTCGCCGAGGCCGATGTTGGCGAAGATTTCTGCGATGACGGTGGCGCGGGCTGACTCGCCGAAGGGCGGCGCGGGAATGGCGACGAGGCGGGCCTGCCAATCCATGATGGTCCGCGGGTTGTTGTGCATCCAGGCGAAGGCGGCATGGACGGCGCGGCGCGCGGCGATGGCGGTGACGCGGGAGAAGGCCGTCTTGCGAGTGAGGAGCGGCATACCGGTGGCTTCAGGTTAGCAGGGGTGGTCAGCGGTCCGTGAGGCGGCGCAGGAGGAGAGATTGGAGGCTGCGGCGGCCGTCGGCGATGAGGTGAATGATGACATTGCGGCCCGTGACTTCGTAAATCACGCGGTAGGGCTTGAAGAAGACCTGGCGGAACTCGCCTGCGGCGCCGCCGGGTAGTTCGTCGGGACGCGAGCCGCGATGGGGTAGGGCGGCAATGCTTTCGGCGGCTTTGACGAGGCGGTCGAGAACGTAGTTTGCCTTTGCGGGGGAATCGTGTTCGGCAATCCAGTTGTAGATGTCTTCGAGGTCGCGAGCCGCGGCGTGGGTGATGTGGACGGCGTGGGTCATTTCGCGCGGCGTGGAGTGGGTTTACGAGCAGGCTTGTCGGCGGCGACGAGTGGCTGGCTCTTGCGAATGCGTGCGACGGCGTCGGCAAGGAGATAGGTGCGGCCGGAGGCTACCTGCTGGCGGCCGAGAGCGAGAATCTGCAAGAGGGCCAGCGTCTGCTGCGATTGCTCGTAGGTGTGGACATCGATGAGGACGGCGCGGGCCTCGCCATTCTGGGTGATGACGATGGGATCGCGGTCCTCGGCGAGCCGATCGAGGACTTCGGCGGCGTTGGCCTTGATGTAGCTGATGGGCTTGATCTGCGTGGAGAGGCGCATGCGAACTCCTAAAGGACTGAATTCAGTCTAGCGCGGATTGAGGCGAGCCAGGGAGGGATTCGGCGGGCAGGTTGTCCGGGCCGTACTCGACGGAGTGGAGGAAGAGGCCGCGGGCGGGGGCGGTGGGTCCGGCGGCGGAGCGGGAGCGGGCGGCGAGGATGGCGGGAATGGCGCCGGCGGATTGAAAGCCGCGGCCTATGTCGATCATGGCGCCGGCGAGGTTGCGGACCATGTGATGGAGGAAGCCGTTGCCGCGGACGCGATAGACGAGGAGAGTGCCGGCTTCGGAGGGGCGTTCTTCCCAGGCAGAGCTATGGATGGTGCGGACGGTGGAGCGGGGCTCGGCGTTGTCGTCTGCATCGCGGGCGGTGAGGTCGTCGTCGTTGGCGGCGAAGCTGCGGAAGTCGTGTTTGCCGAGGAGGTGCGCGGCGGCGGCGTGGAGGGCGGCGAGGTCGAGGGGACGGGAGCAGGCGTAGACGTAGCGCGCGAGAAAGGGCGAACAGGTTAGCGAGGCGGCGGGGAGCACGCGGTACTCGTAGGTTTTGGCGATGGCGGAGTGGCGGGCGTGAAACGTTGCCGGCACGATTCTTGCTTCGAGGATGCGAATGGATGTGGGGAGGGTGCGATTGAGGGCGCGGACGAGGTTGTCGGGCGGAATGGGGACGGCGAGGGCGAAGCTGGCGACCTGCGCGAGGGCGTGGACGCCGGCGTCAGTGCGGCCGGAGCCCTGGGGCAGGGGCGTTTCGCCGGTGACGCGGCCGAGGGCGGCTTGCAGTTCGCCCTGGATGGTGACCTGGCCAGGCTGAATCTGCCAGCCGGCGAAGCCGGTGCCGTCGTAGGCGAGGGTGAGCTTCCAGGTTTGGGAGCCCGGCTGGGGCGCTGGCGGCGATGGCACGAGAGGTCTCACGGGTATCTGTTGAGGTGTCTGTTCAGGTAACAGGTAATAGGGTAATTGACCGGAATCGGCCGGAAAGTCAGTGGTACTGCTGGGATATACTCAGGTTTCATAGAGCTTGTTTCATAAACAGGGGCAGTGGGTCAATTTGCGACAACTCATCCCTCAGGGGCTAAAGCCCCATTTCATTTTGGTCGCCGCGGCGACCTTACGGCACGATCCGCCGCGGCGGATCGTGCCCTTTCAAGACGGTTTCAAACTGACCCACTACCAAACGGGGCGGTGGCTGAAATGGAGCTTCGCAGGGGTTAAAACCCCTCAAATCCGCGAGCCTTTTCGGCACGACTAAAGTCGTGCCCTGACACAAAGCGTGTTTATGAAACAAGTTCTAGAAAATCCGGGATGGATTGCCGCGAAGAATCCATGTTGCGGCGCGGCGGAACGAACGGCGGGCCGTCTGCGTATGAAACAGGGCAAGAGCGCGGCAAGTTGCGCCAGACGACGGCTCGCAATTGAAGGTGTTCGCGAGAACGTGTCTGAAAAGAAAGTGACAAAAGTTCTGATCAGGAAATGCCTGGGGCCCTGCCTCGGGCGTCTTGAAATAACGGCACCCCACATGCCCAGCAACTCGTGGAGACAAATCATGTATTTGCTCGGAGAACGTGTGTTTAAGACCAAGGATGCACCTACTCACCCGGTAAGAAGGCAGCAGGGAAGCCGGCTGCGCGCCCTGGCGGCGGCCGCCTTGACGCTGGCGGCGAGCGCGCCCGGCGGATTTGCCCAGCAGGCGCCCACTCAGACGCCGAACAACGCAGCTTCGACGCTGCCCGCTGCTCCCGTGCCGGCGGAGACTCAGCCGCTGACACTGCGGCAATCGGGGCGGGATTTTTCCAAGCCATCGGGAGGAATTCTGGGCAATCCGATCAACGTGTATCGGCCGACGACGATTGCCAAGGCGGACTTCAACAATTCGGTGCGCTTGCAGGAACTGGTGAAGGACGGGAAGATTTACCTGAGCCTGTCGGATGCGATTGCGCTGGCGCTTGAGAACAACTACGACATCGCGATTGCGCGCTACTACCTGGACATTGCGGACACGGATATTCTGCGCGCCAAGGCGGGATCGAGCCTGCGCGGCGTGGGCGCGGCGGTGCTGCAGAACACGCTGGGCGGCACGTCGCAGACGCTGAGCGCGAGCGGCGCGCCGGGCACGGTGAGCGGCGCGACAACCGGCAGCTCGGGCATTGTGCTGAGCACGGACGGCGCGGGACCCACCCCGGAAGCGCGTGACCCGCTGGTGACGGGCGCGATTGAACTGGAGCGGGCGACAGAGCCACAGTCCAGCCCGTTTGTGCCGCGGCAGTTTACCAACACCGATCAGTACAACTTTACCTATGCGCAGGGATTTGCGCCGGGCACGCAACTGCAGGTGGGGTGGAACAACAGCCGCATTACGACCGACGGATTCAGCAGCTTTAGCCCGGAATTGCTCTCGAATTTCAGGGCGACGGTGACGCAGCACCTGCTTCAGGGCGCGGGCATCTGGGTGAACAGACGCTTTGAGTACGAGGCGGTTCTCGACCGGCGGATCACGGACTCGACTTTCCGGCAGCAGATACTCTCCACGGTCAACCAGGTGGAGAACATCTACTGGGTGGTGGTGAGCGCGTATGAGGATGTGCAGGCCAAGCAGCAGGCGCTTGGCCAGAGCACGCAGGTGGACAGCGATACGCGCAAGCAACTGGAGATCGGGACGATGGCCCCGCTGGACGTGGTGAATGCGGACTCGACGGTGGCCACGGACAAGCAGTCGCTGATCAGCTCGGAGAGCAATCTGAACTATCAGCAACTGATTTTGAAGCAGGCGATTGCGCGCAGCCTGAACGACCCGGCGCTGGTGGCTGCGCCGATTGTTCCCACGGACCGGGTGGACCTGGAACCGCTGGCGGAGGAGAAGCAGACGCCGGACGAACTGGCGCAGGTGGCTTTCAGGAACCGGCCGGAGCTGGAGCAGGCGGTGCTCTCGATCAAGAAGGATGAGATCACGCTGCGGGGCGCGAAGAATGCGCTGCTGCCGAGCCTGGATGTTTATGGTTTCTACGGCGCGCAGGGCATTGGCGGCGCGCCGAACTTTGCTTGCGTCTTTGGCAACCAGAGTTGCGCGTCGACCACCCAAAGCGGCTATCCGACTGTGCTGAGCACGTTGGTGAACAGCAGTTCGCCGGACAAGGGCGTGGGCTTCAGCGTGAATATCCAACTGCGCAACCGGACGGCGCAGGCGGACCAGGCGCGGTCGCTGATCGAGTACCGGCAGGCGGAGATGCACCTGGAGCAGTTGTATACGCAGGTCCGTATCCAGGTGGTGGCGCAGCAATACGCGCTGACCAATGACCGGGCGCAGGTGGAGGCGGGGATTGCCGCAGAGGACTACGCGAAGCAGAGCCTGGACGCGGAGCAGAAGAAGCTGCATCTGGGTGCTTCGACAACGGCTAATGTGCTGCTGCAGGAGCGCAACCTGGCGAACGCGGAGAACACTCTGATTACGGCGCGGCTGACGTATGCCAAGGACCGCGCGCTGCTCTATCAGGTTCTGGCGACGACCATGGAGCACTACGGCATCAACCTGAACGATGCGGCGGTGGGCCGTGTGAATGCGGCTCCGGTGATTCCGGGACTGGAGCCGGCGAAGAGCACGGCCGTGGCGCCGCCGGCACCGCCGGCTAGCAATTAGGAAGAGGGTTGTCTTCTCCC
>DASQSP010000105.1:0-3069 GCA_035642355.1 Occallatibacter sp.
GCTGCCAGCAGCTTCTGGCGCGACCAGTCCCTGCCGATCTCGAGCTTGAGCGAAGTGGCGAGCGATGCTAGCTCTGGGGGGAACGACGGCTGATGAACGTTGAGGCCGATGCCGATGACGGCATGGCGCACGCGTGTGACCTCGGCGTTGAGCTCGGTGAGAATGCCACCCATCTTGCGGCCGGAGAGCAACAGGTCGTTGGGCCAGCGAATGTCCGGCGCGAGCGAGGTGACGTCGCGGACAGCAGCCTGTACCGCGAGGCCGGCGGCGAGCGACAGCCAGAGAATATCTGCCGGCGCGATCGCCGGGCGCAACAGGACGCTGACATAGAGCCCGGAGCCGGCAGCGGAGTGCCATTCGTGCGCACCGCGGCCACGACCAGCGGTCTGCTCGTCGGCGAGGTAGACGGCGCCGCTCTCCTGACCCTGCTCCGCCTCGCGCATGGCGAGCGTGTTGGTGGACTCGATGGTGGGGAAGTGGCGGACCTTGCCGGCGAAGGGCGTGCCGGTGAGTTCGCGGTGGAGCGCATCGAGTTCGAAGGCGTCGGCGATCAAAGGAATGGTCGGGGACATGAGCTTAACTTTCCGCCGCAATGCGCATGCTGAGATCGACGGCGGAGGCGGAGTGGGTCAACGCGCCGGAGGAGATGAAGTCGACGCCGGCTTCGGCGTACTTGCGGATTGTGTCCAGCTGAATGCCGCCGGAGGCCTCAACGGGCACCTTGAGACCGCGGGCGTGGATGAGCTTGACCGAGGCTGCCACCTCGGCGGGCGTCATGTTGTCGAGCAGGATGGCTTCCGCGCCGCCTTCCATGGCCTGTTCGAGCTCTTTGCGGTTGCGGACTTCCACCTGCACGCGCTGACCGGGCTTGCGCGCTGCAAACGCTGCCGAAAGTACCTTGCGGATGCCCCCGCCAAGCGCGATGTGATTGTTCTTGATGAGGATGCTGTCGGAGAGGTCCAGGCGATGGTTCTCGCCGCCGCCGCAGGAGACGGCGTATTTGTCCAGCAGACGCAGCCCGGGCACAGTCTTGCGCGTGTCCAGCACCTTTGCCTTGGTGCCCTGCACCTGGTCGACATAGCGGCGGGTGATGGTGGCGATGCCGCTCATGCGCTGCATCAGATTGAGTATGACGCGTTCGCAGGAGAGCAGGACGTGGGCAGTGGAGCGGACGACGGCAACCGACTGCCCGCGTTTGACGCGCACTCCATCGAAGATTTCCGGATGATGGACGACCTCGTAGCGGACTGGATGCGCGCGTCCGGAGGCATGGCTGAGGCGTGAGTAGATCTCCAGAAAACGGGGAATGCAGCCCAGCCCGGAGACGACGCACTCCTCCTTGGCGACGATGGTGCCGGACGCCCGCAGCTTGGGGTCGATGGTGTACGCCGTTGTAATGTCTTTGAGCGCCTGATCTTCCAGCAGGGCATGTTCGAGGATGGCCTCGACTCGCTTACTCTTCCAGTCCATACGCATTCTCATGATACGCCGCGTTGGCCTGAGAAGGCTTGAGCCAGCTTCAGGAAACGGCAGGCTTCAGAAAACGGCAGGTAGGATAAGTGGATGCTTCTTCGAGGGGTCCTTTTGTTTCTGGTGGCGTGTGCGCCTCTGGCATTGCAGGCGCAGGTGTCGCCGCAGCGGGACGAGTGCCAGGCCACCGCGCTGGGTGTGTGCGTACGGCACATTCTTGAGGATGAAGGCAGCATCCTGACCAGCCCGCTCCATGCGCGGGCCAGCGATCTGCTGTGGATCGCGCCCTTTGGATTGGCGACGGGCGTGGCGATCGACTACGACGCACACGCGATACGCAGCCTGGGCGTTCACCCGCAGAGGGAGGACGACTTTCGCAATGTTTCGGACGCGGGCGTGTATGCGCCGGTCGCGGGCATCGTGGCGGGATATGCTGCCGGCTTTGTGCGCCAAGACGACTATCTGAAGCAGACCGCGGTGATTGCCGGTGAGGCGATGGCGGATTCGCTGATTCTGAACGAAGGCTTGAAGTATGCGACCGACCGCCAGACACCCAGACAAGGGGATGGGACGGGGCGCTTCTGGCCGCATGGGACCTCGACCTGGCCGGACGGCCAATCGATGCCGTCGAATCATGCCATCCTCACTTGGAGCTTTGCGCACGTGGTGGCGAATCGCTATCCAGGCTGGCGCACACGGCTGGTGGTGTATGGGCTGGCGACGACTGTGAGTGTGTCGCGTGTGTTGGCGCGGGAGCATTTCCCGTCCGATGTACTGGTGGGTAGCACGTTCGGCTACCTGATTGGCGGATATGTAGTGAACAAGCGCGGCGAGCCGAGCCGCAGCTACTCGTTCTCCATGGTCGATACGCCGAACGGGCGCGGTGTGCAGTTGACCTACAACTTCAACCACTGAGAACGGGCAGCATTTATTCCGGGGGAAGGCCGTCCAGCGCGGCCCGGGTGCGCTCGATGAGCGCGGTCAGCTCCGCGTTGCGGCGGCGGATGCCTTCGACGACCTCTGCCGGAGCTTTGGCGAGGAAGGCATGGTTCGCGAGCTGGCGGTCGCTGCTTTCCTTTTCCTTTTGCAGCTTCGCGAAGTCCCTGGTCAGGCGCTCGCGCTCGGCCTTTGTGTCGACGGGTTTTTCGTACACGACGGCGACATCGAAGGCCGGGGTGGCGCGGTGCGCCAGGCCATCCGGCAGCTGATCGACGACTTCAAGCGTCGTGACCCGCGCGAGCCGTTGGATGGTTGCGAGATTTTGCTGGAAGACCGAGGCGTCGCTGGTGCGAAGCAGGATGGGGACCGGTTCGCGCTCGGAGACGCCCGCATCCTTGCGTGCGGAACGCACAGCGACGATAAGCGCCTGCAGTTGCGCCATGTCGCGCTCCGCCGCCTGGTCGATATTCCCCGGCGCAGAGATGGGATACGGCATCAGCGCGATCGAGCGCGCCGGCGGCTGCCCATCATAGAGCGCGTGCCAGATCTCTTCGGTGATGAAGGGCATAAAGGGCGAGAGCATGCGCAGGGAGGACTCGAAAACTCCGTTGAAGAGAAGGAACGCCATGATCCGGTCCTCTTCGGATTCGGCGGTTTCGA
>DASQSP010000106.1:0-10058 GCA_035642355.1 Occallatibacter sp.
GAAGGCGTCAACGTCTACAAGGTCAACAGCATCTACGGCAACGTCGGCTATAGCCAGAACTTCGTCACCGGCACCAGTCTCCAGGTCAACTGGATCAACGGCCGCCAGACCACCAACGGCATCTTCGACATACTCAGCCCCGCGATCAATTCCAAGGTGGAGGCCGTCGTCACCCAGCCCCTGCTCGCCGGCTTCGGCATCGGCCCCAACCTGCGCTTTCTGCGCATCGCGCGCGCCAATCAAAAAATCTCCGGCATCGCCTTCCGCGCCCAGGTCATCGCCACCGTTACGCAGATTTGCGACATCTACTGGGATCTCGTCAGCGCTTATGAGACCGAGCAGGTCGGCCAGCGCTCCGTCGACTTCGCCCAGGACACGCTCGACAAGAGCAGGAAGCAGCTCGAGCTCCAGGCCATCCCCGAGATGGACGTGCTCAAGGCCGAGGGCGATCTCGCGGAGCGCCAGCAGGACCTCACCGTGGCCAGCACCAACCTCGAACTGCAAGAGCTTTACATGAAGAACGCGATCACCCGCTCGCTCGACGATCCCGTTCTCGAAGAGATGCCCGTGGTGCCCACCGATCACATCGGCGCGGACCTCGCAACGCCCTCAGAGCCCGTGCAGGCCATGATCGATCGCGCGCTCACCAGCCGCACCGAGCTGCAGGAGTCCGCGCTCGACCTCAAAAATCGCGAGCTCAGCCGCAAGACCGCGCGCAACGCCCTGCTGCCCACGCTCAACGCCTATGGCCTCTACGCCGGCACCGGCCTGGCCGGCCAAACCAGCCCCAACCTCGCGCTCGGCGGGCTCACCAGCACCGTGCCGCAGAGCTACGGCGGCGCATTGCAAAGCACCTTCAACAATACCGCGCCCGAATATCAGCTTGGCCTCAGCCTCAACATCCCGCTGCGCAACCGCATCGCCAAGGCCGACCAGTACCGCACCGAGCTCGAGTACCGCCAGTCGCAGGTCTACGCGGAGGAACTGAAGAAGAGCATCCGCATTGAAGTGCGCAACGCGCGTTATGCTTTGGAGCAGGGCGCCAGCCGCGTGGCCGCCGCGCGCGAAGCTCGCGACCTGGCCGCGAAGACGTTGGATATTATGCAGAAGGAGCAGAAGCTCGGCGCGGGGTCGAACCAGCAGACCCTCTCCTCCGAGCACGATCTGGCCGTCGCCGAGTCCACGCTGGTGGCCGCCGAAACCGCCTACGAGAAAGCCCGCATCGAAGTGCGGCGCGCCACCGGTTCGGTGCTCGAGGACTACGGCATCTCCATCGCCGACGCCCAATCCGGCGTGGTGCGGACGGCCCAGCAATAGCAGGCAACCGGAGCACGAATGACAGACCCACGCAAGCCGCCAAAGATTCGCGTTCTGGTTGCCGACGATCAACCCCACATCCTCGAGGCTGTCGAACTGCTGCTCGAGCCCCAGGGCGTTCACGTCGAGACGGTGCGCTCTCCGCAGTTGCTGCTTGAGGCCCTCGGCCAGAGCGACTACGACGTCGTCCTCATCGACCTCAACTACACCCGCGACACCACCTCCGGGCAGGAGGGGCTCGACCTGCTCGCCCGCCTCAAGGAGATCGATCCGCGCCTGCCCGTCATCGTCATGACGGCCTGGGGCAACATCGATCTTGCCGTCGAAAGCATCAAGCGCGGCGCGCGCGACTTCATCCAGAAGCCCTGGGAGAACGAGCGCCTTGTCTCGCTCATCCGCGTCCACGCCGAGCTGCATCAGGCCCTGCGCCGCGCCCGCCAGTTGGAGCTTGAAAATCGCTTGCTGCGCGCCGAAGGCATGCCGGAGTTCGTCGCCGGCGCGCCCTCCATGAGGCCCGTCCTCGAGCTCATCGCGCAGGTCGGCCCCTCCGGCGCCAACGTCCTCATCACCGGCGAGCACGGCACCGGCAAGGAGATCGTCGCCAGGCTGCTCCACGCCGCCTCGCCCCGCTCGCGCGCGGCGCTGGTCACGGTGAACGCGGGCGGCCTGCCCGAGGGCACCTTCGAGAGCGAAATCTTCGGCCACGTCAAAGGCGCATTCACCGATGCGCGCACCGATCGCATCGGCCGCTTCGAGCTCGCCAACGGCGGCACCCTCTTCCTCGACGAGATCGCCAACGTCCCCATCCGCCAGCAGGCCAAGCTCCTTCGCGTCCTTGAGAACGGCGAGCTGGAGCGCGTGGGCAGTTCGCAGACCCGCCGCGTCGATGTGCGCGTGCTCTCCGCCACCAACGCCGACCTGCATGAAGAAGCGAAGACCGGCGCGTTTCGAGAGGATCTGCTCTTCCGCCTGAACACCGTAGAAATTCACCTGCCGCCGCTGCGTGAGCGCCGCGAAGATATTCCCCTGCTCGCCGCGCACTTCCTCAATCGCAATCGCACCCGCTATCGCAAGCAGGTCACCGGCTTCTCGGCCTCCGCCATGCAGCAGATGATGCAATATCCCTGGCCCGGCAACGTGCGCGAGCTCGAGCACGCCGTGGAGCGCGCCGTGCTCCTCGCCCGCGGCGAGGAGATTGAGCCGGCCAATCTCGCCGTGACGCCCGCACGCGGCGCGGTTCCCTCTTTTGACAACATGAGCATCGACGAGGTCGAGGCTTTGCTCATCCGCAAGGTCATGCGCCGCTGCACGGGCAACATCTCGCAGGCGGCTGAAGCGCTGGGACTAAGCCGCGCCGCCCTCTATCGCCGCATCGAGAAATATGGCCTCTGAACAGCATCGTCGCGGGCGGCGCGGCTCCGTCGTGCGGCGGGGCTGGCTCTATTGCCTATGCCTGGCGCTGCCGGCGTTTCTCTTCGCCGGCGTTCTCGCCTGGCAGCACATCTCCGCCGGCCTTGTCGTTCTCGCGGGCCTCTGCCTGCTGCTGTACCTCGCGCTCATCGCGAGCGCTCTCATCGAAAGCTTCGTCCGTCCGCTGCAGACGCTCTCCAACGTCGTCGCATCGCTGCGCGAAGGCGATTACTCCTTCCGTGCCCGCGGCGCCGGCCCGCAGGATCCGCTTGGCGAGCTCGCCGCCGAGGTCAACGCCCTCGCCAGCCTGCTGCAGAAGCAGCGTGTCCGCTCTCTCGAAGCCACTGCGCTGCTCGCGCGCATTCTCGAAGTCATGCACTCGCCGCTGTTCGCCTTCGACCGCGACAACGTTCTGCAGCTCGTCAACGACGCCGGCGTGCAGCTTCTCGCCATCCCGCGCGCGCGCGCCTCCGGCCGCACCGCCCGCGAGCTTGGCCTGGAGACGCTTCTCGCCGCGCCGGATCAGAGCGTCCACTCCTTCGGCTCGCGGCCCAATCGCTGGCTCATGCGCAAGGCCGCTTTCCGCCAGGACGGCGTTCCTCACATGCTGCTGCTGCTGGCCGACGTGAGCCAGCCCCTGCGCGAGGAAGAGCAGGCCGCATGGAAGCGTCTCATCCGCGTCCTCGGCCACGAGCTCTCCAACTCCCTCGCGCCCATCAAGTCCATCGCCGGCAGCCTGCTCGCGCGCACCGATCGGATGCAGGGCGACGAACTCACGGTCCGCGACTTTCGCCGCGGCCTCGGTGTGGTCGAAAGCCGCGCCGACGCGCTCCATCGCTTCGTGCAGTCCTATCGCGCGCTCGCGCAACTGCCGCCGCCCGCGTTCAAGTCCGTGCCTGTGGCGCCGCTCATCGAGCGCGTCGCTCTTCTCGAGCAGCGCATGACCATTCGGATTGAGCCGGGCACCGCCGCCGTGCTCCGTGCCGATCCCGATCAGATCGAGCAGATGCTCATCAACCTGCTCGCCAACGCCGTCGACGCCGCGCTCGCCAACGGCGCACAGCCGGTGCGCATCGGTTGGCGCATCGCCGAGACAGATGTGGAGATTTTTATTGAGGACCGCGGCCTGGGCATCGCCAACACCGAGAATCTCTTTGTGCCCTTCTATACCACCAAGCCCACCGGCAGCGGCGTCGGCCTCGCCCTGGCGCAGCAGATCGCCCGCGCCCACGGCGGAGAGATTCGTCTTGTGAATCGAGAAGATGCCGAAGGCGCCCGTGCCACCGTGCGCCTGCCTCTGGTTTAGAGCGATTTCGCCATTGCGATACCCACTTTGGGTGCCCCCGGTCCCTCGCCTTTGGGGACCGGGGATAATACAAAGTTGGGTACACCTGCATTGAAACCGCTTTAACTCACGCGCTGCACGATCTTCGGCCGGCGTTTGTCCACTTCCACCGCCACCACGCAGTTGCGCCCGTTGTTCTTGGCGCGATAGAGGGCCTCATCGGCCTCGCGGATCAGATCCTCCTGGCTCGATACGTAGCCGGACGCCACGCCAAAGCTCGCCGTCAGCGGAATCAGCGCCTCGCCCTCCCGCACGCGCGTCGTCTGCAGCGCAATGCGCAGCTCCTCGGCCCGCTGCGTGGCCTGCGCCAGGCTGGAGCCCGGCAGAATCAGCAGAAATTCTTCCCCGCCGTAGCGGCCCACCCAGTCATAGGTTCGCACCATGCGCTGGAAAGTCACGCTTGCTTCGCGCAGCACCATGTCGCCCGCCGGATGCCCGAACGTATCGTTGATGCGCTTGAAGAAATCCAGGTCGGCCAGGATGATGCTCATCGGCGTGCCCTCGCGCCGCGAGCGGTCCACCTCGATGCGCAGCCGGTCCACGATGATGCGGTGGTTCCACAGGCCAGTCAGATCGTCGTGCTCGGCAAAATGCCGCATCTGCTCCTTGGTCCGCACCAGCTCCAGCTTTTCCTTTTCAAGGTCGCCGGTCCGCGCGCGCACCGCCTCTTCCAGGGACTTCTTCTGCTTCAGAAGAACGCCGATCCTGTGCCGCCAAAGGGCAATCAGGAGCAGAACGCCCAGCATCATGAGCGCCGCGCGCAGACTCGACCGCTGCCACCAGCGCGGCGTGATTTCGAGGCTGAATGAGCCCACCGGCGAAACCGGATGCCCCGCCTGGTCGATTTGCGCCACGTCGAACCGGTACTTGCCCGGCGGCAGGTCGTGAAAGTGCGCATGCATCTCGCGCGACTCTTCCCACTCCGATGACTGCTCGCCCACCAGCCGGTAGCGAATCCCCGCGCTCTCCGTGCCCTTGAACGACAACAGCGCCATCGAGATTTCCAGCGAAGTCGATCCCCACGGCACCGATGCGCCGTCGCGCAGCACCGTGTTGCCGTAGGTCACCTGCGAAAGCGCCGGCGGCATGGGCGGCGAACTCATCCCCGTATCCTTCGGCGTCAACAGATGGCTCAACCCGCCCGAGGTTCCGACCCAGATGCTGCCGTCCTTGTCCTCGTCCAGCGCAAAGCTGTCCGTGTCGTTCCAAAGCAGGCCGTCATTCTGCGTGTAGCTGTGCCACACGGCGCCGTCGAAGACCGTCAGTCCGGCATCCTCGCCCACCCACAGCCATCCCCGGTCGTCCACCATCAGGCTCACCACCTGCTCCGACATCAAAGGAGGCTTGGCGATGCGCTTGGCGTCCACCACCCGATAGTGCCGGATGGTCAGACGCATCAGTTGCTGGGAAGGGCCGCCGGCCCACACGCTGCCATCCTTGGCCAGCGCAATGGTGTCCGGAGCCGCGCCCGAGGCGCCCAAATCGATATGGTGCCAGCCCGGCTCATCCAGCACAAAGAGGCCCTGGTCGGCGGCTACCCATACATTCCCGCGTGCGTCCAGGCAAAGATCGTTGAAGCGCTGATGTGCATTGCCGAACACCGGGTCGGTCACCAGCTCCGGCGTCTTCAGCGGCCCGTCGGTGGACATCGTATACAGGCCGCCGAAGGTCGCCACCCACAGCCGCCCCCGCGGGTCGATCGCGATGTCGTACACCTCCGGCAGCTTCCATTGCCTGCCCGTCAAGCTTGCGCCGTCGATGCGCAGCAGGCTGCCCGCCGCGCTGCCCATCCAGATTGCGCCGTCCGCGCTCTCCGCCAGCGCGCCCGCGCGCGCCGTCTGGATTCCATTCTGCTTCCACACCCGCGGGGTTTCGCTGCCGGGCGGAATCCAGTCCAGCCCCGTCTCCGTGCCGACCCACAGACGTCCCGCGCGGTCGCGCATCGACCTCCACACCAGGTCGTCGCTCAGTCCGTCCGCCTTGGTGTAGCCTTCCCACCGGTCCTGGCCAACCCAGCGCTTCAGTCCGTGGCCCACCTGGCCAAGCCACGCCGAGCCCTCGGGGTCCACATACACAGTTTGAATCTCATACGCCGCCAGTCCATTGCGGTCCGTCACCAGCCGCCACTTGCCGTTTTCCCAGAGCGCCAGGGAGGAGTTCTTCGCGGTCAGCACACGCCCCTCCGCATCCTGCGCCAGTGCCGGGTACGCCTCCGGCGAGTTCAGGCCTGGCAGATCGTGCAGCGTGAACTTCCGTGCCGCCAGGTCGATGTCGCCCACATGCGACTTGCCGCGCACCCACAGGTGACCATCCTGGGTCACCAGCATGCTCACCCACTTCTCTTCGGGAAGTCCCAGCGCGGCCCGCATGCGTTCCGTCTTGCCGTTGGCCAGCCGGCAAAGGTCGCCGTCGCACCCATACCACAGCGCGCCATCCGGCGTATAGATCAGCCCACCCAGAGCCCCGCCCTGCAAAGCCAGCGCCGCGGCTGTCCAGCCGCCATCCTGCGCGCGCTGAAAGCGGAAAGCACCCTGCCGCGTAATCGTCACCAGTTCATCCGGGCCGTTGGCGGCAAACTCCGTACCCAGGTCCTGTAGAAAATCCTTCATCGGAGCCGGCGGAGCAATCTCCGTAAACCGGCCGTCCGGCCCCTCAAAATAAATGCCCGTGGTGCTGGCCACCCACAGCGTGCCGTCCACGCCCAGGAACAGGTTCTGCACCATGCGTTCAGGCAGGCCCTGCGCCGGTCCAAAGCTCTGGAACCCGCCGCCGTCGTAGCGGTAAAGTCCGTTCTGCGTGCCCACCCACAGATACCCCGTGCGGTCGCGCATCAGGCTGGTGATGTTCAGGTTGCCGAGTCCCTGTGTGTACTCCCTGAAGCTATAGCGCTGCGCGCTCGACAGCGAGACCGCAGTGCATACCAGCGCCAGCACACCCGCCAGGGCCCGCATCCGCCGCATGAGTTGGAATGGCATCCACACTTTCGCGAACACTGTCTCCCTGTGCTTTCGCATCGTCTCGTTTGATGCCGGTGCCGGGGCGAAGTCTCAAGAGGTTCACCACGGCAGCACGGCGGACTGTCGGCATACTGATTGATTCGGTCTAGTATAGGAGGGGCTGCTGCGAACCGAATCACACAAAAGTCTTCAAAGGCATCTGAAGCAACACCATAGTCATATAGACACTTGGATGACTGCACAGGTCAGGTGGCCCACGCACCGCGCTCTAATCGAACGGGAGTTCCCCCGGCTCTGCGGGGTGGCAGTAGCAGTTTGACATTTGCGGGAGTCCATCCAAGAAACTCCGAGAGGTGAGCCGCCAAGCACACTTCAAGGAGAATCCGGGATGGACGAATATGAGAGCTTAAGCCACTCCAGGTGGGAGTGCAAGTACCACGTTGTTTTTATCCCCAAATGCCGCCGCAAGGTGCTTTACGGAAGCCTTCGCAAGCACTTGGGGGAGGTATTCCGAAAGCTGGCCGAGCAGAAAGAATGCCGCATTGAGGAAGGGCATCTTCTGGCTGACCCCATCCTGTGCGTCTTTTGGGGCAAGAAGCCTGCGGTGGAAGCCTGGTTTTGAAAGGGCACGCAGCATGTTTGTGAGATAAGCTCCAGACTTGATCGCCGAGACTTGAACAGGCGCACTCGCGCGCCCGCTTATCCCTGCAGCAGCCGCTCCACCTCGGCGTGCAGCCGCTCCGCAATCGTGGCCTCGCTCGCCTCCGCGCCAAACCGCACCGGCTCTCCCACCCGCAGCTCGATCGTTCCCGAGCGGAACCATCCGCGCCCGTGCGCCTTCAATTCTCCCAGTCCGCGAATCGCCACCGGCAGCACCGCCGTGTGCGACTGCTTCACCAGCAGGCCAATTCCCGGCCGGAACCGCGCCAACTCGCCCGAAGCCGAACGCGCGCCCTCGGGAAACACCAGCACGTTGTATCCCCGGTCCAGCGCCGCGCCCGCATGGGCAAAGCTGCGCTGGAAGTCTCTGTGCCGCGGCAGCGGAAAAACGTTATAGAATGCCGTCACCAGAAAATACGCCGCCGGTCCCAGCAGCATAAAGCCGCGCGTGCCCGGCCGCCGGTCGGGATTGCGGAAGTGCCGGTAGTCCTCCAGCATCTCCCCAGCCATCATCGTCGCCACCCGCCGCCGCATCCGCCCCGGCAGCGCATAGTCCACCAGCGGCCCGTCAAACGCCGTCACATGATTGCACACAATCAGCATCGGCTCGGCTGAGCGCAGCTCGCCCTGCCGCACCACCTGCGGCCCGGCCAGAAACCAAACCAGCGGTTGCGCCACCAGCTCCAGAAACGCACTCCGTACCCAGGCCACCGGCTGCCACCACGGCCACCTCGGATAGAGATACCTCTCTTTCTCGTCGGCAGACCCATGCACGATCGGTCCCGGAATCGCCGCGTGCCCATTACGCGCGGCCACGCCGTCCGTCTCCGCGGCGTCAACCACAACAGGGCGGGGAACCGCACTCCCTATTCCCGCACTCCCTAGTCCCTCAGTCCCTAGTCCCTCAGTCCCTAGTTCAGTTCCCAGTCCCTCAGTCCCTAGCATCTTCCTCAACTCGCCCAGCGTATGCACCCGGTCCATCGCCCCATCGCCCGGAATCGCACCCAGCCGCTCCTCGAGCGCCGCGGCCAGTTGCACCCTCCCCAGGCTGTCCAGATGCAGGTCTTCGGTCAGCCGCAGCCCGTTGCTGCCGCTCTCTGGAGCCTCACCCGCAATCGTGGCAATCATCCCCAGCAGCCAATCGCTCTGCGCAGCCTTTCCCAATCCGCTTGCGGCCCCGTTCTTATGAACGTTGCTATGTCCGTTGGCCGCGTGAGTCTGCGCTACCCACGCCGCCACCGCTTTGCGCCGCACCTTTCCCGTCGAGGTGCGCGGCAAATCCGGCTCCGGCCAGCGCGCCCATCGCCGCACCCGCTGGAACTCCGCCAGCCGCTCGTTGGCCCGCTCGACCGCCGCGTGCGCAGCCGCATCGCCGCCGCGCAGCGCCAGCACCGCGAACGGCTCCGGTCCGTTGGCAGTCTCCACCGCCACCACCGCCGAGCCAGCCACGCCCGGCTCCTGCTCCAGCGCCGCCTCCACGTCCTCGGGGTGGATATTCACCCCCGCCGCGGTCACAATCACTTCGCTCTTGCGCCCCAGAAACTTCAGCTCGCCCGTCGCCTGCGTCTCGGCCAGGTCACCGGTCGCCAGCCACCCATCTCCGCGGGTCTGCAATGCTCCGCCGCTCCACGTTGCGCTCGCAATCATCGGTCCCCGCACCAGCACCTCGCCGTCAGGCCCGATCTTCACCTCGCGCCCAGGCAGCGGCTTGCCGATTGTTCCACTCGCCACATGGAAGGGATGATTCAGCGTGACCAGCGCCGTGGTCTCAGTCATTCCGTAGCCCTGCACCACCACTAGCCCCACAGCGTTCCAAAACTGCTCCAGCGGCGCGGCCAGCGCGCCCCCGCCCGAGATCAGCGCCCAGAACTTGAGCCCTAGCGCCCTATGCACGTCGCGGAAGAGCCACCACCGCTTGGCCGCGCCCAGCTTCTTCAGCCGCGAGTTTTCCACCCGTGCATCGAGGCCCGGAATGCTGGTCTCCAGATGCGTCTTGAGCAGCCCCATCACCCGCGGCACCGCCGCCAGCACGCTGATGCGCTCTTTCTTGATGGTCTCGATCAGCCGCGACGCAACCAGGCGATTTTCAAAATGCACCTCCGCCGCAAAGATCGCAGGCACCCACAGACCCATCGTCTGCCCAAACACATGGCTCAGCGGCAGCGTGTGCAAGAACCGCAGCGGATGCACCAGCTTCTCCCACCGCATATACGGTCGCGCACCACGTTCAATCGGCTCCACACTGGCCAGCACGTTGCCGTGCGTATGGACAATGCCCTTGGGCTCGCCCGTCGTCCCGGAAGTGAAAAGAATCTGCAGCGGCGTATCAAGCCCCAGCCCCGCCGCCGGTCCCGCCTCGCGCGCCGGCA
>DASQSP010000107.1:0-3542 GCA_035642355.1 Occallatibacter sp.
TTCGGCCCATGCTTCATCTCGCCTGCCGGGTAGCCCTCGGCGTGAATGTACGAGATCTCCTTGAGCTTCAGCGCGCCCTCCAGCGCAATGGGGAAGTGAATGCCGCGTCCGAGATAGAGAAAATCCCGCGCTGTCGAGAAACTCGCCGCAAGCTGCTCGCACTGCGCCGCGCGCGAGCGCAGCACCTCCTCGATCTTCGCGGGAATGCGGCTCAGCTCTTCCATCAGCGCCACGGAGCGCTCTTTATCCAGCCGCCCGCGCAACTGGCCCAGCTTCATCGCCAGCAAAAACAGCGCCGTGAGCTGCGCCGTAAACGCCTTCGTCGAGGCCACGCCGATCTCCGGGCCCGCATGCGTATAGATCGCGCCATGCGCCTCGCGCGCCACCATCGCGCCCACCACATTGCAAATCGCAACCGTCTTCGAGCCCAGCGCATCCATCTCGCGTTGCGCCGCCAGCGTGTCCGCGGTCTCGCCCGACTGCGTGATGAGCAGCCCCAGCGCGTTGCGGTCGGGAATCGGATTGCGGTAGCGATACTCGCTGGCGTAGTCCACATCCACGGGCAGCCGCGCCAGCCGCTCAATCATGTACTTGCCCGCCAGCGCCGCATGCCAGCTTGTGCCGCACGCGGCAATGTTTATGCTCGAGGCGTCGGCCAGCTCGTCGTCGCCGATCTCCATCTCGCCCAGAAACACCTTGCCCGAGTCCAGCGAGACGCGCCCCAGCGTGGTATCGCGAATGGCCCGCGGCTGCTCCCAGATTTCCTTGAGCATGAAGTGCTTGTAGCCGCCCTTTTCCGCCTGAATCGGATCCCACTGGATGCGCGTCAGCACGCGCTCCACCGGCTTGCCGTCAAAGTCGGTCAGCGTCACGCCCGCCGGGGTCAGAATCGCCATGTCTCCATCGGCCAGAAAGTAGATGTTGCGCGTGTGGTGCAGAATGCCCGGCACATCGGAGGCGACAAACGACTCGCCCTCGCCCACGCCAATCACTACTGGCGGCCCCGACCGCGCCGCGACAATCTTGTCCGGCTCCGCCGCGGTAAGAATGCCCAGCGCAAAAGCCCCTCTAAGCCGCTTCACCGCGCGCCGCACCGCATCTTCCAGCAACAGCGGCTTGCCCGCCGCCTCCGCATCTTTCTGGACGTGCTCAATCTGCATCTGCTCGATAAGATGCGCGATCACTTCCGTGTCGGTCTCGGTCACAAACCTGTGGCCCTGCTCGGTCAGCTCGCGCTTCAGGTCGAGATAGTTCTCCACAATGCCGTTGTGTACAACCACCATGCGCCCCGTGCAATCGCGGTGCGGGTGGGCATTCTCTTCGGTGGGGCGGCCGTGTGTGGCCCAGCGGGTGTGGCCAATGCCAAAGGTGCCGGTCAGCGGATGCTCGCGCAGAACTTCTTCAAGGTTGCCGAGCTTGCCCGGCGCGCGGCTCACCTGCAGCACAGCGCTGCCGGGGCTGCCCACAGCAATTCCCGCCGAGTCATAGCCCCGGTATTCGAGCCGCCGCAGTCCCTCAAGAATGACCGGAACTACCTTCTTGGAGCCAACATAGCCGACGATTCCGCACATGAGTGGATTCTATGCGAGCAAGGCGCTACGGTCGGCCAGGAACCGAGACGCCACAATTCGGTAGTGAGTCACTTTGAAACCGTCTTGAAAGGGCACGACTTCAGTCGTGCCGTATGCGTCGCAAAATGATATGGGGCTTTAGCCCCTTGAGGGATGGGTTGTCGCAAACTGACCCACTACCCGTGATTCCGAAAAATTGCGCGGGAGAAACTGACCCGCTACTGCATCTATTCCTCAATGCGGTATGTGAATTCTTCAATCACCGGATTGGTCAGCACCTCGCGAGCGATCCGCTCCACCTGCGCTCGGGCAGTTGCGTCGGTGAGGCCATCGGCCAGCGAAAGCGCAAAATACTTGCCCTGGCGCACCGCGGCCACATCGGCAAATCCAATCTTGTGCAGGGCGTTCTGGATGGTCTGGCCCTGCGGGTCGAGCACCGATGCTTTCAAAGTGACGTAGACATGCGCCTTCATGATCCCTGATTATAGAAGCTCCAGGCCAATTACCGGGGCTTTACCTGGGCTTCACCTGGGCTCCCCGGAGCGGTTTTCCGCGTGCTGGAGCCCATTTTCCCAACGCTATTTCCCACGCTATTTTCAAGGAGAAGTCAGAACGCTATGGTGAACTATCTGGAACTGCCCCTCGGCGACCGCGCCCCGGAAGTCTTTCGCGCCGTGATCGAAATTCCCAAGGACGCAACCAACAAATTCGAGTACGACAAAGAGCTGCACGTCTTCAAGCTCGACCGCAACCTGCACTCGCCCGTCCACTATCCCGGCGACTACGGCTTCATTCCTTCCACCTTGAGCGACGACGGCGACCCGCTCGACGTACTGGTCCTGGTGCCGAGCGGCAGTTTTCCCGGCTGCGTGCAGGAGGTGCGCCCCATCGGCCTGCTCGAGATGCTCGATCAGGGCGTGCTCGACGAGAAGGTGATCGCGGTGGGCAAAAACAACCCGCGCTACGCCAACGTGTGGAACTACACCGATATCTATCCGCACCTGATCAAGGAGATCACGCACTTCTTCTCCATCTACAAGGATCTCGAGGGCAAGCGCGTGGAGGTGAAGGGCTGGCACGACGCAGCCTACGCCCGCGACCATGTGATCCGCGCCGTCAAGATGTTCGATGAGAGCAAGGGCAAGCTCAAGCCGGTCAAGGTCGCCACGCGCGCAAAGTAGCGTCACGCCGCATACTCATCCTGGGTGCCCCCGGTCCTAGCTTTTGGGGACCGGGGATCGCACAAAGTTGGGTACACCTGCACTGCACCCGGCGGGTGGCCCCAAGCCTCATACCTCCTCAAGTTCCACGACGATGGGTGCCCCATGTCTCGCTTCTGAGACATGGGACGGCTCGACAGTCTAACCTGTTGGCCATGCCTTCTGGCCTTGTGCGTTACCAACAAGCCGGGTGTTTCCACTTCCTCACCTTCAGTTGTTACCGGCGCTTGCCGTATCTGGAAACGGTGGGGTCTAGAGATCTTTTCGAGTCGGCGCTGGAACGTATCCGGAAGCGGTATAAGTTCGTCGTCGCCGGTTATGTTGTGATGCCGGAGCACGTTCATCTTCTTGTCAACGAACCGGCGTTGGGCTTGCTGGATCGCTCGGTTCAGGCGCTCAAGCTTTCCGTGACCAGGCGGCGGCGCGAACGGCCATTCTGGCAGGCACGTTACTATGACTTCAACGTTCATAATGAAAAGAAACGGGTCGAGAAGCTCCGCTACATGCATCGCAACCCGGTCGTTCGCGGGCTGGTAGAGAAGCCCGAAGATTGGGCTTGGTCGAGCTTCCGGCATTATGCTAGCGGAGCCGAGGGTGCGGTTGAGATCGAGTCGCAATGGACGGCGGCGCGCAGGGGTTGGAAGTTGCCGGATGCAATTCAAATGCAGGGACCGGATGGTTGAGGTCTGTGGACGCCCATGTCTCGCTTCTGAGACATGGGATCGGGGCCTCGGCATCCTATATGCTTTCT
>DASQSP010000108.1:0-15492 GCA_035642355.1 Occallatibacter sp.
CCCTGCAAGCCGAAAACATAGACCTGAAACGGGAAATTGGGGATGGGCTCATCTGTTCCTGGCTCCCGTGGTCCGCTCTCCCTGTTTTCCCTAGCCCTGCCCCTGCCGAGAAAAACGCTATGAGCGACACACTCCTAGGCAGGCTCCCATTCACCCGCACTGTGCCCCGTTTATTGCAGCTTCACAGGGCGCGCGATCGATGGATGGGGCACCAAAGTCACAGTATTTGATTGCCGGATCTATAGGGCCTGAGTCGAACGGAGTTTCAGCACCTGTTCGATGATATCCGCGGCGCGGTCCGGTCCGTCCATCTGCTGGATCGCTCTCTGCAGGCCCTGGGCCGCTTCACGGTATCGGGCATTCTGAAGCACGAGCATGACGGCTTTGCGAAGACGGGCTGGGCTGAGCCTGCGCGGTGAAACCACCACGCAGGCCCCGCGTGCCTTGAGCCGCGCCGCCACGCCGGGTTGGTCGTTGGCAAGGGGCACCGCCACCAGCGGCACTCCCTCCGATAGCGACTCAAGAACGGTGTTCAGGCCGGCATGCGTGATCACCAGCGCGGCCCGCTTCAGAATCTCAAGTTGGGGAGCAAAGCGCACCACCAGCGGATCGCCTGCCAGCTTTCCCAGGCTTGCCGGATCGAGCTCGCCGCCCAGCGAAATCACCAGTTGCGCGCCGAGTCCGGCACAGGCATCCGCGATGGTTCTGAAGATGTCTTCAAAACCATTCTGAAGCGTGCCCAGCGATGCGTAAATGAGTGGGCGTCCGTCGAGGCGGTCCCAGGGAAAGTCGACGGCAGGACGCTGCTGAGCGCGCACGAACGGCCCGGTATAGTGAAGCCCGGCAGGATGGTTGCCGCGGATTTCGAACTCCAGTGCTTTGGGCAACTGCGTAATCTGCGCCAGAGGCGACAGACCGTCCTCGGGGCGCGTGTGGGGCTTCAATCCCCATGCGCTGCGCCGGCGGTTCACGTCCTTGAAGATGGGGCTGGCGATCCGCAGGAGCAAATTGATGGCCAGCCGGTTCCGCAAACGGCTAAGCCAATCCTGTCCCGCTGCCCAGCCCAGCCAGAAGGGCGGAAAGCGGTCGTCGGGAAGCAGGGGAGGAATCAAGGCAATCGAGATCCAAGGCAGGCCCAGGTGCTCTGCCACGCTCCCGGCAAACTCCGCTTCGTCTACCAGCAGCGCGTCTACGTTGGCCGCGCGCACCGCCTTCGGCCCGTCGCGCAGCACCATCCGCGCGGTATTCCTCACACGCTGCAATGTGAATCGAAAGGCCGCGATTCCCTTCAGACGCGCCAATCGCTTGTCCAGCTTATCGAGCGTGCCGGGTGGATAGTCTTCGGCGCCGATCGGGCAAAACTCGATACCGGCGGCGCGCACACGCGCTTCGGTGTCGACGATCCCGAAGATCACCACCTGATGGCCTCTGGCTTGCAAGGCGCCCGCCAGCGCGGTCATCGGATTGATATGGCCCGTTCCCGGAAAACAAAATGCCCCAAATCTTGCCATGGCCCTCTTCCGTGCACAGTGCAAACGGCTCTGCCTGGGGAGCAGCTAGTCGTGTCTCAGTGCATCCACCGGGGAAAGTTGCCCGGCGCGCCACGCCGGAAGGGCGCCTGCAAGCAACCCGGCGAGTACTGCGATCCCTATAGCTTCAACCAGAAGCTGCCAGTGGAGGGACGCCGAAACGAGACTCGCGGTGCGTGGCAAGATCGACAGCACGCGCAGAGCGGCCCATCCAAATGCGATACCGACAAGTCCCCCGCCCAGGCCAAGCGTGACTGCTTCAATCTCGATGTGCGCCAGCACCTGCCAGCGATTCCAACCCAGAGCGCGCAGAATGCCAATCTCCCGCGTGCGCTCGAAAACCGACATTGCCATGGTGTTGGCGATTCCCAGAATGCCGATGAGCAGGGCGAGCGAAGAGGTGCCCCAGGCGGAGGCATGGGCCAGCTTCACAAACTGATTGTCGCTGGCGCGCTCCTCGGCGGGAACGGCGCGCATTCCCGGCAGAGCGGCTTCGATCTCAGCCTGCGCGTGCTTCATGTATTGATTCGGCGTTTCTCCGCGCGGCGCGGGGCGCAGGCGCACATCGATCGTCGATACTTTGCCTTGCAGGCTGCTTAGCTGTTGCAACTGGTCGAGCGGCATCACCACCGCGGCGGCCTCCAGCGTTGATGCGCCGTGATAGATGGCCGTGACCGTGAAGACCGTGCCCTGAATCTCCAGGGTGTCGCCGGGAGCCTTCTTCAGATCCTTAGCCAGCAAATCTCCGAGCATCACTTCAGCGCGGCCGTCGTGAAACCGCCGCCCCGCAAGAATCTGCAGGGAATCAAGCTGAAATGCATCGTCTTTCCAGCCATACACCAGCGCATTCACGTCCGGTGTCAGGTCCATCAGGTTAAAGATCACGGGCGAGGCCTGCGCCACATCAGGGACATTCCTGAGCTTTGCTGTTGTCGATTCGTCCATGGAAGTGTTCAGAAAAGTTCCGTGAATCACAGCGAGGTCCGTGCCGCTGCTCGAGTAAATACGCAGCCACTGCTGTTCAAACGCGCTCGAAAAGCCCACCAGGCCCACAAACGCGCCCACCGCCATGCCGATTCCAGCCAGCGTCAGCAGAGTCCTCAGGCGCCGGCGGCGGAGGTTCTTCAAAATAAATCCCGTGAACGACAATGATCTGGCCATGAAGTCGGAATGCGTCCTTCTGTCTTCGCTTTGAAGAGAGTTGTGCTGCGAGTCTATCCCGGCGGTATTCGATGCGCCTATTCAGAATAAGGGTTCCGGGGCGCGGATTCCAATGGTTCGCCTGCCGCGCTCCGTGCCGATCATCAAAATTACACAGTTTGCAAGCTATAATCAGCTTGAATGCAGCCCGCTGCACAGACACACAGAGGTCAGGACACTTACCGGCCTGCTCATTATTCGCGGACGCAGCAAGGCCGGTTTTGAAATGAACCACGAAGAACTCATTCTAGTTACGGGCGCAACGGGCTTCCTCGGTGTACAGCTGGTGCACGATCTGCTGGAGCGCAGGCCCAACGCCGCACTGGCGCTGCTCATCCGGGACAGGGCCGGGCAAACCGGTCAACAGCGCGCCGATGCCTTCATTCCTGCTGCGCAGCGGTCCCGCGTTCAGGTTTTTTCCGGAGACGTGAGCCAGCCTAATTGTGGGCTCGATTCAGCCGCCTACGCACGCCTCTCGGCGGAAACAACGCGCGTCATTCACTCCGCTGCTACGGTTCGGTTCGATCATTCGCTCGACGAGGCGCGCGGTATTAACGTCGAGGGCACCCGGCGCATTCTCGACTTTGCGGGCGGCGCGCGTCAGTTGCGCAGCTTTGCCTACGTCGGCACTGCCTACGTGGCCGGCGAGCGTTCTGGCCTGGTGCGCGAAAACGAGCTTGCCGTGGGCCAGAACTATCGCAACACCTACGAACAAACCAAGGCCGAGGCCGAGGCCCTTGTACAATCGCGTCTCGGTTCGCTGCCGGGTGTCGTCCTGCGTCCCAGCATCATCGTGGGCGACTCCAGAACCGGCGTCACCTCCAGCTTCAAGATGATGTACTGGCCGTTGAAGATCTACGCACGCCGCCTTTGGCGCACCGTGCCCGGCTATGCCGACGCAGTACTCGACATTGTGCCCGTGGATTTTGTCGCCCGCGCGGTCGCGCAACTCCTGTTCGATGAAACCGCCCTGGGCAGCACAGTTCATCTCTGCGCCGGCCCGCGCGCCAGCGCGACCATCGAGCAAGTGGCCCAGCGCGCCATGCAGTACTTCGACGGTCCCGAGCCGCGTTTCGTCGATCCCAATTTCTTCTTCGCTGTGGTGCGGCCGCTTCTGTTTCTTTCCCTGTGGGGACGCAAGCGCCGCGTGCTGCGCGACGGCCGCGCTTACCGCGATTACTTCACTATGCGCATGCAGTTCGACACCGGCAATGCCGAGCGCCTTCTCGAGCCCGCCGGGGTCACTCCGCCGCCGGTGCTCGATTATCTCGACCGGCTGTTCCATTACTGCGTGGCCAGCGACTGGGGCCGCAAGCCGGTCCCTGCGCAATGAGTATTCTCGAGCGCTATCGACTCGCGCGCGACCCCGCAGTCACGGTCGCCAATCTTGTCGACGAGTTGGTTCGCCGCAAAGGCAACTGCGAAGTCGCCATGTACGAAAGCGGCGCTTTTTATCTTGCCGACCTGCATGCCGAAGTTTGTTCGATCGATGCTTTCCTGCGTCAGTCCGTCGCGCTTCGCCCCGGCCAGGCTGTTGCCATCTATCGCACCAACAGCCGTGAATGCCTTCACTGGTTTCTCGCCATCATCCGCGCCGGAGGCATTGCGGTTCCGCTCAATCCGCAACTCTCCCTGGCTGAGGTACGGCGGATTCTCGCCGATAGCGGCACGGAGATTCTCGTTACCGACAAAGCGGTATTTGAGCGGACCATCGGCAATCGCCAGGCCCTTGCTGTTGACGTGCGCATCTGGATACAGGCAGATCATGAACGGGACACGCTCGATGGCTTCCTGCGCGTCTCCGGGACCGGTGTGCCGGCTCCGCCCGTGACCATCGATCCAGCGGCCACGGTTGCCGTCTTTCATACCTCCGGCACCAGTGGATTTCCCAAGGGCGCGGCCTTGTCGAGCAACGCATTGCTGGGAGCGCGCGCGTCCACGGTACTGTCCGGAATCTTCCTGGGGCCGCGCGATCTCGCTCTGGTCGCATTGCCCTGGTCGCACATCATGGCTGTGAGCATTGCCTTGTACGGCCTGATGGCGGGCATCCGCGGATGTTTTCTCGAACGTTTCGATGTCGATACGGCGCTCGATCTTGTCGAGCGCTTCCGCGTCACCACCTTCGTGGGCGTGCCCACCATGTTTGCCCGCCTGGTCAACAGCAACCCCGCGCCGGCACGCCTGGCAAGCGTGCGCGTCTGGCTTTCCGCCAGCGATCACCTTCCCACTGAAGTGCGCCTGCGCCTGCGTCAGTTCGGAGCCTTGTTCCGGCTTCCCGGTGGCGGACGCATTCCGCCCGTTCTGCTGAACGGCTATGGCATGGTGGAGTTGGGCGGCCTGGCCATGATGGGCATTGAGCTGCCATTTCTGCGCGGCAGCGGCGATCTGGGCCTGCCGGTGCCGCCGTTTCGCATTCGCATAGTCGATGAGACCGGCAGGGCCGTGCCGGCAGGTGTCGCGGGCGAATGCCAGATTCGCCGTCGCGGTCTCGCCCCGCACTATTGGAACGACAAGGGCGATGCTCAGGGTCTGCTTACCGGCGATGGCTGGCTGCGTACCGGTGACCTGGCGACACGCAATCGCCTGGGACTTATCCGGCTGGTGGGACGATCGAAGGATGTGATCAAGTCGGGCGGCTACTCCGTCTACGTGCGCGAACTGGAGGAAGCCATGCTCGGCCATCCCGCCGTGGCCCGTGCGGTCGCATTCGGCCTGCCTCACCAGGAGAAGGGCGAGATCCCCGTGGTCGCGGTTGAATTGCAGCCAGGCTCGTCTTCTCAAGAAGTTGACCTGCTGAACTGGTGCCGCGGCAATCTCGCAGCCTACAAGGCGCCGCGGCGCATCTGGATTCTCGACCCCGGTGGCCTGCCGCAGAATGACAGCGGCAAGTTTCTTCGCAGGGTGCTGCAGGAGCGCTTTGCAGGCCAGATGAACTGAAGCCGGCGCCTCGCACCTGTAAAATGCGGCCATGACTCACGCGCGCAAGCTCCTGTTGTCGATTCTCGTTGCCCAACTAGCGGTTGTATCGAGTGCGGGCCAAACCGCAGCCCCCACAGCCGAATCCGCCGCCAAAGAAGCCATTGCGCGGATCAAGGCAATCGATCCCAGGATCCACGCCGTTATCGCTCTCGACCCCACTGCGCTCGATCAGGCACGGACCATTGACGGACGATCGGGCGGTCATGGTTTGCTCTACGGATATGCAATTCTCATCAAGGACAATATCGAGGCGGACGGCCCTCTGCCGACAACGGCCGGAAGTATGGCCTTATTGGAAAACGTCACCCATCGCGATGCTCCTTTGGTGACTCGTTTGCGCGCTTCAGACGCGGTGATCCTGGGAAAGACGAACTTATCTGAATGGGCCAACATCCGTTCGAGCGCCTCCATCTCCGGTTGGAGCGCGGTCGGCGGCCAGACCCGCAATCCCTTCGCGCTGGATCGCGATCCGTGCGGCTCCTCGTCGGGAAGTGCGGCGGCCGTTGCAGCGGGCGAGGTTGCGGCCGCCATCGGAACGGAAACGGACGGATCCATCACCTGTCCGGCGGCGATCAACGGAGTCGTCGGGCTAAAGCCGACCGTGGGGCTGGTCAGCCGTGCGCGCATCGTTCCCATCAGCCACAGTCAGGACACTGCCGGCCCTATCGCGATTGATGTCGCAACCGCGGCGCGAGTGCTGCGTGCGATTGCAGGCTCCGATCCCGCCGACCTCGCGACCAAAGATGCAGACGCGCACGTCTCCGATTACCTGGCGGCACTGAAACCTGACGCCCTCAAGGGAGCCCGCATCGGAGTCCTGCGATTTGCGACAGGCTGGTCCGCGCCGACCGACAAGGTCTTTGAACAGGCGCTGGCTGTGTTGAAGGCGCAGGGAGCAACGCTGGTCGATATAACTTCCTTGAAGGATCGTGAAAAGATCGGCGGGGCGGAAACAATCGTGCTCAATACAGAGCTCAAAGCCGATCTGAACGCTTACCTCGCCAGCACACCTGCGACAGTGCAGTCGCGCACTCTCGCCGATCTCATCGCATACGACGAGAGCCATGCCGGCCGCGAACTTGCACTCTTCGGACAGGAGACCTTCGTCAAGGCAGAGGAAACCAAAGGGCTGAGCGACCCTGCTTACATCGCTGCCCGCGCGACATCGTTGCGGATCGCTGGCCGCGACGGAATCGATGCGATGCTCGCGAAGGACCATCTCGATGCTTTGGTTTGTCCGACCATGCCGCCGGCCTGGAAAATCGACGCGGCAAATGGCGATCAGATTAGCGGCGGTGGAGCCGGCCAGCTTGCCGCCGTGGCCGGATACCCCCACCTTACGGTCCCCATGGGTGAGGTGATGGGCCTGCCGGTAGGCCTCTCGATCATGGGCCCTGCCTGGAGCGAAGCGCGGTTGATTGGGTACGGATACGCGTATGAGCAGGCCGCAAAGAAGAGGATCAGTCCGCGGTTCTTGCCCTCGATCGAAGCGGCCGAGCCCATTCAATCGCTGCTTGAGCCGTTGAAAAAATAGCAGTCAAGCTGGAATGGCTTCTCGTGATACATTCTCGCAAGAATCACTGTTTGAGACTTTCTCCAGTCCAGGAAATCGTATCTCGCCGGTTACGAGTGGCTCACCGGCTATATATGGCGTCCCCGACGGGATTTGAACCCGTGTTATGGCCCCATTCAAAGTTCGGTGACGATAGCGAGCGTCAAGTGGGGAGCGGGTAGCGTGGGCAACGTGAATCGGTTTGCGGATACGACCTACAACGGCGGCCCCGGCGTGATGGGCTCCTGGAGCATCACCGGCCCAGGTGGCACATCCGGCTACGACACGCTGAACCGTCTGGCGACGGGCCATGCTACATCTGGCACGTACAACGGTCAGTATGCTTGCTGGAGTTATGACAGCTTTGGCAACCGCCTGCAGCAGGAAATCTCTTCGGCCGCATTCCAAGCGGGATCAGGCGGGGCCAGCGCGTGCCAACCGCAGTCGTCCGCTTCTGTCACGACCGATCTTGCTACCTATTCCTCGATAAACCAGATTACGAGCACCAATGCGCGCGGAGTGACAGCGACACCGGCCTACGATTTGGCCGGCAACATGACCTCCGACGGGGTCAACAGCTATCTTTACGATGGTGAGGGTCGCATCTGCGCCGTCGAAAGCACGCCCCTTCCTGGCAACTCGGCCATAACCGGATACATCTACAACGCTGAAGGCCAGCGGGTGGCCAAGGGCACCCTCACGACCCTGAGCTGCAATCTCTCTACCAACGGCTTTCAACTGACCGAGAGCTACGTGCTGGGCCAGGGCGGCGAAGAACTGACCATGCTTGATGGAAACAGCCACTGGCAGCGGACCAATGTCTACGGCGCGGGCCAACTGCTGGCTACCTACGACGTGGTTGCTGCGTCCAACACCACGGGCGACGACGGCTCGGGCTCGACCGAAACCGGCATCGGTATCGCGGCGCTCCACTTCCAGATCACCAATCCTCTTGGAACCCGGCGCATGCAAACCAGCGCAGCGGGCGTGCCTGAAACCGACTGCCAGAGCCTACCCTTCGGCGACGAGCAGTTCTGCTTCCCCGATCCCAATGCCCCCGTCACCACCGACGATGCCACGCCGCTGCACTTCACCGGCAAAGAAAGAGACGCAGAAAGCGGCAATGATTACTTCGGGGCGAGGTACTACGCAAGCTCAATGGGCCGCTTCATGTCGCCGGATTATAGCGCCGATCCGGACCCTGTGCCGTATGCAGATTTCGACGATCCGCAGAGCCTAAATCTGTATGCGTATGTGGACAACAATCCGCTGAAAAGCGTCGACTCGGAGGGCCACTATTCGTGCGATCCGGACACTTGGGGCTCGAGCACAAATACACTTACGGCCGGTGCGTGCCATCTTGACTGGGGCGATTTCAGACAGTACATCAACTCGCAACTCGATTACTACAAGCAAGCAACCTCGCAGGTAGCCAATTCTGTATCTCAAGCCGCGAATACGTTCGGAAACATCATGAACACGCCTGGCGGAGCAAACTGCATGGGCGCGTTGGGGGCAGGCGGAGCAACAGCGGGAGGGATCGCTGGGGGAGGTGTAGGGCTGGCTGGGCTTGCGGGAGGTGGCGTAGCGGTTGTGGTAACGGAGCCGGCGGGACTTGTTGCTGGCGGTATTGGTGGCGGTGCGTCCGGGGTGGCCTTAGGGATGACCATGTGCCCGGGTGGAGCAGCGAGCGGAGGTGGGGGCCGTGCAAGCGGAAGCAGTGCGCGTCTAACGAAGCCGCAACAAAAACAAACCGCCAAATACTTAGGCATGAAGGAAGTGAAAGGCCTGACATCGCAAGGTCAGCCCGTCTTTGAAAAGGATGGCCGGTATTTCTCGTTTTCGAATACTAGCCACACGGCAGACGAAGTGTTTAAGGAGGTAGACAGAAGCGGAAATAGAATTGCTACCACCGACCTCAACCTCAACCGGATTGGACCATAAAACCATGTTTTCAATAGGATTCACTGACGAAGCACTTGAGTATCCCTTCGACGACACGAGTATCCCGGCCGCGCCCGGATGCTTGATCTTGGGCGCATCGACGGAAGATTTCTTGGCAAATATATCTCTGTGGGGTAAGACGGACTACGAGTCTCATTGGAACCGGGAATTGGGGGCGCTCGTTAATGGAAGCCGTAAGGTCGCGCTAGTGGTGTCGTACGACGACCCTCAAGCCTCTTCCAACTTGGAGATTTGGCGCGTATATCGAGACGGAGATTGGGCCCATTTTCAGAACCAACTCCTTCCGTATAGTCATCTTCCAGCGAACTTCGATATCTCTGAGATCAGCCAGTACATCCAAGACCGAGTGGTGATAACCGCAGAAGGAAACAGAATTTCCGAGTGGGATGTTCCCATCCGCGACATCGAGTCATTTCTTCCACCGGGTGCCGGATTGATCTACGATTGAGGCCCACGTTTATGACGTCCGCCTACGTTTGTGCAACCGTTGTGTGTTTTTCGCAATACCGTTCTACCGGCAAAGAACGCGATACAGAATCAGGCAACGACTACTTCGGCGCACGCTACTATGCGTCTACGATGGGCCGTTGGATGTCCCCCGATTGGAGCGCGGTTCCGGTGGGTGTTCCTTATGCCTCACTGAACGATCCACAAAGCTTGAATCTCTACGCCTATGTCGGCAACAATCCGCTGAAACAACGCGATGTAGATGGGGCAGGTGGCCCGGTCAACAGCGGTGAAGAGTTGCCCCAAACAAAGGAGGCTGTGCCCCGTTCATCGCGTTTTTTGCGATGAGCGGGCGGTATTGGTACGATGCGAGCGCTAACCTCAACCCTTCAGCAGTATGTGGGCCGGTTGCATCGTCTCCATGACAATAAGCGATTTGTGCAGGTCTACGACTATGTGGACAATTACGTCCCAATGCTGGCCAGAATGTATGAACGCAGGTTGAAGGGCTACAGTGCGATTGGCTATGCAATCGATCAGGAAGTGCTTCCGTCCATATCTCCGCTTGGGTCGCACTCACAAAATGAATCCAACATATGACAACTAAAAATCGTCCGCTCAGCGTTGTGTCTCGCATTCAAGCATTCACAAAAAAACCAGCCACGATTTACCTGCACAATTCCTACACAGCCGAAATGCTGGTATTTATCCAAAATAAAATCAGAATCTTGCAAAAAGATTCTCACCCTCAGGATGACACCGTTAATTTGAATGGCCCAAGGTGACAGAGGCTTGTTCAGGTTTGTGCTTTCCCACCCTTCGCGCAAAGAACGCGCGAAGAATGGGGCACCCAGCCGCGTGGGATCGCTGCGCGGACGCGCGCACTCGCGGTGTAAGAAGAGCGGCTTGGCACTCAGGCATAATCAAAGGAAATGGCACTGCTTTGGAATCCTGAGAGCTGGGCGCAGCGGTTGGCGGAGCTGGAGGCGCGCAGCGGTGATTTGAAAGAGGCTCCGCTGCGGCGCGATGTGCGCTCGCTGGGCACGCTGCTGGGCGAAGTGCTGCGCGAGCAGGCGGGCGAAGAGCTGTTTGCGCAGGTGGAGGCGCTGCGGCAGGGCACGACGCGGCGGCGCGATGCGGAGGCGCGCGGCGACGCGGACGAGGCGGCGCGGCAGGCGGCCAGGGCGCTGGAGCTGGTGCATGCGCTGCCGGCGGAGCGGGCGATTCCGCTGACGCGGGCATTTGCGTTTTATTTCGAGCTGATCAATCTGGCGGAGACCAACCACCGCAAGCGGCGGCGCAATGCGCTGCAGTTGAGCGGCGAGGCGGCGAAGCAGCGCGGCTCGCTGACCGGCACGCTGACCGAGATGCGGCGGGTGGGCATCACCGCCGACGAAGCAATGGACTGGCTGAAGCGGGTGCTGATTGTGCCTGTGTTCACGGCGCATCCGACTGAGGCGGCGCGGCGCTCGGTGATGGTGAAGCGGCGGCGCATTGGGGAGTTTCTGGCGCGACTCGACCGGATTCCGCTGGCCGAGCAGGACCAGGCGCAACTGGAAGACGCGATTCGCGCGGAGATCACCAGCCTGTGGCAGACCGATGAGGTGCGCTCGCGGCGGCCGACGGTCGAGGACGAAGTGAAGATGGGTCTCGACTACTACGAGGTCTCGATTTTTGCTACGCTGCCGGCGCTCTATCGCGAGATTGCGCAGGCGCTGCGCGCGGCCTATGAGATTGACATGGAGCCGCATGCGCTGCCGCAGGTGTTGCGCTTCGGCTCGTGGATTGGCGGCGACCGCGACGGCAACCCGTTTGTGACGCCGGAGGCGACGCGCGAGGCGCTGAAGCTGGCGCGCGGACACTTGCTGCGCTTCTATGAGCGGCAGCTCGATACGCTGATGGATCTGATCACCACCAGCGCGCAGCAGCGCGCCGAGAGCCCCGCGCTGATGGAGCGACTGGCGGCATATGTGGCGCGGGTGAATGCGCCGGAGTCGCAGGTGTTCGGCGCGCAGTATGAGTTTGAACACTACCGGCGATTTGCGATCTGCCTGAAGGCGCGCATCCAGCGGACGCGGGAAGAGACCAGCGCGGGCGCGCAGTTGCCGGCGATTTCGATCAACCGGGCGCAAGGACAGGAGAAGCTGGCGCAGGTGTTGCCGGCGTATGGCTCGGCGGCGGAGTTTCTCGACGATCTGGAGGTGATGCGCGCGTCGCTGGCGGCGCATTCCGGACTGCGCATTGCGCGCACGCTGGTTGATCCGCTGATCTTGCAGGTGCGGACTTTCGGGCTGCACTTGCACACCCTGGACATTCGCCAGCACGCGCGCTTTCATGCGGCGGCGGTGCAGGAAGCGCTTGCGGATACGTTGGCGCCTGAACTGCCGCGGGCATTGTCCGCGGAGACCGCCAACGTGCTGGAGACGTTTCGCGTGGTGGCGGAGGCCAAGGCGGGCTGCTCGCCGGAAGCGATTCGGCAGTATGTGATCTCGGGCGCGGCCACGGTCGAAGATGTGCTGGCGGTGGTGCGGCTGGCGCGGCTGGGCGGCGTGCGGGTCGAAGGGTCGGAACGAGATCCCGGTGTGATGCCGGTGCCGCTGTTTGAATCCATCGAAGACCTGCGCAACGCGCCGGAGGTGTGCCGCGCGCTGTGGACGCGGCCCGATTATCGCGTGCTGCTGGAGACGTGGGGCAACTGGCAGGAAGTGATGCTGGGCTACTCAGATTCGAATAAAGACGGCGGCATGCTGACCAGCACGTGGGAGATCTTCCGCGCGCACCGCGAGCTGCACACGGTGGCGCGCGCGTGCGGCGTCAAGCTGCGGCTCTTCCACGGGCGCGGAGGCACGGTGGGCCGCGGCGGCGGACCCACGCATCGCGCCATCTTCGCGCAGCCCATGGATTCATTTGAAGGCCAGTTCCGCATCACGGAGCAGGGCGAGGTGTTGAACTTCAAATACGCTGACGAGGTGCTGGCGGAGCGCAATCTGGAGCTGATGATCGCGGCGTCGCTGGATGCGCTGGCGCGGCCCAATGCGCGCGACCCGAAGGGGCACTTTACCGGCGTGCTGAAGCCGGAGTGGGAGGCGGCGCTCGACGAGCTTTCCGAGATTGCCTTCGGATTTTATCGCGAGAACATTCTCGACAACGCGGATGTGATTGCGTACTTCGAGCAATCGACGCCGGTGGGCGAGCTGGAGCACGCGATGATTGGCTCGCGGCCCTCGCGGCGCAAGGCCAGTGCGCAGATTGCGGATTTGCGGGCGATTCCGTGGGTGTTTGGCTGGACGCAGTCGCGGCTGATGGTGCCGGCGTGGTTTGGCGTGGGGTTTGCGCTGGGCAAATTTCTGGAGCGGCCGGGCGCGCTGGAGCTGGTGCGCACCATGGCGCGCGAGTTTCCGCTGTTCATCGACCTGCTGCGCAATGTGGAGATGGCGCTGGGCAAGGTGGACCTGGGCACGGCGCGGCTCTATGCGGGGCTGGTTACGGACGCGGCGCTGCGCGAGCGCGTGTACGCGATGATCGAAGGCGAGTATCGGCGCGCGGTGCAGGCAGTGCTGGCGGCCACGGGGCAGACGGAGCTGCTCGAGAAGAACCAGGTGCTGGCGCGGTCCATCAAGCTGCGCAACCCGTATGTCGATCCGATGCACCTGATCCAGGTGGACATGCTGAAGCGCAAGCGCGGCGGCGAAGACACGCCGGAGGTGAACCGGGCGCTGGCAGCGACGATCAGCGGGATTGCGGCGGGGCTGCGGAATACGGGGTGAGTGGGCTCCCGCTCATCGCGATGAGACTTAACAATGAGACTGGGATGAACGGGGCATGTGGCTTCCATCCCCGGTCCCTCCGCTGCGGCGGACGACCTCCCGCTCATCGCGATGAGACTGCGATGAACGGGGCACATGGCATGTGTCCCCGGTCCCCAAAGGCGAGGGACCGGGGGCACCCAGCCCCGAGGGAACCCAACTGCGGCACCCAGCAAGGAGAAGGGGCAGAGACCGTGCGGTCTCTGCCCCGATTTGCCGCGTGCCGCGCTTTACTGCACGACAAGGGTGAAGGTGGTGGTGTTGGTGATGGTGCTGGTCACGCTGTCGGTGCCCGTGAGCGTGAGCGTGTAGGTTCCCTTGCTGGTGAAGTTGTTGTTGTTGGTCACGCCGCCGCATGCCGTCAGCGTGAGACCGAAGCCCGCCAGCACCAGCAGCGAGAGGAAGACGCGGAAGCGCCGCTGCCGCCAGCCGAACAGGCCGGCGAAGATGCAGGCCAGCCCGAGAGCAGGCCCGAAGCCGGTGGACGGCCCCTGGTTCAAGCGCGCAGAGTTGTGGCCGCTGACAAACAGATGCTTGGCCGTGGTTCCCTTGCGGACGGCGCCCTGGTTGCAGTCGTTGAGGTTGGTGTCAATGTTCAGCTGCGTTGTGAAGGTCGCCGCGGTGCCGGAGACGACTACGTTGGAAAGGGTGTAGCAGAAGGAAAGGTTGCTATTGCTGGCGCTGAGTTGAAGCCCCACAGTGCCTTGATAGCCGCCGGCTGGGGTTACGGTGACGGTGGAGTTGCCATTGTTGCCCGCGGTGAGAGTGAGGTTGGTGGCGGCCAGCGTGATGCTGCCCTTGCCGGTGCTGACGCCGCCGACGGTGACGGAAACGGTGCCCGTGGAGGCAGCGTGGGTGGCATCGCCTGAGTAATTGGCAACGACGGTAGCGGTGCCCGCGGTGGTGAAGGTAACGGCATCCACGTAGGTGCCGTTGGCGGTGAGGGTGTAAGTGGCGGGAGTCCCGCCGTTCACCGAGACGGAGACCGTGCCGGTGGGAACGGTTGCGCCGGTATCGGAGGCCACGGCGATGGTGATGTTGTCCGCGGTGTTGACGAGGGGCGCGGTGTTGGCGGCCGACAGCGTGGTGGACGTGGCGATGAGGGTGGAAGTGCTGGCCGGGTACGCGGTGGCCAGGGCATTCACGTCGACCGAGCCGAGGCCGGTGACAAGGTCGTAGCCCGCGCCCGCGGCGTAGCCCAGAGTTGCGCCGTTGGAGGGGCAGCCGTTGGCGGTGCCGGCGGTGCAGTAGTTGTTGCCGCTGGTCACGTCGTGGAAGGCTGTGGCGGAGTTCGAGGCCAGGGAGTAGAGCGTGGGATTGAGCAGGCCCTGTCCGGTGGTGTAACCGGCTTTCTGGTTCACCAGGGCCATCATTCCGGCGAAGATGGGCGCGGCAAAGCTGGTTCCGCCGGCGACGTTGAAGTAGCCGGTGATGTCGTCGAAGAACTCACTTGCGCCGCAACTGGCTGCCTGAGGTTGACCACCTTGCGCGCCGTTGTACCAGTCGCTCTGATCGCTGGTGCAGTAGAGATAGCCGGGGAGATCGGGCGAGGAGTAGAGAGCCACGTCGGGGACGAGGCGGGCGGTGCTGTCGGGGTTGGTTTCGCCGGTTGCGGTGAAGTAGGCGCTCTGGTAGCTTGGCTGCGTGGTGTAGAGGGTGCTGACGCCGCCGCCGCTGGAGCCGATGCCATTAGCCACCGAGTCGTCGTTCCAGGCAACCTCGGGAATGTAGCTGAGGGCCGTGGTGAGTGCTGTTCCGTTGCCGGTGCTGAGCGCCGCCGAAAAATAGGGGCCAACCGCGTCGTCAGTTGAGCTGATCTCCGTGCCGCCCACGCCGGTAACGTATTGGCTGCTGGCCGGGTAGCTGACGGCGAGGGCCTGCTGCTGAGCGGTTGTGAGGTTGGTCAGGCCGATGCAGGCGGTGGAGCCGCTATCGCCGGAGGAGGCGACGATGGACTGGCCCTGAGCCTGGGCCACCTGGTAGAGCGAGTCCTGACTGAAGCCGGCGAGCTCGG
>DASQSP010000109.1:0-9742 GCA_035642355.1 Occallatibacter sp.
GTGATGTCGAGACCGTCGAGGAGGATGGCAGCGTCGGCCTCGGCGGTGTATCCGTCTTCGTCGCCGATGATGCCTTCGAGCTCGCCCAGGCGCATGCCGTCTTCGTCGGTCATCTCGGCCTTCTCGTAGATACGGTCGCGCTCCTCGAGCGCCGCCCACAGCGGCCCGTTGCCCATGATCACAGTGTCGATCACACGATAGCTGTCGAAAGCGAACTGATCCTGGCGCAGCACGCCGAACTTGCGCGGCCGCACCACCGTGCCCTTTTGCGCCTCCAGTTCGCCGGTCAGGACCTTCATGAAGGTGGACTTGCCCGAGCCGTTGGGCCCGGTGAGGCCGTAGCGGCGTCCCGAGGTAAAAGTCGTGCTCACTTCCTCGAAGAGAACCTTCGCGCCGTAGCGCATGCTCACATTGCTGACACTGATCATTGGTTTCCTATTTCACTCGCGCCACCCGCACCGGGGCGGCGGCCGCAGGGGCGGCAAAAATATCAGAAATTGACTCAGGTATGAGCCGCGCACAAGGGCAGGCTCAGAGAGACACTGTACCCACCAATTCTCTCATAGTGGGCGTGACGCCCGTGACGCGCTATGTGCTGCCTAGCGCAGGAAAAGAATGGTCAACTGATTGACAGCGAAGGCCGCGCCGTAGGCGAGGAGCAGCATGTAGGCGAACTGGATGGCGGGCCAGCGCCAACTGTTGGTTTCGCGGCGAACCACGGCGATGGTCGAGGTGCACTGCATGGCGAATGCGAAGAAGATCATCAGCGCCAGCGCGCCTCCCAGGGCCATATCGTGGTGCAGCCCGGCCTGCAGGCTGAGCGACTGTGTCTCGGGGTCCGCGCCGTAGAGCGTGCCCATGGTGCTCACCATCACCTCGCGCGCCAGCACGCTCGAAAGCAAGCCAATACCGATCTTCCAGTTGAAACCAAGCGGCGCGATCGCAGGCTCGATGAAGTGACCCAGCCGGCCGATCATGCTGCCGGCCAACTCCGGCGCGGCGTAGGTGCCGTTGGCCAGATGCACCGGCGGAATATGCGCCAACGCCCAGAGCGCCAGCGTGACCATCAGAATGACCGTGCCCGCGTTGTGCAGAAAGACGCGCGCGCGGTCCACCAGGCGCAGCGCCAGGGAGCGCAGCGTAGGCATGCGGTACTGCGGCAGCTCAAGAATAAACGGAGTTTCGCTTGTCTTGAGAATGGAGCTTTTGAGCAGCCATGCGGTCACCATTGCTGCCACGAAGCCGGCGACATAAAGCCCTAGCATCACCAGCGTGCGCAGGCCGAGGAAGCCGTGCAGGAATGCGATGTTGGGAATGAACGCGGCAATCAGCAGGATGTAAACCGGGAGCCGTGCCGAGCAGGTCATGAACGGTGTAACCAGGATTGTGGCCAGCCGGTCGCGGCGATTCTCGATGGTGCGTGTGGCCATGATGGCCGGCACCGCGCAGGCGTAGGCGGAAAGCAGCGGGATGAAGGCCTTGCCGTTCAGGCCGATGCTGCGCATCACGCGGTCGGCAATCAGTGCGGCACGCGCCAGGTAGCCGGTGTCTTCGAGAACTCCGATGAAGAGAAACAGCAGCAGGATTTGCGGGAGGAAGACCAGAACCGACGCGACGCCCTTCCACGCGCCGTCGAGAACCAGCGACTGAATCCATCCGGCTGGCAGCAGCGGCCGCGCCAGGTTGCCCATCTCCGTCAAAAGATTGCCAAACCCGTCGGAGAGCGGCTGGCCGATAGCAAAGACGGCCTCAAACACAGCGGTGACCACGGCCAGAAATAGCAGCGGTCCCCAGATGCGATGCAACAGAATGTTGTCCAGCCTGCGGCTGCTCGCGGCCGAGAGCGGCGCACGATATCCGGTGCGCCGGCTCACCTGTGCCGCCCACGTATGCGCGCTGGCCGCGTTGCCCAACACGGGCAGCGTCAGAGGCTGCGCGATGGTGCCGTTGCCGGGCTGATTGAGAAACAGCGGAACCGCGTCCATGCCGGTACCGTTGGCGGCGCTGATCTGAGCCACCGGCGCGCACAGCTCGCGGGCCAACTGTAGCGTGTCCACCTGGCCGCCCCGCGACTTCATCACGTCGCTCATATTCAGCAGCACCAGCGTGGGCAGGCCCAACGACAGAACGGGCGCAGCCAGCATGAGCTGTCGCGTCATGTGCTGCGAGTCGAGCACCAGCAGTACCGCGTCCGGCTTGGGCGTGCCGGGCATTTTGCCGCGCAGCACGTCCACGGCTACGCGCGCGTCCTCGGAGTAGGGCGTGAGCGAGTAGATTCCGGGCAGATCGATGAGCGTGAGGTCTTCGCGACCCACGCCGGCCATCGAGCCCATGCGCTGCTCCACGGTAACGCCGGGATAGTTGGCAACTTTTTGCCGCAGACCGGTGAGCCGGTTAAAGAGCGTTGATTTGCCCGAGTTCGGTGGGCCAACCAGAGCGACTGTACGCAGGCCGCCTGCGAGCCGTGGGGCGACTGGAGGCACATAGGCCGGTGTTTCGCAGCAGGAGCTCATTGCCCGGCTCCAGCCAGCGCCCGTTCTTCCTTGCGGAGCCCCTCGCCTGGCCGAGCGGTGCGTATGCGGATGGCCTTGGCGGTTTCGATACGGAGCGCAATCTCCATGCCTTCTACGCGGTAGACCGTGGGGTCGCCCGCCGGAGCGCGGCGCAGGGCGGTCACATGCGCGTCCGGCACAAAACCCATGTGCATCAGGTGGTTCTGCACCGACTCGGGGAGGTCGAGCCCGACCAGAACCCCGTTTTCACCAATCTTTAACTCGCTCAGCACGCTCAACCGCCAGGCTCCCGCAGGGGCTGCCAACCGGCAGCACCCCTTGAACTGCGACCAGAATAGTCTGAGTTCAGTATAGGACCGATTCAGTCTGAGTTGCAAACACCCCAAGCCGGGAGGTCTCACTCCGTACAACATGTTTTGGAATGACTCGATTTGCGCGACAATCGGTGCGGAGGGCCTGCGATGAAAAGCGATGAATTTCGTGCAAGCCTGGATATTGAATTGAATCTCGAATCTCCTCCAAACGGCCTGGGCGCGCCTTTGGCGGCGCTATGGTGGGATGCGCGCGGTGAGTGGGCTCACGCTCACGAGCTTGTCGATGAACTCGAGACCCGCGAAGGCATGGCTGTCCACGCCTATCTGCATCGGAAGCAGGGTGCCGAGTCGAATGCCAATTACTGGTACGAGCGCGCCGGGCGCGGACTCTACCGCACGTCACTGGACGAGGAGTGGACAGCGCTGGTCGAAGCTCTTTGTGCCGCGCAGGCCTGACCGCTGGTGCTGTTGGCAGATGCGCGCAGCCTGACTATGATGCGGTGGGAACTGCCGCGGGGAAATTTTGTGGGCGGTATCCACGGATTGCAACTTTGGCTGGAGCGCTCGTCTCCATTGCGGTGCGCGCCCGCTCGTGGGTGACTACGTTCACTCCATCAAGCCAGCGGGTTATCTACGCAGAGTGCGGGCCCGCTGCCGTGGCCTGCAATAATGGCTGCACAACTGAAAGTGATCTGTTCTGAAAGTGATCTGTTCTTTGTGCAGCCGCGCGCACGACAGGCGGCATGCACGATACCGGAGGAGGAATAGGGGAATGAAGGGTGTCTTTGTCGTGGGTGCTGGTCCGGCGGGTATGTTCGCCGCCCGCAAGCTTGCACTGGCCGGATACGAGACGTTTATTTTCAATCGCGACATTCGCCCTGGGGGACTCGCCCAGTACGGCATTTATCCCCTGAAAGCCAAGATGAAGACCGGGCTGCGCAAGCAGTTTGATCAAACCCTGGCGCTGCCCAACGTTCACTACTTTGGCCATGTACAGATCGGCGAATCGTATGATCTGTCAATCACTGAGCTTGAAAGTTTTCGGCCCGCGGCCATTGTCTTTGCCTCCGGCGCGCAGGGCGCTAAAAAGCTGGGTCTTTCGGGAGAGGATGCCATCGGTGTCTACGCCGCCAAGGACTTCGTGTACTACTACAACCAGCTTGAGTCGCATGTTGGACAGGATTTTTCCGCGCATCGGCATATCGCTGTAGTTGGTGTGGGCAATGTAGCCATCGATGTGGCGCGCTGGCTGCTTCAGGACAAGCCTGCGCGCACCACTGAAAGCGTCACGATCGTCGCGCGGCGCGGTCCGCTTGAAGTGAAGTTCGACAGCAAGGAGATCGCGCACATCGATGCGCACATCGATCGCGCCGATCTGGTTCGGGAGCTGGAGCGGGTCCGCGACCGATGCGCTCGCGTCAACCAGAATGTGTCACCGGAGGCAGTGATTCCGGCACTCTTTCCCGGCTTGTCGAAGCCGGACTTTGCGCCCAGGCTGCCGCGCCTCAGCTTTCGATTTCTGTCCTCGCCCAAAGCCATTCTTCCGAGTGCCGATGGACGGGTTACACAGGTCGTCCTCACCGAGAACGAACTGGTGCTCAACGCTGACAGCAGCACCTCTGCCCGCGCCACAGCGCAGACGGAGACGCTTGATGTCGATACAGTTCTGTTTGCCATTGGCGATCGGCACGATCCGGCAATTGGTCTCCCCATGGGGCCGGACGGGTATTCGGTGCGGCCCTCTGACCAGGCGGGAGCGACGAATCCTGCTGCGCCTTCTTACGAAGTCTGGGATACGGACGCACGCATCACGCAGCCGGGCCGATTCGTAGTGGGCTGGGCGCGCAAGGCCAGCACCGGTCTGGCTGGCTTGGCCCGGCACGACGGAGAAGCCGGCGCCCAGCGCGTAAGCGAGTATCTGGCAGCGTCTGCCGATCCAGACACTCTGAGCGAACCACAGATTTGCGCACGGCTCAGGGATCTCGGTATCCGTTGCGTAGGCAAGCAGGATCTGAAGCTGCTGGCACGCGCGGAAGAACGCAGAGGTCCAGTGATTCAGCCCGATTCTTTTCACTTTTGTAAGGCGTCAACGATGTTTCAGGCGATCGATGAAGAGCGTGTACTCGCTGAGAATGCCGTGTCGGCAGATTAACCGGCTGGTGGCACTGTATGAGTATCGGCTTATTAGTGTGCGCAGGAGAATTAGGTGAATCTTCGGGAAAATGCGTGGTTAGGATGCCGGGTTATCACGGGCATCCTGTGTATGTTTGTTTCATTTCATGGCTTCGAAAGTCTCTGGGCCATCGATCTGCACCCAGACATATTGCTTGCACTGCTGTATTGCGCGATTCCCGCTGCCAGTATCTGCGTCTTTTTATTTGCACGATCGCACGTCTTGGAACTTGCGTTGCACGCAGTGGTTGCCCTGGGCTATTTAACTGTATACACGCTGCTCAACTGGCGAACCTGCGCGGCGGATGGCTACTGCATAAGTATTGGTGAGACGCTCACGGAGACGTTGCGAACAATGCGCGTTGAAGCTGCGTTTGGCGTGGTGGTTTTCGCGGTTGCGTGCCACTGGCTGGATGGAAAGCGCGCAGGCCTCGGCGCGCACTCTCAATAAAGACGCCTTCTCCGCGGCTACGAATGCGCGGTGCGCTCATCCCGAAAGGCGCACCAGTTCCTGAGCCTCGTGGCGCGGGCCGAGAATCGAAATGCGGGGAATGCGTCCGCGCACCATCGCGACCTCATCGCAGCGATGCAGCCGCGGGCATGTCTGGCAGTCTTTGAATATCTTGTCCGGCAGTTCCGCCTTGTCTTCCACCGTGCGGAAACCGAACTTGAAAAAGAAATCCGGAATGCGCGTAAAGAGGCACACGGACTGTATGCCATGCTGCTCGGCCTCTTCAATCAATCCGCCCAGAATGCGGCCGCCCGCACCCTGCCCTTTGGCCTCCGGCTTCACCACGATTGAGCGTACTTCCGAGAGATGCGGTCCGTAGAGATGCAGCGCGCCGCAGCCGAGGAAGGCCCTCGAGTCCGACTCGGCGACGGTAAAATCGCGAATGTTCTCGCATATCTCCGCGAAGGGGCGCTTGAGGAGCGTGCCATCGCCGGAAAGCGAGTTCACCAGGTCGTAAACGTTCGAGGCATCCTGCAGCAGTGCCTTACGCACCAGCATGACTGACCTCCCGGGTAAGGAGTTTGATCCGCTGCGATGTGGCTGCGAGTGATTCACGCACCCGCGCACGCGCTGTTCCACCGATCACGTCATGGCAATCGAGCGTTGCTTCGACTGTGATTGCTGCAAAGAAATCGTTCTCGAACTCGTCGCCGAACTTGCGCAGTTCGTCAAGTGAAAGCGCTCCGAGCTCCGCGCCCTTATCGATTGCAAACCGCACGGCCGCTCCAATCCTCTCGTGCGCGGTGCGGAAGGGCACGCCTTTATGCACCAGATACGTAGCCGCGGCCATCGCATTCAAATAGCCGGTCTCGGCCGCATGGGCCATCCGCGCAAAGTCGAATTGAAGCGCCGCGGTAAATCGCGCCACGAGGCGCAGCATTTGCGCGACAAACTCCACGGCAAACACGGGCTCCTGCGTCTCCTGCATATCTTTATTGTAGGCAAGCGGCAGCCCCTTGATCTGCAAGGTGACTGATTCAGCCGCGCCATGAATTCGCCCTACCTTGGCGCGGATCAGCTCGGTTAGATCGGGGTTTTTCTTTTGCGGCATCGCACTCGAGCCGGTCGAAAAGGCTTCCGGCAGCACGATGAATCCGAATTCAGCGGTAGCGAAGAGCGTGATCTCCTCCGCAAAGCGGCTCAGATGCAAGCCGGCGAAAGTGAGCGCCTGCAGGTATTCAAGGACAAAGTCGCGGTCGCTGGTGGCATCCATGGAGTTCGGTGTCGGCGCCGTAAAGCCAAGTTCGCGAGCCGCGATCGTGCGATCGAGAGGAAGCGTGGCGCCGGCTACGGCGCCTGAACCCAATGGGCAAAAGTTCAGCCGCGTCGCGCAATCGCGCAAGCGCGTAGCGTCGCGCAAAATCATTTCTACGTAAGCCAGCAGCCAGTGCGCAACCAGCACCGGCTCGGCGCGCTGCAAATGCGTGTAGCTCGGCATCACGGCCTCGCCAGCGGCGTGAGCCTGCGAGACCAATGCCTCTGCCCATGCGGCAAGCGCGGCAACGGTGGCATCAATCTGCGCGCGCACATAGAGCCGCAAATCGGTCGCGATCTGCTCATTGCGGCTGCGGCCCGTATGCAGCTTGAGTCCGAGCGAGCCTACGCGTTCAACAAGCGATAACTCGACGAAATGATGAATGTCCTCCGCCACCGGATGCATGGCCACCGTTGCTTTGTCCTCTTTGGTGGCATGGGCGGCGGCCATATCATCGAGGGCCGCACGCAGCTGTGCGGTCTCGCTCGCGGTGAGAATGCCAGCGGCGCACAGCGCAGATGCGTGCGCCTTGCTCGCGGCAATCTCTTCGCCGAGAAGACGCCAGTCAAATACGATGGAACGCTGCCACTGTTCGAACTCGGCATCGAGCGGCTCGCGAAAGCGGCCTGACCACATCTTCACGATTCAGTCTCTTTCTGGTTCGACAGATGTAGCCTCTCTGGCGGTGTGTCGACCCACCGCGCCGGCGATCAAGAGATGTGGTGTATGTCGCTGAAGCTCGCCGTGTTCGCGAGCCCGCCCAGCAGCAGAAGCAGCAGTGCCTTCTGCACATGCAGACGGTTCTCCGCCTGGTCGAAGACGATTGATTGCGGACTGTCGATCACCGCGTCGGTTACTTCTTCGTTGCGGCGCGCGGGCAGGCAATGCATGAACACGGCGTTCGGCGAGGCCTTCTGCATCAGCGCTTCGTTCACCTGGAATGGACGGAAGATAGGCGCGCGCTTGGTGGATTCATGCTCAAAGCCCATGCTGACGCACACATCGGTATAGACCGCGTCGGCGCCCTCAACGGCGGCCTGGGGATCCTGAAGCAGACGCAGCTCGCAATGATTCGCATCCGCTATCTCTCGCGCAATGGTTACAATCTCAATGTCCGGCGAGTAACCGCGCGGTGTGGCCACTGTCACGTTAGCGCCCAACTGCGCGCCGGTAAGCATCAGAGAGTGGCACACATTGTTACCGTCTCCCACGTAGGTGAAGTTCAGCCCAGTGACGGAACCGAAGTGCTCCTGCAGCGTCATGAAATCCGCCAACGCCTGGCAGGGATGCTCGAAGTCTGAAAGAGCATTGACTACGGGCACACGCGCGTTCGCAGCCATTTCCGTGATGGTGTCATGGGCGTAGGTGCGCAGCACGATCAAGTCAACCCAGCGCTCGACATTACGCGCAACATCGGCGATGGACTCGCGTTCTCCAAGCGGCGAATTGGTTTGATCGACAAACATCGCGTTGCCGCCCATGGTGCTTATGCCGGCCTCGAAGCTCAGGCGGGTACGCAGGCTGGCTTTCTCGAACATCAGCACCATCTGTTTGGCGTCGAGTGCGTGACGAAACTCGCGCGGATTGCGTTTGACTTCGTGCCCGAGTTTGAGAACAGCGCGCACTTCGGCGCTGGAAAGATCGGCGACCGAGCACATGTCTTCGCCAGCCATGCGCGTTGCGGCGGCGCGAATGTCGAGGTCTTTGTGTACCGGCACTGCCGGGTCGAGTACTGTCTTGTTAGCCATGATTGTGTCCTCCCGCAGCGTGAGCCGCAGCCTGCGATGCCTGCTCGGTAAAGATGGCGTCGAGCGCGGCTATCGCACTGTCGACATGTTCGCGCCTTAGAATATACGGCGGCAGGAAACGCAGGACCGTGTCGCTCGTACAGTTGATGACAATGCGCCGGTTGAGCATCCCGGCGACAGTAAGTTTGGCGAGTTCAGCCGAGTCGAGCTCCACGGCGATCATCAGTCCCTTGCCGCGCACATCCACGATTGCCGGGTGGCGCTGCGCGAGCGCGCGAAGCTGCCCCTCGAAGTAGTCGCCCACCTCGGTTGCGCGTGCAAGCAATCCGTCTTTCTCGATCGCGTCAATAACCGCAATGGCTACCGCGCAGGCGAGTGGACCGCCACCGAAGGTGGTGCCGTGCATGCCCGCATGAAATGCGCGCGCGGCCTCTTCCGTGCAGAGAATTGCACCCAGTGGAATGCCGCCGGCCAGCGGCTTGGCCAGTGTGGCCACGTCCGGCAGAATGCCATAGTGCTGATAGGCGCACCACTTGCCGGTACGGCCCATGCCGGCTTGAATCTCATCGGCAATCAGCAGCGCGCCGGTTGAGTTGGTTAAAGCGCGCGCCTCGGCAAAGAACTCCTGCGTGAGCGGGCGAATGCCGCCCTCGCCCTGGATCGACTCGACGAGAATCGCACAAACCTCATTCGAGAATTTGGCGCGCAGATCGGCAATGTCATTGAAGCGGACAAATTCAACGCCGGGAACCACCGGTCCGAATGGTTCGCGATACTTCGCCTTGTATGTGGTTGATACGGAGCCAAAGGTGCGCCCGTGGAAGCTCTGCTCCAGCGCCAAGAACTTGGTGCCGATTGTCCGGCCTTCGCTGCGCAGCAGGCCGGCATGGGCGCGCGCCAGCTTCAACGCGCCTTCCCACGCTTCGGTGCCCGTGTTGGCGAAGAATGCGCGGTCAAGACCGGTGCGCTCCGTCAAGCGTAGTGCAAGCTCTGCTTGTCCTTCGTGGTAGAAGAGATTCGATGTGTGGATCAGCGCGCGACTTTGGCGGGCGATGGCCTCTTCAATCGCCGGGTGACCGTAGCCCAGCGCATTGACGCCGATGCCGCTCAGCAGATCGAGATACCGATGGCCCTGCTCATCGATGAGATGCACATCCTCGCCGCCAACAAAGAGAATTGGGTTGCGTTCGTAAGTTGAAAGCAGCAGCCGCGACTCAGCGGCGCGAATT
>DASQSP010000110.1:0-16919 GCA_035642355.1 Occallatibacter sp.
CAGCGCGCGGTTGGTATCGGCGTGGCCCAGGTCGTGCGCGATATGCGTGAACCAGGTGTGCCTGGCGCCGATGCGCTCCGCCCATTTGACGGCCTGCTCGACGGTGGCGTGGGTGGGATGCGGCTTGTGGCGCAGCGCGGAGAGGACCACATGATCGAGCCCTTCAAGCAGCGCGAAGCTGGACTCGGGGATTGTGCTCACGTCGGTCATGTATGCGGTGCGGCCGAAGCGGAAACCGGCAATCTGCAAGGGGCCGTGCTCGACGGGCACGCGCAGAAACTCGACGCCGTGAACCGTGGTACGGTCGCCAAGCGGCTCCAAGCGCACCCTGGCGCGATTGATGTAGGTCGCGCCGGGCGCGAGCGTGTAGTCGTAGATGCGCAGCAGTATCGCGGCTGTGTCCGCGGCGGCGTAGAGCGGAACCTGGCCGCTCTCGCGCGCCAGAGGAAAGGTGAGCGGGCGCAGATCGTCGAGGCCGAGAATGTGATCCGCATGGCCGTGGGTGTAGAACACCGCATCCACATGCGTGAGGCCGGAGCGGAGCGCCTGCTCGCGAAAATCGGGGCCGGTATCGATGACCACCACCCGTTCGCGGCCGCTCTCATGCCAGCGCAGCAGCAGCGAGGGCCGAAGCCGGCGGTCGCGCGGGTCGCTCGACGCGCACACCGCGCATGAGCATCCCAGCGTGGGAACGCCCATCGAAGTTCCGGTGCCGAGAAATGTCAGCAGGCCGTCCATTCGCTGGATTCAGCGCGTCCCTGGCGGAGGCGGCGCGGGCACCCCTTGCAGCGAGATCATGTTGGTGATCTCGAGGAAGGCCATGCGCACCTCAAACAGCACGGTCTCGATGGTGCGGGCTTCGAGGGCGCTCAGGTTGCCTTTGGTCTTCTCCGCCAGCACGCCGATCATGTCGATGGTCTGGCGCGCGCCCAGAATGTCGACGCGCGGCCGCTGGCCCTCCTGCGCGCCGGCGCCCATCTGGATCATGGCCGAGAGATAAAGCTGCTGGACCAGATGCTCAAAGCCAACCGTCTGCTGCGCGCCCGCGCCGGGGTTTTGCGCGCGGACTAGATTCTCCAGGCGCTCCGAGGCGGCTTCATAGGCCGACCTCTGCTGGCGGCTCTCTTCGGCGGTGGGCGCGGGCGGCAGCTCGGGCAACCGCTCCTCATCCGGGACAGCCGCTGGCACCGGTTCCGGCTTAGCTTCGGGCACCACCAGGCGCGGACCTGCGGAAGCTTCCGCGGGCGCGGGTGCCGGCTGCTGGGCCTGGGCCTGAGTATGCTCCAGCTCTTCTTCCGCCGCCTTCATTCTGCGGCGATCAATCACTTCGAACTTCGGTGTGTCGCTCATAGTCTCTTTTGTCCGTTCAAAATGTGGGCGCTGAGGAAAGAATGCGCGCGGCGCCCGCGCCCTCTGGCGTGGTGTAGGTCAGTGGCTCGCCGCGGGTTTCGGCTTCGCCGCGAATCATGCCCAGCGCAAAGGTCCGGCTCGCTGCGGCCCCCGGCAACTGAGCGGCGCTGGTGATATTGCCCGCAGGCGCACCTTGCAGATTCGACTCTGTGCCTTCGGCTCGCAAATTCAACTCCGTGCCCGCGGCGGGCAGCGGGCCGTCGATCTCAAGCTGAAGCAGGTGCCGGTGCACGTTGCCGCGCGAGCGGATGCGCTCCACAATCTCCTGGCCGAGGTAGCAACCCTTGTTGAAGTGCAGCGCGCGCATCTGCGAGGTCTCCTGGGGCAGATCGCGTTCCACGATGTCGATGCCGTAGGCGGGAATGCCCTCGGCGACGCGCAGAGCATCGAGCGCCGCCGAGCCCACCGGGCTGGCGCCGCCGGTCGTTATCATGCGCCACAGCTTGCCCACGCCGTGCGCGGGCAGCCAGATTTCGTAATGCTCGGCGATGGCGCCGTAGGTGCGCAGAATGCGCAGATCCAGGCCGTTCCACTCAACGCGAGTGGCTGTCATGGCCTCGGCCAGCACGGGCAGGCCCATGCGCGCCAGCACCTCGCTCGCGCTGGGCCCGGTCAGCCCCAGCGCGGTCTCGGCGGTGGCGGGGTCCAGCCCGAGCGGGACCAGCTCCACATCGTCCATGATGATGAAGCGCTCGAGATGCGCCAGCAAGCGGTCCATCTGGCTGGCTTCCATCTCAATTTCGATGCTGTCTTCTTCGCGCCACACGGTCAGGTCGCCCTGGATGCGCCCCTGGGCGTTCAAGACGAGGTTCCAGGCGCCGCTGTTCGAACCCAGATCGTTCACGGTGTTGGTGACCATGCCGCTCAGCCAGCGGAAGCGGTCTTCGCCGCGCACGGCGATGCGCCTGAGCCATCCCAGATCGTGCACCGCGGCGGCAGCCGTAAGCGCGGCCGTTTCGGCTGCGGGCGCGTCTAATTCCCGTGGAGTGAGCACGCTTCGATAGTCCACCAGCCGCGCGGGCTTGCCCGCCACTGACCCTCCGGCGGGCTTGCCCGCGGCTTGCAGAAGCACGGCCAGCGGAGTGGCCACGGAAGTTGCGATAATAGCCGAGTCAGTCATAGGGGATTCGATCCGCGACAGGGACACGGGATACGGGGTCCGGAACCAGCTTTTTCCGCACTTCGCGTGCGCCGCACCACATCCTGATTATAGCCTTGGTATTGCACCCCTGGCCCGGCCTCTGCGAGCCTTGCATCACGAGGAGAATCGATGTACAAGAAGGCGTTTCCGGTGCCCACGGCCGTGGCTGTCCTGGCCCTGTCGCTGCTTTTTTGTCTGGCCCATGCCGCGAAGGCCACCGCGCAGGCCACGCCGTCCGCGCCGCAGGCCGGCGCACAGGCGGCAGAGCAATCCAAATCAGACCAATCCAAATCAGACCAGCCCAAGTCAGACAAAGCCAAGCCGGAGAGCCGCATCACGCCGGAGCAGGCGCAGCAACTTTTTGCCTTGGTCGACCAGCTCCTGAAGTTCGACTCCGACGAGACCGGCCTGCCCATCAAGGGAACGGTGAAGCGCCAACTGACCACGCGCGCCGCCGTGGAGAGCTACCTGACGGAGAGGTTCAACGACGACGAGGACGCCAAGCGCATGCAGCGCAGCGAGATCGTGCTCAAGAAGTTTGGCCTGCTGGAGCGCGACTTCGACCTGAAGCCGTTTCTGCTCTCGCTGCTCAAGGAGCAGATCGAGGCCTACTACGATCCCAAGTCGAAGACCGTGAACATGCTGGACTGGGTGAGCGTGGACGAGCAGAAGCCGGTGCTGGCGCACGAGCTTACCCACGCGCTGCAGGATCAGCACGTCGATCTCGACACCTGGAGCGACCAGACCCCGCCCGATGTCTCCCTGACCGCGAGCGACGACACGGTGCACCTGGCCAAGGACGAATACGACACGGCGCGCGAGGCCGTGACGGAGGGCCAGGCGACCGCCGTGATGCTCGACAACGTCCTGAAGCCGATGGGCCACAGCATCCTGAAGGATCCCGAGGTTGTGGAGGCGCTGAAGCAGCAGATGAATGGCGCGGGCGACTCTCCGGTGCTGGCGCGCGCGCCGCTGCTGCTCTCCGAATCGCTGATATTTCCCTATCGCGAGGGCCTGAGCTTCGAGCAGGACCTATGGATGGACCAGGGCCAGACCGCGGCCTTTGCCGGAGCGCTGGACCGTCCGCCGACCTCAAGCTGGGAGATTATCAATCCTCGCGAGTACGAGAAGGGACATCAACCGCCGGTTCCCCTGCTGCCCAACATCCACCCGCTGGTGGACAAGCTTTACACGCCGTACGACATCGGCCAGGTTGGCCAGCTCGACGTACACATCCTCACCGGAATCTTTGGCGGCGAAAACACCGCGCGCGACCTGACCCCGGCCTGGGACGGGGGAATCTACTGGGCCGGGCAACTGCGCGACGCCACGGCTGCCCAGCAGGCCACGACCGGCTCCATCGCGCTGCTTTATCTCTCCGCGTGGAGAAACCCGGCCTCGGCGCAGGCCTTCGCCGCTCTCTACGCGCGCGCGCTTGGCCGCCAGTTCTCCGGCCTAAAGCCTGACACCTCGGCGCAGAAAAGTGCACCGGCCAACGCGGAGGAACAGGTCTACAGCACGGACGAGGGCCCGGTGGTGATTACCACGCGCGGCAATCTGGTTTTTGTCTCGGAAAGCTTCAACCTGGACCTGGCGCGCAAGCTGGCTGCGCTGATTCTGGACGCGCAGGGCAGCGGTGCGACGAAGTTCGCGCAGCTTGACGGACGGCCCATGCAGCCGGCGACGCTGCGGCGGGCCGCATTCACTCGCGGAGGCGAACGGCTTGTCACGGTTCCTGCCGAGCCGCTGACCGGCAGCCTGGTGCATTTTCTTTCCAACTGCGGGGTGATGAAGGTGGCCGTGGACGCGGCGTATCAAGCGATACGTTAAGGCGATACGGTAGTGGGTCAGTTTGCGACAACCCATACCTCAGGGGCTGAAGCCCCGCGCTCTTTGGGGGCGGCTTGACGTACGGGCTGAAGCCCGTACCCTTCCCTGAAGCCCGTACCCTTCGCACGACTGAACAGGCTGCGGAAAAACACATTTCCAATAGGGAGGTGCAGCAGGGGCTGAAGCCCTGCGAAGTATTTACGGCATTTGCGGCACGAGTCCGCCGCGGCGGATCGTGCCCTGTTACAAGACAGCCCTTTGACTGAGTCTTTCGCAGTCTGTGCAGTCGTGCCCTTTCACGACGGTTTCAAACTGGACCACTACGGGCGATTTGCTAAGGTCATTGACTAGGCCCATTCACTGAGCCCGTTCGCCGGGTGCGGCGCTGAGCGCGGGTTTGGCTCAGGCTGGATCCCTGTTTACCAGGTACTCGTCGACCAGTTCCGCCACCAGAACCGCCGTGGGCACGGAGACCATGGCGCCCACAATTCCGCCCAGCTCCGAGCCCAGCAGCAGCGCGATGAGGATGGCGAGACTGGGCAGGCCGACGCGGCTCTTCATGATGCGCGGCACCAGAAACGAGTTCTCCACCTGCAGATAGACCAGGTAGAAGACGGCGACGCCCACGACGCGCCCCCAGGAGTCGAGCGCCGCCACCAGCAGCGCCAGCGCAACGCAGAGGGCCGCGCCTAGAATCGGAACGATGTTGAGCAGCCCCGTGAGCACGCCCAGCGCATAAGCGTACCGCACCCCCAGCGCGAGATACACAACCGTGCTGCACAGGCCGAGGATCAGCATCAGACTGCCCTGCCCCAGCAGCCACTGGCCCATGCGCAGCTCCGCGCGGCGCAGAGTACTGTCCAGCCGTTCGCGGTTGGATGCTGGAAAGAAGGACAGAAACCAACGGTAAGCGCCGTCTCCCTCGAGAATGAAATAGATAATCAGGATGAAGCCCATGGCGATGCGGAACAGCGCGCCGGCGCCATTCTTGAGCGAAGAGAGCGTATAGGCGGCGGCTTTGCCGGCCCACTCCTGGACGTGCGCGTTCAGGGCGTCCGCGTCGATCCGATCGGCAAAGGGAATGTTGCGCAGCTTCTCCATCAGCAGGGGTGTGCGCGCGGGCATCTCTTTCGAGAATTCCGCCAGATCGCGCGCCACCGGCGGAACCGCAAGCGCGGCGAACAGCACCAGCAGCCCCGCGGCGGCCAGCGGCAAAACCAGCACGGCAATGCGCTTGAACGGCTGCCAATGCGACACGCGCAGCGCGGCCACCCGCTGCACCACCGGCGCCAGCACCACGGCAAACAGCCCGCAGACATAGAGCATGAGCAGCAAGGCGCGCAGTTGCCAGGCCACGCAGCAGGCCAGCGCCAGCACAAACACAAAGACAATATCCCGGCGGGAGCTGCGTTGCTTCCGGTCCTGATCTGTCATCCGCGCGTCTTCCGCCCTCTCGCGATAATTTGCTGTGCCATGCCGCGGCTCCGGCTTATTGGTCTCCGCCAAGGATGGAACCCACGATGCCGCCCAGCAGCGCGCCGCCGGCAGCCGGACCGACCTGACGGCCTTCGGTGCTGGGCAGATACTCGCTAATTTGATGCGCGAGACGCGAGATGGGCAGGGTCTGCAGCCATACGGTGCCGGGACCGATCAGTTGCGCGAGGAACAATCCATCGCCGCCGAAGATCACATTCTTGATGCCGGGCACGGTCGTGATCTGGAACGACACCGAAGCCTGGAATGCGCCCACGTGGCCCGGATGCACGCGCAGCATTTCGCCGGGGGCGAGATTTTTGAGGATCAGCTCACCGGAGAGCTCGAGCCACGCCGTGCCCATGCCGGCGATCTTCTGCAGCAAAAAGCCGTCGCCGCCAAAGATGCCCGCGCCCAGCGACTGCTGGAAACCGACGCCGATGGTGACCTGCGGCGTGGCGCAGAGAAAGCCGTGGCGATGCACCATGTACTCCTGGCCGGGCCCCACCTGCAGCGGCACAATATGCCCCGGCACTTTGGTGGCAAACGAAACCTCGCCCGGATACTGCCAGGCGCGGTACTCGGTCATGAAGATGCTGCCGCCGCCGGCGACGCGCTTGAGAATGCCGAACAGCCCGCCACCGCCGCCCATCTGGGTGTGCGTCGTCATCTGGATCGACGCGGTCATCCACGAGAGCTCGCCGCTCTCGGAGAATACGCTCTCGTTGGGGTCGAGCTGCACGTCGAGCACCGGCATGGTGGTGCCCTGAATTCGGGTCTGCATGGGGAGAACTCCTCCTGTTCAGGGCAGTGTACAGGCTGCCTGGCGCGCGGGCGGATGAAAATCCGCCTGCTGTTGAATAACGCAGCGCGCGCGGTAAAAGTTCCCCGCGGTGCGCTCAGAACTCTTCGAAGTCGATGCGCAGGCTGCCATCGACTGCGCGGCGCACAACAGAATGTTTCTGGAAATGCGCGTCGTCGCGCCGCGGATAGTCGTTGCGGAAATGCGCGCCGCGGCTCTCGGTGCGCGCGAGGGCCGAAAGCAGAATGGCGCGCGCTACACCGCACAGCGCACGCGCTTCGGCCAGCCGCCGGCCGAGCTTGCCTTGCTGCACGAACCGCTTAGTTGACAATTCGCATTCCGCGAGAGCGCGCTGGCCTTCGCGCAGGCCCGCCTCATCGCGCAGCAGTCCTGCGTGCGCCCACATGGCGCGTTGCAGATGGGCCAGCGAGGCTTCAATCAGATCTTCGTCGCGCGCTTCAAGGGGCTGCGACACTAACAGCGAGGTATCCGCTGCAACGCGCGGCAGCTCATCGGCGAGCATTGCCCTGGCCGCGCGTGCGCCGAACACCAGCCCTTCGAGCAATGAATTCGAGGCCAGGCGATTGGCGCCGTGCACGCCCGTACACGCGGCTTCGCCGGCTGCATACAAACCGCGCAGTGTCGTGCGCCCGTCGAGATCGGTGCGGATGCCGCCCATCAGATAGTGCGCCGCCGGCCGCACCGGAATCAGGTGGCGCGCGAGATCGAGATCGTACTTGGCGAGAAATGCACTGATGCCGGGGAAACGTTGGTGCAGGTCCAGGCCATGCACATGGCGCATGTCGAGATGGACCGCGCGCTGCGTGCCAGTGTTGGCGTCGATGCTTTCGCGGGTGATGGCGCGGGCCACCACATCGCGCGGAGCCAGTTCCAATAGCGGATGATAGCGATCCATGAAGCGCTCGCCATGATCGTTGCGCAGGTATGCGCCCTCGCCGCGCAGAGCCTCACTCAAGAGAAAGCGCGGCGCGCCGGGATGGGCAAAGGCCGTGGGATGGAACTGGTAAAACTCCATGTCGGCCAGTTCTGCGCCGGCTTCTGCCGCGAGCGCGATGCCGTCGCCGGTGGCGACTGCGGGGTTCGTGGTGTCGCTATAGACCTGGCCTGCGCCGCCGGCCGCAATCAGCACTGCGCGTGCGTTTACCCGTTGAATGACGTTGCCGCGATCCAGCAGATCGACGCCGGCCACGCGCCCGCCTGCCACAACGAGGCCCGTCACTGTTGTCCACTCGGCAAATTTGATGCGATCATGCGCGCGGGCGAACGCCGCCAGCGCGCGGCCAATCTCCGCGCCGGTGGCGTCGCCGTCGGCGTGCAGAATGCGCGGCAGACTGTGTGCGGCCTCGCGCGTGCGCAGCAGGGCGCCGTGCTCGCGATCGAAGCGCGCGCCCCAATCGATCAGCTCCGCCACGCGCTGAGGCCCTTCGGCAACCAGCACCCGCGCCGCCTCGCCATGGACCAGCCCGTCGCCCGCGGCAACAGTGTCGTCAAGATGCAGCGCAACGTCCTCGTCGCCCCCCATGGCCACGGCGATGCCGCCCTGCGCGTAGTGCGTGTTGGACTCGGCAACGGCTTCTTTCGTGACGACCAGCACGCTGCCGTGCGCGGCCAGCTCGACCGCCGCGCGCAGGCCGGCCACACCCGCACCCACCACCAGATAATCCGCATCGAACGCCATCGGCATAACTCTTGAGGCTATCATCGCCGCTTCGCGCGGCGGCGGCGGACAGCGTGATCCTTTAGGATGGAGGTGCGAGCAAACCCTGCAATGCAAACCATTCGAGTTGCCACGCCATCGGCCCGTTACGACGTCTTCACCGGCAGCGGACTGCTGGCCACGCTGGCTCCGCGCATGCAGCGGGTGGCGGGCAAGCTGCCGCGCCGCATCTTCGTGCTCACGTCGCCGGAGATTTGGGCGCTGTGGGGCGAAACGTTTCTCCGCTCCTTCACCGAGCCGCCCATCGTTCTGTTTCAGCCCCCCGGCGAGCGGCATAAAACCGTGGCCAGCGTGGACAGGCTGCTGCGCCAGATGATTGGCGCGGGCGGCGACCGCGGTTCGCTGCTGATCGCATTCGGCGGCGGCATTGTGGGCGATGTGGGTGGCTTTCTCGCGGCCATCTTCATGCGCGGCATTGCGTACGTCCAGGCGCCGACCACATTTCTTGCGCAGGTCGACTCCTCGGTAGGCGGCAAGACCGGCGTCAATTTGCCCGAGGGCAAAAATCTCGTGGGCAGCTTCCATCATCCGCTCGCTGTGTTTGCGGACATCGATGTGCTCGGGACTTTGCCTGATCGCGAGTTGCGCGCCGGCCTGATGGAGAGCGTGAAGGCGGGCATCATCCGCGACCGCGCGCTGGTGCGCTTTATGGAAGAGCACGCGGGCGAAATTCTGGAGCGCGATCCGAAGGCGCTCGAAAAAGTCATTGCGGCTTCGATTCGCATGAAGGCCGGCGTGGTGAATCGCGACGAGCGCGAGAGCGGCCTGCGCATGATTCTCAACTTCGGCCACACCGTGGGTCACGCCATTGAGTCGGTCACGCGCTACAACGTGCTGCTGCATGGCGAAGCCGTGGGCTGGGGCATGATTGCCGCACTTTTTCTGGCGCGCGAGCGCGGCAGCATCAGCGGCGCGCAGTTTGCGCGCCTTGAGAATCTCATCCATCTTTATGGACCGCTGCCGCCGCTCAAGCTGCGCGCCGACAAATTGATTGCGGGCACGGCGGCGGACAAGAAGAACGCCGGAGGGGTGCGGCGCTTTGTGCTGCCCATGGGAATCGGCGATGCGGGCGTGGTGGAGGATGTAACGGCGGCCGAGCTTGGAGCCGCGGTGAAGTCCATGCTGGCTTGCGCGCGCGAGCGGCGCGTCTGATGCCCGCGACGGGAGCCAGACCGATGGGCGCGACGGACGAAGCCGCAGCGGCCAAATCCGTGCGGCAGATGTTCAACTCCATTGCGCCGCGCTATGACCTGCTCAACCATGTGCTCTCAGCCAATGTCGATCGGCTGTGGTGGCGGCGCGCGGCGCGGCGTTTCCGCCCCATTCTTGCCAATCCCGAGGCGGCGGTTCTTGACATTTGCTGCGGCACGGGTGACATGACGCTTGCGCTGTTGCGGCATCGTCCGCGCGGCGCGCGTCCTATTCTGGCGGCGGACTTTGCGCGCGCCATGCTCAGCCGCGGTGCGCAGAAATTCGCGGCACACGCGGCGGACCAACCTGGGGCGGGTCAGCCCGCGGCCATCGCGCTCGAAGCCGATGCGCTGCACTTGCCGCTCGCCGCGCAGTCGCTCGACCTGATTGTGACGGCCTTCGGCTTTCGCAATCTCGCCAACTACGAAGCAGGATTGCGCGAGTTTCATCGCGTGCTCAAGCCGGGCGGGCAGTTGGGAATCCTTGATTTCAGCGAGCCTGGCGGCCTGCTGGGCAAGGCTTATGCGGTTTACTTTCACCATGTGCTGCCTGCCATCGGCCGCGTGATCTGTGGCGCCGACGGCCCGTACAACTACCTGCCCACCTCGGTCGGCAGCTTTCCGCCGCCGCCGCGGATGCTCACGCTGATGAGCGCCTGCGGCTACGATGCGCCCGCGTGGCAGCCCTACACCTTCGGCATCGCCGGGTTGTACACGGCCACGCGCGCGGATGTAGCCTGAAAGCGCCGTGATCCACACATCTGCCAGTCCGACTCTGCACGCCCCGCCCGCACCGGACGCGGCTCCGCTCTCGGCCGCCAAGCGGCGCGTGGCGCTGCAATCGATGATTGCGGCCGCGGCCATGACGCTGCTGAAGCTGGCCGCCGGATTGCTTTCCGGTTCGCTCGGCGTTCTGTCCGACGCGGCGCACTCCGCGCTCGACCTGGCCGGCGCGGGGCTCACCTACTTCTCCGTGCGCGTGTCCGACAAGCCGGCCGATGAGGGCCACACGTACGGGCACGGCAAGTTTGAGAATCTGTCTTCTTTTTGTGAAGCGGGACTGATGATTCTCTCCTGCGCGTGGATCATCTGGGAGGCGATGGAGCGCATCGTGCATGACCGCGTGATGCTGCATCACTCCATCTGGCCGGTGCTGGTGCTGCTCGCCTCGATCGTCGTAGATGTTTGGCGTTCGCGCCGTTTGCACGCCGTGGCTCAAAGCACGGGCTCGCCCGCCCTCGCCACCGACGCATTTCACTTTTCCTCCGACATCTGGGCTACTTCCGCGGTGCTTGCCGGGCTGGCCGCAAGCTGGCTCGGGCTGCAACTCCACATCGAGTGGCTGCGCTTTGCCGATCCTTTCGCGGCAGTGATTGTGTCGCTCATGATTCTGCGCGTGACGGCGCGCCTGACACGCGAGACCGTCGCCGTACTTGTGGACGAGATTCCGGCCGAGACGCGCAGCCGCATTATTCACGAGGTGCAGCAGGTGCCGGGCGTGCTGGCGGTGGAGCAGACTCGGGTGCGCCGCGCGGGCGCAGGCTATTTCGCCGATCTCACTCTTGCTCTGCCTCGCAATTACACCTTCGAGCACGCGGGCGAGCTGGTGAACGCCGCCACCGATGCGGTGCATCGCGCCCTGCCGCAGGCAGATGTCGTGATTCATACGGTGCCGCGACAGGCCCGTACCGAGAGCATCTTCGACCGCGTGCGCGCCGTGGCCGCGCGCAACAACGTCAGCGTCCACGAACTGAGCATTCAGTCTGTCCAGGGCAAGCTGCGTGTCGAGCAGCATGTCGAACTGGACGAGACTCTGCCGCTCAAGCAGGCCCACGACTTTGTGACGGCGCTGGAGAGCGAGATTTTGCGCGAGTCGCCGGAGATCGACTCTGTACTGACGCATATTGAGAGCGAGCCGGCCACAATCGAGATTCCCGGCGAGAATCTCATCGAAGACCGCCGCATCGAAATCGCGCTGCGCTCCGCGGCTGCGCATTCAACGGATATTGTGGATGTGCATCAGATCACCGTGGGCCGATCGAGCGAGCATATTGTGCTGTCCTGCCATTGCACGCTGCCGGACGACCTGCCCATGGTGCGCGTCCATGAAGTGATCACGGCGCTCGAAGACCGCTTCAAGCTCGAATGCCCCGAGGTCTATCGGGTCACCATTCACCCCGAACCTGCGACCGACAACACCCGCTGAACCCGGAGGACATCGATGATCGCTCAGACAGAATGGAAGCACGACGATGTCTACGAAGGCCGCACGGAGAGCGGCAATGCTGTTGTCTTCGATGCCGGCTCCGGACATGAACATGGACCCAGTCCGATGGAGGCGGTGCTGATGGCGCTGTGCAGTTGCACATCGGTGGATGTGGCCGGCATTCTGAAGAAGAAGCGGCAACCGCTCACGGGACTGCGCGTGTCGGCGGTGGCACAGCAGGCGGAGAGCGCGCCGCGTGTCTTCACGCACATCAAGCTCACCTATACCGTGCGCGGCAACCCCGCCGCGGCGGGCAAGCTGAGCCGCAAGGCGGTTGAGGATGCGGTCTCGCTCTCGAAGCACAAATACTGCTCCGTTTCGCTGATGCTGGCTAAAGCTGTTTTGATTGACTACGAGATTGCCTACGCCGATGGAGAGCCCGAGCCATGAACAGCCGTTTTCTGCTGCGACTTTTTCGCATGGCCTCTCTGGTGGTGGTGCTGATTGCGCTTGCTCTGCTTTCCGCGATCACCACCATGCACTTTGCCATTCACGGCGCGGAGGTGCAAGTGCCCGCCCTGAAAGGCATGACCGTGGCCGAGGCACGCAGTCAGGCGGCCGGCCTGGGCCTCACGCTGAATGTTGACAACCGTTACTACTCCGGCGATGTGGCCGCGGGACACATCCTGTCGCAGTCGCCGCCGCAGGGCACGGTGGTGCGCCGTGAGTGGCGGGTGCGCGTGGCCGAGAGTCTTGGCCCGCAGAAAGTGGATGTGCCGAGCACCGAGGGCAGCGACCAGCGGCTGGCGGCGCTCGAGCTGCGCCGCGCCGGACTCGACGTGGGCACCATAGCGCATCTGCCCTGGCCCACTGCTGCCGACGGAGTTGTTATCGCGCAAGACCCGCCGGGGCACGCGCAGGGCATTGAGCGCCCCAGCGTGAGCCTGCTGGTGGCCGCGCCGGATGACATGGCCGCAGACGGCTTTGTGATGCCCGATGTTACCGGGATGCCGGTGGTCACGGTGCAGACTCAACTCGCCGCCGTGGGCATCAAGACGGCGACGCCGGTGTTCATCAGTGTGCCGACTCCTCCCGCTGGCGGAGGCGCTGCGCCGCCGACTGCGCCCGGCACGGTGGTGGGCCAGCAGCCTGCCGCCGGCGCGCGTGTCGATCAGTCCACGCCGGTTCAGCTCACGGTAGCCAAGTAGATGCTTCGATCCGTCGACCTGCCGCATCCAATGCGATAGATGACGTCCAAACTCTCCCATTCGATCCGCGACGGCGATGGAAGCCCTGCTCCCGGCGGCTTTGCGCACGCGTGGCGCGCGCTGCGCCACCGCAACTTCCGGCTCTTCTTCAGCGGGCAAAGCATTTCGCTCATCGGCACATGGATGACCCGCGTGGCGACATCGTGGCTCGTCTATCGGCTTACCGGATCGGCGCTGATGCTGGGGACGGTGGGTTTCGCGGGGCAGATTCCGACCTTCCTGCTTGCGCCCTTTGCCGGTGTCCTTGTCGACCGCATCGACCGGCACAAGGTGCTGGTGTGGACACAGGCGCTGGCCATGGTGCAGTCCCTTGCGCTGGCGGCGCTCACGCTTTCGCATCGCATCACCATCGGCGAGGTGATCGCCCTGAGCGCATTCCAGGGCGTCATCAATGCATTCGACATGCCGGGCCGCCAGTCTTTCATGGTCAAGATGGTGGAGAACCGCGAGGATCTTTCGAACGCCATTGCCATCAATTCGTCGATGGTGAACATGGCGCGCCTGATCGGTCCGTCGCTCGCCGGCCTGCTCATCGCGGCAACCAACGAGGGCTGGTGCTTCCTCATTGACGGCATCAGCTACATCGCGGTGATCGTTTCTCTGCTGCTGATGCGGCTGGACAAAACAGCGGACGAACGCCACTCCGCCACCATGATTGAGCAACTGCGCGAGGGCTGGACTTATGTCTCCGGATTCAGATCGCTGCGCACCATTCTCCAGCTTTTCGCACTGCTCAGCCTGATGGGCTGGCCCTTCATGGTGCTGATGCCGGTGTTCGCCGCGCAGGTGCTGCATGGCGGGCCTCACACGCTTGGCTTCCTGATGGGCGCGGTGGGGGTGGGATCGCTGATTTCAGCGTTGAGTCTTGTTGTGCGCAAGTCGGTGCGCGGGCTTACCAGGACGATTCCGGTTGCCGCCGCGGTCTTTGGCACGGGGCTAATCTGCTTTGGCTTCTCAACATCGCTTGCGCTCTCACTGCCGCTGATGCTGCTTACCGGTTTCGGCATGATGCAGGGATTAACCGCGAGCAACACGATCATCCAGACGCTTGTAGACGAGAAGATGCGGGGCCGCGTGATGAGCTACTACACCATGGCGTTTGTCGGCATGGCTCCCTTCGGCAGCCTGCTGGCGGGCGCACTGGCGCATGCGATCGGGGCTCCGCGCACCGTGATTGTGAGCGGGATTGCGTGCATTCTCGGCGGCGTCTGGTTCTGGTCGCGGTTGCCCGGTCTGCGCACGGAGATGCGGCCCATCTACGAGAGGCTGGGCATTGTTCCGCAGTCGAATCCGGCGGTGGAAGAAGCGGCGGAGGGTTGATCCGCGCGCACTATGATGGACTCGCAACGACGCAACGAAAGGATACGCGCGATGGGAATGAGTGAAGACCTTGAGCAGATTGAGCGGCAGGAGCGTGAGCTTGTGTTCGCGCGCTTTGACGCGGACATGGCGTGGAAGCTGGGCGCGGAGTTGCATGCGTTGGCGGCGGAGCGACGGCTGCCGGTGGTCATCGATGTTCGCCGCTTCGGGCAGCCGCTGTTTTATGCCGCGCTGGAAGGCACGACGCCGGACAACGTGGAATGGGTGCGGCGCAAGAGCAATGTGGTGGCTCGGTTCCATCGCAGCTCCTATGCGGTTGCGCTGAAGGAGAAGATGAAGGGCGCAACGCTGAGCGAGAGCCAGGGCCTGCCTGTGGCGGACTATGCCACGCACGGCGGATCGTTTCCGATTATCGCGGCGGGCGCGGGCGTGATTGGCAGTGTGACGGTCTCGGGCCTTCCGCAGCGCGCGGATCATGAACTGGCGATTGAGGCGCTGTGCGGGCTGCTGGGGCATGACTACGAAACGCTGCGGCTGGCGAAAGAGTAGTCGCGTCAGCGCGCGAGTTTTTCCAGCACGGCGATGAAGAAGCCGTCGGTGCCGAGCGCGCCGGGAAGCAGTTGCAGGAAGCCTTCGCCGGTAATGCAGGCGTGTAGTTTCTCCGCTCCGGCGTTGACGAGAATGCCTTCGCGCTGCATGGCGTTGAGGCGTTCCTGCATCGGCAGTAGGCGCGCGGCGCGGACCTCGGCAAGAGCGGCTGCGATCACCTGCTGGTTTTCTTCGGGCTCGATGGAGCAGGTGGAGTAGACCACGCGGCCGCCGGGGCGCGCGGCACGCAACGCGGCGTGGAGAATGGCGCGCTGGCGCTCGGCCTGGCGCGCGAACTCTTCGGGTTGCAGACGATGGCGAATCTCGGGATTGCGGCCCAGCGTGCCGGTGCCGCTGCAAGGTGCGTCGACGAGCACGAGATCGAATGCGGCTTCATCTGTGAGCGTGGCAGCGTCAGCGAGGCGGTACTCGATGCGGTCGCCAAGCGGGGCGAGACGCTTGCGGAGTTTGACGAGACGCGGCTCGCTGGACTCGACCGCGACGATGTGCGCGTGCGGGTTGCGCTCGGCGAGGATGAGCGTTTTGCCGCCGGGCGCGGCGCAGCAGTCGAGGATGGCTTCTCCGCGGCCCGCAATCTCTGCGACGAGCTGCGAGCCTTCATCCTGCAGGCGCATGCGGGCATCGCTGTGATCCGTGAGTGCTGTGATGTTGCCGCTGACGACGCGGCGCGCGGAGGTGAGGATTGCGCCAGCCGCGAACTCGATTCCTGCGGAGGTTAGTTCCTCCTCCGCCGTGTTGTCTGCGATGCGAACGGCGTGCTCTGCGGGATTCTGTCCGTAGGCGCAGATAGCGTGCGCGGCGGCTTCGCCGAAGGAGCGGGTCCAACGCTCGACCATCCATGCGGGATAGGCCGCTAGCGCGTCGGCGGCTTCCGTTGCGGTGAGCGATGCGGCCAGCTTGCGCAACACGGCGTTGACCATGCCGGATGCGAAGCGATGGCCGGCCTGCTTGGTTAGCTCGACGCTCTCGTCGATGACGGCGCGCGGCGGGATGCGATCGAGAAACTGAAGTTGATACGCGCCGAAGCGCAGCGCGATGCGAACCTCTGCGTCGAGTTTGGCGTTGGGCCGCGTGAGCAGCGGCTGAATCTGTTTGTCGAGCCAAAGCTGCCAGCGCAGTGTGCCGAGGACGAGGGCTGTGGCCAGATGGCGGTCAGCGGCCGAGAGTTTCGCGAACTTCGGCGCGCGCAGAAGCTCGTCAGAGTGTGCCTTGCCACGTTCGACGGCTTTGAGAATCGCGAATGCTGCCGCGCGAGCCGGAGAAATTGCAGGCATCGCGCTCAACCGAGCCGCGCGCCCGCGCGGAGCTGCGTGCCGCGCAGGAATTCGCCGGCGGAGATACGCTTCTTGCCTTCGAGCTGCACTTCGATGAGTTCGAGCCAGGTGCTGTTGGCGCAGGCGACGAAGAGCTTGTCGTCATCGATCTGCACCTGACCGGGCTGCGCGTCCGTAGGCAGGGCCAAGCTACTGCTAGCCACTACATCCATGCGATGCACGATGAGTTTCTTGCCGTTGAGCCAGGTGAATGCGCCGGGCCACGGCTGAAAGCCGCGCCAGCGATTCTTCAGTTCCGTCGCGGTGCGCGCGGCGAAGTTCATCTGGCCGTCTTCGCGGGAGAGCAGCGGGGCAAGCGTTGCCAGCGCGTGGTCTTGAGGCTTGGGCGTGATGCTGCCGTTGTCGAGGCCCTTCAGCGTTTCGACGACGAGCGGCGCGCCGCGCTCGGCGAGCACGCTGAACAAATCGGCGGCGGTTTGGTTGGGCGCGATTTCGAGTTCTTGCTGGAGGAGAATGGGGCCGGTGTCGAGGCCTTCTTCAAGCAGCATGGTGGTGTTGCCGGTGATGGTCTCGCCCTGGGCGACGGCCCACTGGATGGGCGCGGCGCCGCGATACCTGGGCAGCAGCGAGGCGTGGAGATTGATGCAGCCGAGGCGCG
>DASQSP010000111.1:0-2656 GCA_035642355.1 Occallatibacter sp.
CGCGGCGAAGAACAAGCATCCCAAGGACAAGGCGACCTACATCTTCGACCAGATGGAGAAGTTTGCCGGCTATGGCTTTAACAAATCGCATTCGGCGGCGTATGCGCTGCTGGCCTATCACACCGCCTATCTCAAGACGCACTACCCGGTCGAGTTCATGGCAGCGCTGCTGACCAGCGAAATCTCGAAGCCGGAGAACGTGGTGAAGTACATCGGCGAGTGCCGCGAGATGGAGATCGCCGTGGAGCCGCCGAATGTGCAGGTCTCCGATGCCGATTTCACGCCGGACGGCAAGGTGATCCGCTTCGGGCTCACGGCGATCAAGAACGTGGGCCGCAACGCCATCGACTCGATCCTGGTGGCGCGCGCCAAGCTGGCAGAGGAGCAGAAGCGCGGCTTTCAATCGCTGTGGGAGTTCTGCGAGCTGGTCGACCTGCGCCTGCTCAACAAGCGCGTGATCGAGTCGCTCATCAAAGCCGGCGCCCTGGACAGCTTCGGGCCGCGCGCGCGGCTCATGGTCGCCGTCGACAAGGCGATGGAGCGCGCGCAGAAATCGCAGCGCGACATTGCGGCAGGGCAGAGCGGCCTCTTTGGCGGCTTGGGCGCGATCTTCGACGACGTGCCGGTAAATGGTGCGGGCGGGATGCATGCCGAAGACCCGCTGCCCAATGTGCCCGACTGGGATGAGAATCTGCGCCTGCAATCGGAGAAGGAGGTGCTGGGCTTCTTCGTCTCCGGCCATCCGATGGACAAGTACGCGGACAAGATCAGGAACCTGAAGGCGGTGACCACCGCCGACGCGCTGGAGATGAAGCCGGCGCCGCCCACCCGCCGCGGCGAGCAGCGGACGGAGAACGAGATTGCCATCGCAGGGGTGATCGTCGGGCTGAAGGTGGCCAAGTCGAAGCGCTCCGGCGAGCTGTACGCGCAGGCGGCGCTCGAAGATACCGTGGGCAAGATCGACCTGATCGCCTTTCCCAAGGACTATCCGCGGCTGGCGGAGCCGCTCAAGATCGATGTGCCGGTGCTGGTGCGCGGGCAGTTGCGCGCGGAGGAGGATGCGGCGCCGAAGCTGGCGGTCTCGTCCATCCAGGCGCTGGAAGACGTGAAGGTGAAGCTGCCGCAGAATGTGCGCATCCAGGTGACACTGGATCGCGCCACCGATCAGACACTGCTTTCGCTGCACGCGATGATTCAGGAGGCGCCCGGACCCGGCAAGCTGATGATCAACCTGGAGCAGCGCGGGGAGTTCGTGGTGATGCTGGAACCGGAAGGATTTACGGTGGGCGCGGACCGCATCTTCATCGAGCGCGCGGAGGAGCTGCTGGGGCGCGGGGCCGTGAAGGCCATCGACTAGACTCTTCTGGCGTGGTGAAGGCGGCGGCGGGACCCGTCTCCGAAGTGATTTGTCTACGCATCTCCGCTTCCATACAATCGAAGCGTGGCCCAGGGAATCTTGATACCGTTGACGACACAGCCCACCAGCGATCAGCCGGAAGGAAAGGCGGAGCCGAAGCATACATCTGCCCAGGAGACTCAGCCCGACGCATGGCTGAAGACGGAACTGGCCCGGAATGTGCAGCGGCCATATCCTATGGACTTTATCCGGATGATCTTCGCCGACCTGAGTGAGATCCACGGCGACCGCAACTTCGCCGACGATCCGGCGATGCAATGCAGCATGGCGCGCTTCCATGGCGAAGAGGTGCTGGTGATCTCCAATGTGAAGGGCCGGACGACCAAGGAAAATCTCCGCAGGAACTTCGGAATGCCCAATCCGGAGGGGTATCGGAAGGCGCTGCGGGTGATGAAGATCGCGGAAAAGTTCGGGCGGCCCATCTTCACTTTTATCGACCTGGTAGGCGCGCACCCGGGACTCGGTGCGGAAGAGCGCGGACAGGGCGAGGCGATCGCGCGCAATCTGCTGGAGATGTCCCGGCTCACGGTGCCGACCATCGCTACCGTGACCGGCGAGGGCGGCTCCGGCGGCGCGCTGGCGCTTGCTGTCGCCGACCGGGTGCTGATGCTGGAGAACGCTGTCTACTCCGTCATCTCGCCGGAAAGCGGCGCGTCCATCATGTTTCGCGACGCCAGCAAACGGGTTCAGGCTGCCGAAGCGCTGAAGACCGGCTCGCACGATGTGATGGCCATGGGCTGTGTGGATGACGTCGTCCCGGAGCCGCCGGGCGGCGCGCATCTGGATCCGGAATCGGCGGCGCGCATGCTCGATGAGAAGCTGATTTGGCATCTCAACGAACTGAAAGCTATACCCACGAAAGAGCGTCTGGCGCTCCGGCGCGAGAAATTCCGCACCATCGCGCAGTTCTATACAGTTTAGCTGGTCTCATTGGTCACCACGCCGCCAACACTGCCGACCCATCCGCTACGACCATCCCGTCTGCGCTCCTTCTGCGTCTTTGTGGTTGCGCTCATGTATGCCTTCGTCGCCGGGGCCATCGCGCATCGTGCGGCGAACGGCCTGAGTTCCGGAGACTGGGTGCCGCTGATCGACCGGCTGGTGATGCTGTTCCTGCTGGTGGTCGGCTTTAGCGCGTTGGGCATTGGCTTTTCCCGCCAGCGGCAACCGCGGCGGGCGATGGGGCTGGTCTCCCGCCCCGGCATGTGGCATGAGTTCGGTACGGGCTCAGCCGTCGGC
>DASQSP010000112.1:0-18218 GCA_035642355.1 Occallatibacter sp.
GAAATCGAACGGCTCTTCAGAAGGCTCAAGGGCTTCCGACGCATCTTCTCACGATTCGAAAAGCTAGACGTCGTCTTCCTCGCCTTCCTCAACTTCGCACTCATCGTCGAAGCACTGAGGTTAGTGTGAACACGCCCTAGCTTAGTTTTCGATTCGGAACGTCGTTCCGAAAAGTGCTTTACCGCGCCTCGGTCAGGGCTTCGGTGCGTTTGCTCATCCTGGCGGTGCGTTCGAGCTTGTCCCAGTTGAAGGGCTTGCCATCGATGGCGCGGACGAGGGTCTTGAAGAGCACGATGGAGAAGACCTGGCGGTAGGCGAAGCGCTGCAGCCAGATGTGGAACAGCAGCCAGCCGTCGCCTTTGTTGGCCGGGTGACGCCGCTCCAGCGAGAAGGCGACCGCAGAGGTGACGAAGTCGATGAGCAGGAAGGTGAGGAAGTAGGCCAGCAGCTTCATAAAGCTCGCTGCCGACGCGGCTTCCGGGTGGTAGTGCAGGTCGATGAAGTAGTGCACGACGCCGGCTGCGAACATGAGGTCAATGAACGGCGAGACCAGCGGCAGCAGCATCTGGAAGATGAGAATGTTGGGCAGCGCGAACAGTCCCATCGCCTTGTTGCGCACGAACGCCGCGCGATGTTTCCACACCGACTGCAGAATGCCGAAGGACCAGCGGAAGCGCTGGCGCATCAGGCCGCGCGCGCCGATGGGCGCCTCAGTGAAGGCCAGTGCGCGATCCTCGTAGACTACTTTGTACTGGTGTTCAAGCAGGTTCATGGTCAGGTCGGCGTCTTCGGCCACGGTGTTGAGCGGATAGAGACCGGCCTCGCGCACCGCGGCGGTGCGCCACGCGCCAACGGCGCCGGGGACCACGGTGACTACGTTGAACAGATCGAGGGCGCGGCGCTCGAAGTTCTGGCTGGTGATGTACTCGAGGGCCTGCCAGCGCGTCCACAGGTTCACGCGGTTGCCCACCTTGGCGTTGCCGGCGATGGCGCCGATGCGCGGGTCTTCAAAGTGCGGCAGCAGCTTGGAGATCGCGTCCATGGCGATCACCGTGTCGGCGTCGATGCCGACGTAGAACTCTTCTTCGATCTGCTCGATCGCAAAATTGAGCGCCGCGGCTTTGCCGCCGTTGGCTTTGGTCAGCACCTGTACGCGGCCGGCGGCAATCTCGCGTGCGTAGGCCGCTAGCGCCACGTCGAAGGTGTTGTCGCTCGAACCATCGTCGATCACGATGACGTGCAGGTTGCCGTAGTCGGAGTTGAGCACCGAGCGAATGGTGCGCACGATGACCGTCTCTTCGTTGTAAGCGGGGATGAGCACGGCGATGCGCGGGTTGAAGCCCGGCGAAGCCTGGCGATGCGGCCGCCGCAGCCGGTCAGTGACTGCAAAAACACCGACTAGAAGAAGGCGCGCGCTCATCAGAACGTCGCCGGCGAAGAAGAGCATCACGAGCAAATTGCCGATGATGGCCAGAGTGGAAAAAGCCAGCGAGTCGGGCAGCGAACGCACCTTCTGCCAGAAGTTGAGCGGAGGCATCACCTCAGCCGTGGTCTTGCCCATCAGCGAAGAGACGGGCACGAAGGCATAGCCGTGCGCGCGCAGCGTGTCAATTAGCATGGGCAGCGCGGCCACGGTGGCGGAGCGGTCGCCGCCGCCGTCGTGCAGGAGGATGATGGAGCCGCGAAACTGTGGCTTGGTCTTCATGCGGTCGAGCTGGTCGAGGACGGACTGCGCGATCTCCCGCGGCGTCTTGTGGATCCGCTCGTCCCAGTCGTTGGTGTCGATCTTGCTGCCGACCACGATGAAGCCATTCTGCTGAATGCGAACGACGGGCGCGGCCTGGTCGTCGGTGTCCGGCTCCTCGTCAATGTCGTAGGGCGGGCGGAAGTAAAGCGGCTGCACGCCCAGCTTGCTGGCGAAGAGCCGCTCGGTCACTTTCACTTCGAAATCGAGGCGATTGGGCGAGATTTCGCTGATGTCCGGGTGCGTGTAGGTATGGTTGCCGATCTCGTCGCCCTCGCGCAGCTCGCGCTTGAGGATGCCGATGTTTGCAAGCGCCTCTTCGCCGATGACGAAGAAGGTGCCCTGCACTTTTCTGCCGTGCAGGATGTCGAGGATGCGCGGCGTCCACTTGGGGTCCGGCCCGTCGTCGAACGAGAGCGCGACCTGATTGGGATGGTAGCCGTAATACTCGACCGTATAAGTCTGCGGATAAACATCCATGTGCTCGTCGATAATGAGCTTCTTGCGCGGGTCCGGCTCGATGGTGTCGATCTTCACCGTCCGCTTGCCCTGCTGGGGCAGGCCGGTGACGCGCATGATGTCGCCCTCGCCCTCGTCGTCCACGTCGTGGCCGGGATCGACAGCGCCCAGCGCGGAGAGCGAGGCGGGATTGGCGGGCCGGTCCCACACATTCCACATCGAACTGTCTTCCGTGCCGAGGCGCCACAGCGCAAAGGTCTGCAAGCCGAGCGCGCGCGCGGCGCGCATCTCGTTGAGCAATGTCACGCCATCCAGGAACCACACCACATGGCGCCGATTGTTGTCCTCGTCGATGTAGGAGAAGTGCGGATTGAGCGAGTCGTAGTCGAGGTCCAGATCGGCGTCGGCGTCAGAGGCGCGCTGCCACGCATCGGAGACCGGCATGTCTTCGGTGTTCAACACCACGGGTGCGGCTGGCTTGTGCCCCGGCTTCGGCGCCGGCGGAATGGAAAGCGTCCAGTCGTAGCCGTAGTTGCCCAGCGCGCAAATCAGCTTGGTCCTGGGCACGGAGTTGAGCACGCGCTTGAGGTTGGCGACAAACCAGCTCTGACCGGCGATGGGCCCCGGATCGCTCTCCGTCTCGTGCTCGTCGTAGCTCATCAGCGCCACGCCGTCGGAGTTGGCGGCGAGGCTCTTCAGCGTGGCGTCGCCGGTGCCCGCGGGAGTGGTGACGTAAAGGCGCAGGTTGCGCGCGTGCAGATCGCCGTAAAGCTCCTGCACAAAAGTCAGGTAGCCCGGCAGAGTCGCGTCCGGCAGGCTCTCAAGGTCGAGCGAGATGCCATGATACGCGGGAAAGGCGGCGAGGAAGCGAATCATCTGCCGGCGCAGCGCCATGCGATTGCTGCCGTTGCTCAGCAGGACGCCTACATTCGCGTCCCAGGTCTGGTTCGCGGAATCGTAGTTATTGACGTGGGGAAAGATCTCCGTGTCTTCCTTGGCCAGTTGAATGGCGTGCTTGATGCGGCCAAGGTCGTCGGGGTCGTGCACCGTGTTGCCGTCGATCACCGGATACGCGCGATGGCTCTCGTTATCGATGGCGAGCAGGGTGGGCGCATTGCTCTCCACATGCAGCCACTCGGGGAACAGCATGTCGATTTGATGCACATGCTGCTTGAACGAGGAGTAGCTGGCCTCGTCGTAGGGCACGTAGTAGGCGGCGCGCAGTCCTTCGCCGCTGTTCAGGGTGATCTCGGAGGGCTTGCGCGTGGTCTTGCGTCGCGCCGGCCGCGGCGGCTTGGCGCGCTGCGCCGCGTGGTCGGGCAGCGCCTTGTAGTTGTGTTTCGCGGCCGGCAGCAGCAGCTCGGGCAGCGGCTGGTTGCGCAGCATGTTAAAGATAAAGCCCGCCAGAACCAGCGTCGTCGCCACGGCCGCGGCGTCCATTATGCGGCGCAGCCGTTTCCATCGTTTTCTATGGGGATCGAAAAATATCTGGTGGTCGGGCATAAGGTCTTTGCCTATCCGTACGCGCAAACCGCGGAAACGGCTTAGGCTATACATTACGAATCGTATGGAAGCCGTTCAGCTGAGTTTATCAAACGCGCGGCGCAGAGCGGGGCATCTGCGCGGTGGTGCGTCCATCGCGCTGGCGCTGGCGGCGGGCCTGGCGCTGCGCGTCTGGATGTTTCTGCACTTCTTCGAGACCAACGGAGACGCGCTGGTCTACGGCGGCATCGCCAAAAATCTGCTGCTGCACGGCCGCTATGCGCTCACGCTGGCGAACGGCGAGACATTTCCCACGCTGATCCGGCTGCCCGGCTATCCGCTCTTTCTCGCGCTCTGCTTCCGGCTCTTCGGCATGGAGAACTACGCCGCCGTTGCGTATGTGCAGATCGCGCTGGATCTCGCCGGCTGCCTGCTGCTGGCGGATTTTGCGCGCCGCATTGCGCCAGCGCGGCTGAGCGCGAGCGCGTGGCACGCCACGCTCTGGCTGGCGGCGCTGTGCCCGTTCACCGCCATCTACGCGGCTACGCCGCTCACCGAAGGGCCTACGCTGTTTGCGATTGCGCTGGCTCTGTGGGCGGCGGCGCGGTTTCGCGAGCAGCCGCGCTGGAGTTTCGCGCTGACCTTCACCTTCGCCATCACCTTCGCGGCGCTGCTGCGGCCGGATGGCGCGCTGGCGGCGGTGGCGTTGGCTCCGGCGCTGCTGGTTCCGGGTCGCGTCTCTTTGGTAGAAAAGCGGCGGGTGCTGCGCATGGCGCTGGTGTGCGCGCTGCTGGCGGTGGCGCCGTTTGCCGCGTGGACTCTGCGCAACTGGCGCGTCTATCACGTCTTTCAGCCGCTTGCGCCCAAGTCGGCGACGGACCCCGGCGATCCGGTTTCGCCGGGCTTTGATCGCTGGGTGAAGACGTGGTGTCTCGATTTTGTCTCGACGTATTACGTGGCGTGGAATGTGCCGGGCGAAGAGCTCGACACGCATCAGCTGCCGGATCGGGCCTTTGACTCGGCGGCGCAGCGCGCGGAGACGGCCGCTCTGGCCGCGGCCTACAACGCCAACGGCTACGCGCTGACGCCGGAGATTGACGCGGGCTTCGCGCGCCTCGCCGCGCAGCGCATTGCCGCGCACCCGCTGCGGTCCGATCTGTGGCTGCCGCTGGGCCGCGTGGTGGATATGTGGCTGCGGCCGCGGGTTGAGAATCTGCCCATCGATCTGGACTGGTGGGTCTACGCGCATCACAACGACGAGACGCGCTTCAGTTGGTTCTACGCGACGCTCAACGCGTTTTATCTCACATTAGCCATCGCGGGGCTGTGCCTGCGGCCGAAGCTGTGGGTCTGGATGCTGGCTTACATGCTGCTGCGCAGTGCCATGCTGTTGACGGTGTGCCCGCCCGAGGCGCGCTACACGCTGGAGTGCTTCCCGATGCTGTTTGCGCTGGGCGGAGTGGCGATTGCGCGCGTGTTTGGAAGCTTTGGAAGCTGCGACCCAGTGCGATAAATTACGCTCTCCCAGGTCTCAAAATCGAGACCTGGGGCACCCACCGCGCGGTTCCTTCCGCGAAAAAGGAAAGGCCCGCGTAAGAACGCAGGCCTGACTGTGAACTGTCTTAGTGTTCGACGTACTGCGTCTTTGAGTCGGTCTTGAGCTTGAAGGCGTCTGCGGGGAGCGGCTGGTTGACCTTGATGTTGTAGTAGACGCAGACGCGGGACTGGCCCTGTCCCTCGTCGAAGACCTGCTTCAGGCTCACGCCGCGCGCGGGGTCAATCCAGATGGTGACTTTAGGGAACAGTTTGAGGACATCGGGGTCCTTAGCGACTAACTCAAGTTTCTCGGTCTTTACTCCGTCGATAACTTCAGGGCCAAGATCGGTGATGTTCCACTTATCCGCCAGATCCTTGCCGCTGGCGCCGAAGCCCAGTTCGAGATAGCTCTCGTACTTGCTGACTTTTCTGGAAGTGGTGACCTGATCGATGACCGGCTCGAAGAGCCTGAAGACGCCGCCGACGACGGTATAGACCTTGGGAGCCGGCTTGCCGTTCATTGCCGCGATGTGCGCGGCCATGGAGAAAGCGGCGCCGTTGCGGTCGTAGTAGACAGTGCCCTGTTGCGTGTCCTTGTTGGGGAAGGGATCGGTCTGGTAGGTGTCGAACTCGAAGTCGGCGGAGGTGGAGCGGAAGTTGGCCGCAGCCGCGTCCAGCTCGCGGAGAACGCGATCGAGGTCGCCGGCGGCCGGCGCGGCGCGGCCGGGCAGAGCCAGGCATGTCATCATGACTGCCGCGATGCAATGTTTCGTCAAACCCATAGGTGACCTCAGTCTCTTCAAAGCGCTGTTAGCCTGCGGTGGGAGTCGAAATCTCCGAAAAACATCCCTCAGGGGCTAAAGCCCTCTTCATTTCATGCTCTTTACGGCACGACTAAAGTCGTGCCCTTTCAAAACCAGGCTTCCACAACAGGCCGCCACGTCTTTCGATGCGCATCCCAGCTTCACGCATGCCAGCTTCACGCATCCTGGATTAACGATGCGCCCAGATCTTCCAGACGAGATTGCCCTGGTTGTCTTTGGTGGTTTCCCAGCGCTCCACATACACCGCATCGCCGGTAACCGGCTCAATGGCATGGCGCAGGATCTTCTTCATGCTGTTGTCGCTGGCGCCCGCGGGGATGGTGAGATCGGTGGCGAGCAGGGTCACGATGACGCCGTGGTCGCCGTCGCCCACCACCTGGATGGGATGGGCGAGCGCCGCGGCGCTGGTGGGCTTGTCGCCGTAGTTCCACAACTGCGGCGTGACAAAGATGAACAGCAGGATGAGCGTCACCATCACGTCGTAGTGAAAGTTGCCGCGCGGATAAGTCCAGTAGAAGTAACTCTTGAGAATTCTGTTCATATTCACCTTACTTTGTGATGCATTTGAGACCGCCCATGTAGGGTTGGAGCGCATTGGGCACTGCGACTGAGCCATCGGCCTGCTGATAGTTTTCGAGAATGGCGAGCCAGGTGCGGCCCACGGCGAGTCCGCTGCCGTTGATGGTGTGGACGAATTCGTTCTTGGGCTTGGTCGACGGAGGCAGTGGCTGTTTCGTTCCATCAAGATTAATCTTGTGCCGATCAGTGGCCACGCGCTCCCTGTACCTAATATTGGCGCGGCGGGCCTGGAAGCTCTCGAAGTTGGAACAGGACGAGATCTCGCGATAGAGCTGCTGGCCGGGCAGCCAGACTTCGAGGTCGAAGGTCTTGGCGGCGGAGAAGCCGGTGTCGCCGGTGCAGAGCAGAACGCGGCGGTAGGGCAGCTTGAGGGCTTCGAGAATCTCTTCGGCGTTGCGGGTGAGCTTTTCATGCTCGGCGTCGGAGTCCTCGGGGCGGGCGAACTTGACCAGCTCGACTTTTTGGAACTGATGCTGGCGGATGATGCCGCGGGTGTCCTTGCCGGCCGCGCCTGCTTCCGCACGAAAGCAGGGCGTGTAGGCCGTGAGGCAGATGGGCAACCGCGCTTCGTCGAGGATTTCGTCGCGGTAGAGATTGGTGACCGGCACTTCCGCGGTGGGAATCAGATACCAGGAACGCTTATAGGAAAGAACTCCCTTGGGAAAATATTGCTTGTGGTGCGGCGCAAGCACATATTCGGCCTCAACCGCACCATCTTTGAAACCTATAACGCGGAATAGGCCGTCCGGCGTTTCGACTTCTTCGCCAATCTCAGGAGTATGGTGCCAATTTGGCTCATAGCCATCAATCGGGACCCTAAATAAGTCCTGTTCGAACTTTGGGAGCTGCCCTGTTCCAAACATTGAATCTTTGTTAACGATGAAGGGCGGCAGGACTTCGGTGTAGCCGTGTTGACTGGTGTGGGTGTCGAGCATGAAGTTGATGAGCGCCCGCTCCAGCCGCGCGCCGGCGCCCATGTAGACCGCGAACCGCGCGCCGCTGAGCTTGGCGGCGCGCTCGAGGTCGAGGATGCCGAGGGCCTCGCCGAGTTCCCAGTGCGGTTTGGGGGCAAAGTTGAATTTCGGTTTCTCGCCCCAGGTTTTGACGACGATGTTGTCGGCTTCGGAGGCGCCGGTGGGCACTTCGTCGCGGGTGAGGTTGGGGATGCGCGCGAGCGACAGGCGCATCTGGTCATCTAGTGTTGACGCTGTTGCGTCGAGGTCGTCGAGCTGGAACTTGAGGGCGCGGGTCTCTTCCATGAGAGCGTCCGCATTCTGGCCGGATTTCTTGAGCGCGCCGACCTGCTGGGAGAGCTCGTTGCGGCGGGCTTTGAGCTGCTCGGCGCGGGTGATGGCGTCGCGGCGGCGCTGGTCGAGGGCGCGGAAATCGCCCAGCAGCGCAGCGGGGTCCGCCCCGCGCGCGCGCAGCTTTTCCTCCACTTTTTCCAGGTTCCCCCGGACGAATCCCAGGTCGAGCATGTCCTCTCCAGTCTACTCGAAGCGATGCATTCGGTTGCTGCGTGGGCTGCGCTGAGTTGCCGCCTCAGCCACGCATTGGTTTGCTGCCGGGCCTCCTCTGATTTCTGGAGAAGGAGGCTAAGGCGGGGCGAACAAATGAGGCGGGGGAGGGGGTATCGGCAATCCCACGGCCAAATTGTGGAGATGAATATCGAGCTTGTTCCGGCACACGGGATTATCCATGCCAAGCGACGGTCGCGGGCACGTAGAACACCCGCAGGGGCTGAAGCCCACGTAGATATTGTGGCGTTCTCGGCACGACTGAAGTCGTGCCCTGTTACAGGGCCACGCTCCGTTCGTCGCTTGTGGCGCGATGCCGGAGATAGATATTCAGCCTGGCGGATTTTGGTCATGCGGCGGCCTGAGTGGGTTGCGGCAGGTGCCAGAGGTTGAACTCGGCCTGGCGGCGGGCCTTGAGGCCGGGAACCTCGCGGGGGCCGCAGTGGTCCCAGCGGAGGAGCTCGGCGGCGGCTTGATCCGCGCGGCCGGCGTTGAGCAACTGGAGCAGGGTTGAGCCGGCGAGGCGGGACGGGCCGAGGTTGAAGACGAAGTCGGCCAGGGCGTCGAACTGGCCCTGGGTGAGCGGAACCTGAACCAGACGCTCGACCGCCTGCACGGTTCCGTGGACATCCCAGAGGAGAATGACCTCGGCCTGCTGCTCGGTGATGCCGCCGGGGTAGCACTCGGCGGGGGTGAGGCGGTGGCCGTAGCCGATGGTGGGCAGGCCGGCGGCATCGGGGTAGGTGAGAGGGCGGAAGCCCTCCGATCGCTTGATGAGGTCGAGACCCGCGGGGCTGAGTTGCATGGTGCGCTCCTGTAGGGACAAATGAAAATGCCGCCCTTGCGGGCGGCATTGGTGTGTTCAAGTACAAGGCTAGCAGGATCGGCGAATTAATACGCAAATGGGCGGCAGTTTTTTTCAGTGGCTGGGCGGCATGGGGTCTGGACGCCGTGAAAATCGGCGACTTTTGCACAGTGGATACCGGTAGGCGAGGGCCGGAGCGCGTGCTAGCTTTGCGGGATCATCTTCCTGGGCAATAAGGGTCTGGCCGCCGTTGCCGGCCCACGACCGGGTGGTTGCGCTTCTACCTGAGCCGGGGTCGCCGGAGTTCGCGCAGACCGCATCCAAATAGTCTGGAATAGAGGATTTTCGTACTGGAATTGGTGCATTTCTTAGGTTGCTCTGGGACAAGGACTTAACGGGAGAACAGGGCAAACGGGCAGGAAATGTGCCGAATTTTGCCCCGTGTACTCCTCGATAACAGTTGAGGTTGATGGTATCCAACTAGTAAAATGGGGGGATGCTTATGAGACGAAATGCGAACAAGGTGAACGAGCGAATGCCGATGCAGCTTTGGCTGCTGATGGTCGTGAGCTGCGTCGCGCTGGCCGCTTCGATCCTCACGTTCTTCCCGAGGACGGTTTTGGCGAATGCGCTTTTGCCGAGGCTGGCGGCACAACCCGCGCCGGTTGCAAGCGCAACGCCCATAGTGACTGCGGAGATGAAGGCGGAGCGCCGGATGCCGCGCAACCTGCTGCATGGAATGGCTTCCTGGTATGGCGGAGTGTTTAACGGCCGGAAGACGGCGAGCGGAGAGACCTACAACATGTACGCCATGACGGCCTGCCACCCGACACTGCCTTTTGGGACGAAGATCAGGGTGGAGAACCGGGAGAACCACAAGGCGGTGGTGGTGCGGGTGACGGACCGGGGCCTGCTGTATGACGGGCGGGTGCTGGACCTTTCTTACGCGGCTGCCCAGAAGCTGGACATGGTGAAGCCGGGAGTTGCGCCGGTGAATATCAGGATTGTGGCGCTGGGCAAGGGAGCTGTGGGGAAGCCGTAACGGTTTTCGGAAGCTTGGAACGACGGCCGGCCTTGGGGCTGGCCGTTTTGGTTTTGTGGGGATGGGTGCGGCGGGTTGAGGGGCTTGCTTTCCCACCCTTCGCGCGGTGAAGCTGCGCGAAGAAAGGGGCACCCGGCCCCGAGATCGGTTCCCACACCCGCCGCCTATCCGCTGGACAGGTATCGGGACACGAACCTGCCTGGGCCGGCAAACCGGGCTGTTGCGCTTGCATCGGCAAAATGGAGAGACAGGAAGATAAGAACAAAAAGGCGCTTAGCCTGGACATCGTAGGATTTCCCGGCATCCGCGCTAAGTTGGCGGATGGCCACGATCTCAAGCGGAATCATACATCAGGTTCAGGTCGGCTTTGGATCCCTGGGCGGAGTTGAAACACCGTTGGGATGGAGCTGCACGGCGTGCGTCGTCCCGCTCATCGCGATGAAGCTGCGATGAACGGGGCACATGGCAGATGGACGTAGTACGGGCATTGATCCCAGGTCTCAGAAGCGAGACCTGGGGCACCCGGCCTTTGGGATGGAGTGGCCGAGCCAGTGCGTCGTCCCGCTCATCGCGATGAAACTGCGATGAACGGGGCACACGGTAGACACCGCACCGCAGGCGCCTATTCGCTGTCGGGGCGTTTGTAGGGTTTTTGGAGGGACAGGCGGGCTTCGTTGACGGCGCCCTGGGTGTTGTCGTTGGTCTGGACGGCGAGGCGGTACTCGTTGACGGCGCGGTCGCGCTGGCCGGTGAGGTCGAAGATGCGGCCGATCATGATGTGGCTCCAGACCTCGGTCCAGGCGGGTTCGTCGTCGCCGCGCAGGGCGTCGCGGAAGGAGTTGACGCTGGCCTGATAGTTGCGCTGGCTGAAGAGGACTTCGCCGATGCGGTAGCTGCCGAGCGAGCTTTGGGGATTGGCGACGAGGGCTTTCTGGTACTCGGCGAGCGCGCCGACCAGGTCGCCCTGGGCGACGAGCTGCTGGCCTTTGAGGATGGAGATGCGGACCTGCAGGTCGGGGGTGGACTTGAGGACCCAGTCGTTGGGATCGAGGGCGATGCGGCGGGGACGGCCGAAGGTGTCAACGACGAACTGGGAGTCGGTGCCGACCACTTCGACTTTCTGGTCGACGGTTTTGCCCTCGGTTTCGACGTGGATGTCGACCGGCATGCGGAACAGGTCGAGATCCTGGGTGATGTCGCCGATGGTGCGGAAGCCCTTGTTGTTGCCGAGGCGGTAGACGGTGTACTTGTCCTTGAAGGTGGGCGCGCCGGTGCCGTCGATCCACTGGGCGAAGAAGGGGATGAGCTGCTGCTGGCTCTGGGCCTCGGCCACTTTCTCAAGGTCTTCGGCGCGGACGGACTGGTCGGTGTACTGGCTGAGCGTGCCTTTGAGGGTGGCGAGGAAGGCTTTGTCGCCGATTTCGCCGCGCAGCATGTGGAAGATCATGGCTCCCTTTTCAAGGGTCATGGACTGGAACTGGGGCGAGAAGGGATCGAGGCGGTCGGAAGAGGAGAGCGGAGTGGTGTCGTAGGCCAGGGCGCCGGCGGAGACATCCTGAAGGGCGGTGTGAAGGGCGGCGCGGCCGCTTTCGTCTTCGAGGTACATCAGCTCGCCGTAGCGGGCCATGCCGTTGGTGATCCAAGTGTCGCTGAGGGTGCGGGGACTGACCTCGGAGCCCCACCACTGGTGGGCTATGGTGTTGGCGAGGAGGCGGACGCCGGATTTGTCGGCGACGCGGGAGCCCACGATGGCGGCCAGCTCCGGGGCCCAGACGGCGGGGAGGGTGTCATTGGGGAGTTCGACGACGTTGAGGTGGGGTGTTTCGGGCTCGCCGAAGCTGTCGGTGAAGAAGTCGTACTCGCGGGCAGCGGTCTGGGCGAAGGCGTTGCCGGATGCCTGGTGGCTGATGGTGAGGTAGACCTTGATGTTGCCGGCGCCGGCAGTGTAGGGGCCGAGGAAGCGGCCGGCGATGATGGTTCCGGGGAAGCCGGGCTTGGTCCAGTTGAAGTCGTACTCGTCGCCGGGCTTGCCGCTGGCCAGGGTTACCGGCTTGGAACTGCCCTGCTGGCCGCTGCCGAAGACCTTCATGCCCTGCGGCACGCGCATGTGAATCTGCGCGGTGAAACGGTCGGTCAGGTAGCCGGTGGTGGGGAACCAGCGGGCGGGATAGAGCAGGTAGGTGATGGGTTCCTGAATGGCGGCGAGCTTGAGGCCTTCGACGGGGCCGTCTTCGGTGCCGGTGATGATGCCCTCGTAGGCGAAGGTCCACTGAACGGGTTTACCTGCGGCGAACGGGGTGCCGGGGGTGACGCGGACGGAGCCGTCGGCGAGGCGCTCGCCGGTGAGGAGCTTGCCTTCTTTCCCAACTACGAGGTCGTCGGTGATTTTGGTGATGCGCAGCGCGGGGTGGAAGCCGAAGGTGACCTGGTCCGCGCTTTCAGGGGCGGTGAAGGTGACCTGCGCGGTGGCGGCGAGGTGGTGGGTGGCGGTGTCGATTTCGGCGTCGATGACGTAGCCGGTGATGTCGAGGCCGGGGCGGCTGGGGCGCTGGGCTGGGAGAAGAACGGCAGCCAGGAGGGGCAGCGCGCTGAACAGGCGAAGCGCGGGGAAGATGTGTCTGGTCATGAGCTTTCTCGTGGGGGCAGTCGTCATGGGCGTGCGGCCAAAGGTGTCCGGTTCAGGATTGCATGGATTCGGAGGCTTGGGAAAGGCCGCCGAGGGTTTCCAGGGTAATGTCCGCGACCCGTTCGATGGCGCTTGCAACTCCTCCATCGGAGGCCGGGTGTGCTGCCAACTGCGCGCGCATCCGCCGGAGCTCCTCCATCATGGACTGGCGGGGAGGCCCGTCGGGTAGCAGAGGCGCAAGCTGTTGGACGATATTTGATGCGGTGAAGCCGTTCTGGATCAGTTCCGGGACCATGCGCTTGCCGGCGATGAGGTTGGCCATGGCGACGTGGGGGACGGTAACCACCCGTTTGGCGATGGCGTAGGTGAGCGGGGAGACGCGGTAGACGACGACGAAGGGATTGCCGATGAGGGCGGCTTCGACGGTAGCGGTGCCGGAGGCGACGATGGACGCGCGGGCGTGGAGGAGGACTGGCTGAGCCTCATTTGTGATGCGGACTGAGACGCCGGTTGCCTGCGCGGCGACTAGCTCGGCAACTGCGGCGCGCTGTGCGGGCTCGAGCGTGGGCGCAAGGGGAATGACAAATTCGAGCGGGCCGGATTGCTGCGCGAGAAGCCGCGCGGCGGCGAGCATCTCGGGCAGGTTGGCGCGAATCTCCTTGGCGCGGCTGCCGGGGAGCAGGGCGATCCAGGTTTTGGCCGGGTCGAGTTGATGCTGGCGGGCGAAGTCTTCGCGGGGGATGGTGGGCAGGGGCAGGTCGGCGAGGGGATGGCCGACGAACTCGGCGCGGACGCCGTGGTCGCGATAGAACTGCTCCTCAAAGGGGAAGATGACGAGCATGCGGTCGACATATTTCTGGACGAGTTTGATGCGGTGCTTCTTCCAGGCCCAGAGCTGGGGGCTGACGAAGAAGATGACGGGGATGCCGAGCCCGTGCAGCTCTTGGGCGAGCTTGAAGTGGATGTCGGGGAAGTCGATGAGGACGGCGACGGCGGGGCGGCGCGCGCGGATGGACTGCTTGAGGCGGCGGAACTCGCGGTAGATGCGCGGCAGGTGGCGGACGACCTCGGTGATGCCCATGACGGCCACATCTTCGCTGTGGGCGATACGCTCGAGGCCGGCTGCGGCCATGCGCTGGCCGCCGAGGCCGAAGTAATGCGCTGCGCGCCCTTGCGCATTGAGCTTCTGTTGCAACGCCGCTATCAATAGCGCGCCGTAGTGTTCGCCGCTGGCTTCGCCGGCGGAGATGAAGATGGAGGGAGCGGGCATCTCTCCTGATGATACGGCGCAGCATCGCGCGCGGCTCGATCGTGGCCGGCTTGAGTCTGTGCTTTCCCAGGTCTCAGAAGCGAGACCTGGGGCACCCATTTCTGTGCGGATCGAGACGAAGGGCGCGAGCTGGTTCAGTACCTTGGTGTGTGACTGAGAGGGCATGGGGTTCCCACGAAAGCTGCATTGCGGGCCCAACGGATGTGCCCTAGAGTGAATTCACGATCACGCAACGGATTGGGAATGGAGAGGCGCTCGGGCAACTTCGGGGGAGGATTGCACGGGCTGCTTCAGATCAGGTTGCGTGGTCTGTTATTTAGAGGGCGAAGGACTAGAGATACCGATAGATTAGATTGGCGAAAGCAGAGGGCCCGCGCGAGCGGGCCTTCTGCTTTTTGCGCGCTGGCGCCGAAGCGTAATCCGCGGGTGGTACACTCGCCGCACCTACCTGGAAGGCGAATTCTGTTGCACCCGACGGTGCGCGCGTCCCAGGAAAGGTAAGCCAAGAAGGAATGATTGGGAGGTCAATCCATGCAGCAGGAGAATCACGCGGCAACTCCGCCGAGCCCGGGGCTGGTTTTCGAAATGGTGCAGGCGCACCAGCGCACGGCGGCTTTGAAGGCCGCGATTGACCTGGATATTTTCACGGCGGTGGGCGACGGGCCTGGGGATGTGGCGGCGATTGCGCGCCATTGCGGCGCATCGGAGCGCGGCATTCGCATTCTGTGCGATTTTCTGGCCATTCAAGGTGTGTTGACGAAGGAAGACGGCCGCTACAAGCACACGCCGACCAGCGCGGCATTTCTCGATCCGCGGTCGCCGGCGTGCATGGCCTCGGTGGCGCTGTTTTTGACCGAGGGAGCGGTGCTGGACCCCTGCGCGCGGCTTGCGGAGGTGGTGCGCAAGGGGCGGACGACGCTGGAGGGCGCGGGAACGGTGGAGCCCGAGAATCCAATCTGGGTGAAGTTTGCCGAGCAGATGCCTCCCATGATGGGGCCGATGGCCGCGCCGCTGAGCGCGATGGTTCTGGACGGGCTGGACTGTCCTAACGGTCTGGATGGGCCGGTGCGGGTGCTGGATATTGCCGCGGGGCATGGATTGTTTGGCATTGAGATCGCGAAGCAGAACCGGCAGGCGCATGTGACCGCGCTGGACTGGGCGCAGGTGCTGCGCGTGGCCGAGAGGAATGCGGAGAAAGCCGGGGTGCAGGACCGATACGCCACTCTGCCGGGCAGTGCGTTCGATGTGGAGTTTGGCGGTCCGTATGATGTGGTGTTGCTGACAAATTTTCTGCATCACTTTGACGTGCCGACCTGCGTGGGGATGTTGTGCAAGGTGCGTGCGGCGCTGAAGCCGGGCGGACGGGCGGCGACGCTGGAGTTTGTGCCCAATGAGGATCGCATCTCGCCGCCGGTGGCCGCGGCTTTCAGCATGACCATGCTGCTGTCTACCGCCGATGGCGACGCCTACACGATGCGCGAGCTGACGGCGATGTATCACGAGGCCGGCTTTGGCAACGTGAGCGGGCAGGCGATTCCGATGAGCGCGCACACCGTGGTGATGGGAATCGCCTGAGCGATTGGCTGTGTGGAGTTGGAGCGGCAGAGGGCCCGCGGGAGCAGGCCTTCTGCTTTTTGCGCGTGCCGCGAAGGCGCTAGCGGGCGGAGGCCCTAGCTTGCGGAGGTAGCGCTGAGCTGCCCGGACTCTTGCTTCGTAGGCTCCTGCGGCGCAGGCTCCTGTGGTGCGAGGGCGCGGCGGGCGCGGACGGCGGCGGCTAATTCGGACAGCAGGGTGCGGGTTTCGGCCCAGTCGATGCAGGCGTCGGTGATGCTTTGACCATAGACGAGGGGCTGGCCGGGGACCAGCTTTTGCGCGCCGGCGACGAGGTTGCTCTCGATCATGACGCCGACGATGTCGCGGTTGCCGGCGGCAATTTGCGCGGCCACATCGCGGCAGACCAGGGCCTGGCGTTTGTGATCTTTGCGGCTGTTGGCGTGGCTCAGGTCGATCATGATGCGCGGATCGAGTTTGGCGGCGCGCAGCAGGGCGGTGGTTTCGGCCACGGCTTCGGCGGTGTAGTTGACGGTTTTGCGGCCGCCGCGCAGGATGATGTGGCAGTCGGGGTTGCCGGTGGTGACGAAGATGGCCGACTGGCCGTGCTTGGTGTGGCCGAGGAAGGTGTGGGAGTGCGATGCCGAAAGAATGGCGTCGACCGCGACCTGCACGTCGCCGGAGGTTCCGTTCTTGAAGCCGACCGGGCAGGAGACGCCGCTGGCGAGCTGGCGGTGGACCTGGCTCTCCGTGGTGCGCGCGCCGATGGCGCCCCAACTGACGAGGCCGGCGATGTACTGCGGCGAGATCATGTCGAGGAATTCGGTGCCGGTGGGCACGCCCATCTCGGCGAGGTCGAGGAGGAGGGTGCGCGCCAGGCGCAGGCCGTCGTTGATTTTGTAGGTGCCGTCGAGGTGGGGGTCGTTGATGAGGCCCTTCCAGCCGACGGTGGTGCGGGGCTTCTCAAAGTAGACGCGCATGACGATGCGCAGGTCCGGGGCGAACTCGGGGATGGCGGCGCGGAGCAGCGCGGCGTACTCGCGGGCGGCGTGGATGTCGTGGATGGAGCAGGGGCCGACGACCACGAGGAGGCGCGGGTCGGCGCGGTTGAGGATGCGCGCGATCTCAAAGCGGGCGTTGAAGATGGTGGCTTCGGCGATTTCGCTCACCGGACGCTCTTCTTCGAGGAAGACGGGAGGCAGCACGACGGTGGTGCGCTGGATGCGGAGATCTTCGATGGTCAGGGGCATGGTTTCGCTTTGTTCAGGGCGGCAAATGACGCGGTTCTGCGGGATTGCTATGGATCTAATCTAGCAGTTTAGCGATCTGGCAAAAAGGGCGGGCAATGGAGCGCGGTCAGCGACGGATCGCGAAGTTACTGGTAAGTACCAGCTCGAATTCGACCGGCTCGCCGTCGATAACCCTGGGTTGGTAGGCCCACTTGCGCATAGCATCCACGGTGGCTTTGCGTAGCTCCTTGGGGCCGGCCACGGCATGAGCATCGATGACATGTCCGTCTGCGCCCAAACGAACTACTAGCTCGACATCCCCAACGGTGTGGTCTTCCCTGGCCGATTCGGGATACTTGGGAGGTTCCCTGTAGGTTGGCGTCGGTGCGTTTGATGAAAGGATGTGCACAATGCGCTTTCGGCCACGCACAGCATCCGCGGGCGGAGAAAGGAGTGAGATATGGTTAGGGTGAAGCGATTCAAGCTCGTCGATATGAACCGAGAGGACTGGAGCGCCCTCTGCGAACACGCGCAGATTGCGAGCAATGAAGAGCTCTCCGAAGGTCGATATCTGGTCGTAGGTTATTTCCGTGAGGAGTCTGAAGCTGTGGGCATAGCGCAGTATAGGATGCAACGGGTCGAAACAGAATGAGGTGGATTTATTGTCGACATAATTACTGTTTCGTGAAGGTATAGCGCTGCAGTCCAAGTTGTCGGCGCCAAGACGCAGGGAAACATGTTCGGGAATCTGATCCCCCATTTCGCTGACGGGCGGAATGTGATGCTCAATAGCGTCGCGTATATCGCTGACGGGCCAGGCGAGCCAGTCTGTGCTTCCGCTGCGGAAGACGCCCTGATCGGTGCCGTATTCCTCTTGATTGAAGCTGGGGCTGTGGTAGGCGACTTTGTATTGCTTGTCGCTGAACCACCACTCCTCGAACGCGCCTTCCTCGCTGGGTTTGCCTTTTTCGTTGTAAAGCTGGAACGTTGCCTTGAGATGCCAGGGTTTGGCGTCGGGTCCGGCGAGGTTGTTGAGTTTGCGGCCGAGTTCGAGGCGCTGGGCGGGATCGGTGGGCGTGGGCACGGCCAACGCGGCGGGTAATGGCTGGCTTGCGGCAGGCGGAGCGGTTTGCGCGGGAAGGGTTGCGGCAAGGGCGAGGAGAAACAGCGATCCGCCAAGGCGGGCAACGAGCATGGAAGCTGGCCCCTTTGATCGAAAGTAAAAGTTGGGAGAAGTTTACTGCATCGAGCGCGGTTCGCGAGCGTCGAGAACTGAGAAGAGAATTTGTGCCTCGCATGCGTGCTGGATTCCCATTTGACACGGGGATTTACCACTCCCTACAATTAAACAGGATACCTCCATCCTTTTGATGGCCTATGCATCTGATGAGATGAGGGTTAGGCTGGCCTGGAAGCGGGATGGAGAGGCGGCGTGAGGGAGCGGCGGAGATGCCTGAGATGCGCGTGAGCCCGCGGGAGCGGGTGGTGCTGACGGCCATCATCGAGCTGTATATTGCGACCGGCGAGCCGGTGGCGTCGCAGGCGGTGGCGCAT
>DASQSP010000113.1:0-24933 GCA_035642355.1 Occallatibacter sp.
AAGCTTTCATACTCGTCCATCCAGATTCTCCTTGAGGTGTGCTTTGGTCGGCTCACTTCTGGAGTTTCTTGGATGGACTGACGGAAATGTCAAACTCTTACTGCCACCCCGGCAAAGCCGGGGGAACTCCCCGTCGATTAGGGGATATGGCAAGGCGTTACCCACACTTGAGGGATGGGCAAGCCGCCGAAATCTGAAACTCGCAGGTCACGCAAAGCGAGGACGGCTCCGTTTCAGGCTACCTATGATGAGATCCTTCAAAAGCTGATCCTCGCGCGGGAAGAGGCCGGGCTCAATCAGCGTGAGGTTTCCGAGCAAATGGGCTTCTCCCATTCCTTCTTGTCGAAATGCGAGACCGGCGAGCGTCGCATTGACATCATGGAACTCCTGGAATTGGCGAAGCTCTACCGCAAACCACCGCAATACTTTCTCAGCTCAGATTAGTCCTGTCCATTCGGGCAATCTACTCTCCACGTCCGGTAATCAGGACACCTGACATTCATGGTTCATCTGCAACTCGCTAAAGTTATTGTGCTGTGTGGTCCTCAAACCGCTTACCGAGAGTTCTATTTGCCGTGCTGCATTATGTGTGTCAAAACTCCCCTAGAAGAGGGGTTTCGTTACATATAATTACATATTTGCCGCCTTCAGCGTTATAGTTATGAACAAAACACCCTAATAAAGGGTGTTTTGTTGCAGAAAACGACATGGATTTCGCCGCCCGATCACTCTCGACGCAGGAAAGTAGGATCTCCGCTCTTGCCGCTCGAAGCCGTAAGACATGGCTTGGCGCACCTTCTGAAAGTCCGGTGGCCCGAGCTATCGGATACAACGAAGCGTGGAAGGTCTTCGTGAACGTCGCGCCAGAAGAACTGCATGGGATCGCCGGACTTGGCGAACGCAACGCGGTTGAAAAGAAGGGATAGAAGATTGCTCATGCGGCCTCAAGTTCACCCTGAAAATGAAGAAATGCCGAACATGAAAAGCTAATAAGCGTACAACGTAATAAGCTAATCAAGTACAGCGGAAAAGCTAACCGGCCAACCATGTCCAGCCCTTCTGAAAAACTCGCCAAATCGCTCGATGTTCTCGCGAAGCTCCAACGCCATCATGGCGGGGCGATTCGTGCGCGGGAACTCTCGCGGACGCATCGGGAACGGCTTCTCCATCACGGCTTCCTCATTCGAGTGATGAATGGCTGGCTGATCCCAAGTCGGCCAAACGACGCGGATGGCGAGAGCACCGCCTGGTATGCCTCCTATTGGCAGTTCTGTGCAGTGTACCTGCGGGAGCGGTTCAAGACGCAGTGGTGTCTCTCTCCCGAACAATCCCTGTCCATCCATGCCGGTAACTGGACAGTTCCCAGGCAGCTCATTGTTCGAGCGCCAAAGGCCCGCAACAAGATCACGAACCTTCCTCACCGAACCAGTCTTCTCGACCTTCGCGCCGCGCTTCCCACGGGGCGGGATCGCCAAGTCATCGACGGACTACAGGTCTTCTCTCCCGAGAACGCGCTAATCGAATGCTCGATGCACTTCTTCGCCAGCAACGCGACGGATGTTCGGGCGGCGATGCTCACGATTCGTGATGCCTCCACTCTCCTGGCATCTCTTCTGGAGGGTGGCCGCACCGTAATCGCAGGGCGCCTCGCGGGAGGCTTCCGCAATGTGGGGCTGGATCGGATCGCCGATGACATCGTGAAGACGATGACTTCCGCCGGATACGCGGTGAGGGAGACAGATCCGTTTGCGGACAAGCCGGGGACGGTGTTTCGGAGCCGTGAGACTTCGCCCTACGTCAACCGGCTCCGGTTGCTCTGGGAAAAGATGCGCGGGCCTGTGATCGAACGATTTCCCGCCGCTCCTGGTCTACCGTCCAATGCGAGTGGCTACCTGAAACGGGTGCAGGACACCTACGTCTCGGACGCCTACCATTCGCTGTCGATCGAAGGCTATCAGGTAACCGCGGAACTGATCGAAAGGGTCCGCACCGGCGCATGGAATCCAGAACAGAATCACGGAGACCGGGAGCAGCGCAATGCGATGGCGGCAAGGGGCTATTGGCTGGCGTTCAAGGCCGTTGAACAAGCCGTTGCCAAGGTGCTGAGCGGCCAGAACCCCGGCCAGGTTGCAGACGACGATCATGGCGCTTGGTATCGCGAGCTTTTTGCTCCGAGCGTCACATCGGGCATATTGAAGCCAAGCGACCTCGCTGGATACCGAACAAGCCAGGTTTATATCAGGAAGTCGATGCACGTCCCGCTCAACCCCGAGGCGGTGCGCGATGCAATGCCAGCGTTTTTCGACCTGTTGCGCGACGAAGAGCATCCTGCTGTGCGCGTGGCGCTGGGACACTTCTTCTTCGTCTATATCCATCCGTACATGGATGGAAACGGTCGTATCGGAAGATTCCTGATGAATGTGATGATGGCGGCAGGAGGATACCCGTGGACGATCATTCCAGTAGGCGAGCGAACAAAGTACATGAACGCTCTTGAGAGCGCCAGCGCGAAGGAAGACATTGTGCCGTTCACGGATTTTCTCGCTGCTATCACAGAACAGGGACTCGTCGGCCATCCTCCCCCAACAGTCCCAAAGGTCAAAAACTCATCCGCCGAACGCCGTGCAGCACTGGATGAATTAGCGGCCTACGATCAAGAGATTAAGATCTGACGCAACACAAACGCGGTAGGGTCAACGACCTCTCCAGCCTCCTTGATCCTAGAACCTATACTGAACGTAATGCTCCTGACCATCTCGACTACGCACCAACCTGCCACAGACCTCGGCTATTTGCTGCATAAGAATCCGGCTCGTCTCCAGACCGAGGAACTTTCCTTTGGCAAGGCATACGTCTTTTATCCCGAAGCCACGGCGGAACGCTGCACGGCAGCTCTGTTAGTCGAAATCGACCCGGTAGCACTGGTGCGAGGTCGTGGGCCGGCGGGCGAAGGTGGTCAGCTCGAACAATATGTGAATGACCGTCCTTACACGGCAAGCTCCTTTCTCAGTGTCGCGCTGGGGCGGATTTTCACCACCGCAATGAGCGGGCGCAGCAAAGAGCGACCTGAACTCGCCGATACGGCTATTCCATTGGCTGCCCACCTTCCAGTGGTCGCCGCTCGGGGCGGTGAAGGTCTGGTGAGACGCTTATTTGAACCGCTTGGCTATACGGTAGAGATGAACTGTTCACAGCTCGATGACACGTTCCCGGAATGGGGAGAATCGCCCTATGTCTCGCTCACGGTCAGTGGCACAGCTCGCCTTCAGGATTTGTTGACGCACCTCTATGTACTCATCCCTGTTCTCGATAACGAGAAGCACTATTGGGTAGCGAATGACGAAATCGAAAAGCTCCTCAAACGGGGCGAAGGGTGGTTAAGTAGCCATCCCGAAAAGGATCTGATCGTTTCGCGTTACCTCAAGCGGCAAAGGAGCCTCACACGCGAGGCGTTAAGCCGCTTATTGGCCGAAGACTTCGCGAGCGATGCGTTCTCGACGACGCATACTTTGGGAATGCGTCTTTTGGGCAGCCGCTTATGTTGACCCGGTTTGAGCCTTTTTTAGCAGCCGCCATTGGCGAGGGCCCTGAAATAGCTCTTCATGTCCCGGTGAGTGATCACAACATTGCTCGGCTGATCATCTGGGACCCCACCCCGCGCATTTTTCCAAGGGGTTTCGCTATGGGTAGTTCTTTCCAATTGAGTAGCACCGAAATGCCCATACGCATCAATGATCGCTCTCAGATGAGCCACGAGATGCGTATCGCCGTAGGAAACCACGGGCGACTCAATCGTCTTCCATCCGAGCGCCTTGAATCTCCTGAAAACACGCGGAACCACCGGGCCATGTACCCACGCTTCGATGTCCTCAGAGAACAACGGCTCATTCTTGAATACTAAATTCCACGCCTGCGAATAATAGAGCAACTTCTGCAATTTCAGATTGGTGACATCTGAAACTCTGCGTTCGCGCGCGACGTGAATCAGGGTATCCGTAACGTGATCGATTGGATAGATCGCCATATTTGCCCCCTCCACGCGGTTGCGATAACTCTACAGCCGTTTTACCAAAGCTATTGTAGAAAGGTGTCTCCGCCGGTTACTACGAATCAATTTTAGCACGTAATGGCGAATAAATAGCGAAAAATGATTAGTTTTTTCTAAATTCAGAAGTTCGTCCAGACCTCTGCTCTATAGTTTCATCAATTCCTCAACGCTCCAAGCGTGATCGCTCAATACCGCTCCATCGCTGCGTGAGGTGGAGCGTTTTTGCCAACACAGCAGAAGTTGTAGTGCATGCATATAAAGTGCAAAGGCAAAAGGCGATCCAGCCCCCCTCTGCTATCCTGATTAGTTTTCCTGAACAAAAAGGGGCGGGCCATGCCGGAGCACAGGGCAAGAAAGCATCACCATAACCGCGTGGCCGAGACGCTGCGCGAGGAGATTGGCGCCATGATCGAGGGCGAGCTCTCCGATTCCCGCATCGCCTTCTGCTATGTGAGCGAGGTGGTGCTGAACCCCGGCGGCAAGTCGGCGCGCGTTTATGTCGCCATCGACTCCGCGGTCGCGGACATCGCCAAGGCCGAGGCCGACACCGTCGCCGGTCTCGAGGCCGCCAAGGGCTACATCCGCTTTGAGCTGAAGGAGCGCATGGGCAAGCGCCACGTACCGGACCTTGCCTTCTTCGCCGATCGCTCCGGCCGCTTCCAGGCGCGCATCGACGAGCTGATGAGCCGGTCCCGCAAAGCGGGAGCGGCCAAAGTGAACGCGCGCAACGCGGTTGCGCCCGTGCCTGAAAGCGCGCCAACCGAGTAGCCCGCGCATGAGCGATTCCGCCTCCATTGCCGTTGAGCCAGCAACCGCCCCTGAGGACGGCATCGAAGCCGTCCTCAAAGTGCTGCGCGAGGGCCAGCGGTTCCTGGTCTGCTCCCACTTGCGGCCGGACGGCGATGCCGTGGGCAGCGTGCTGGCCATGGGCATGCTTCTGGAGCAGATGGGCAAGCGCGCCGATCTGGTCACCGCCGATCGCATTCCCCCCGTCTATCGCAGCCTGCCCTGGGCCGACCGGCTACGCACCGCGATGAGCGTCTCCGGGCCCTATGACGCGGCCATTCTGCTCGAATGCGGCAGCCTGGCCCGCGCACAGTTGAGCGGCCTCGATAAATTTCCTATCGTCAACATCGACCACCACGCCAGCGGCCGCGCCTGGGGTCAGGTGAACTGGATCGATCGCGGCGCGGCCAGCGTGGGCCAGCTTGTGCATCGCCTGGTGGTGGCCGCCGGAGCCGCCGTGACGCCGGAGATGGCTACCTGCCTCTACACCACGCTCCTCACCGATACCGGCGGCTTCCTCTTCGGCATGCTGCAGAGCTCGACCTTTGCCCTGGCCCACGAGCTGGTGGAGAAGGGCGCCGACGCCGGCCGTATCGCGCAGGATGTCTACTTCTCGACGCCGCTGGCCAAGCTGCTGCTGCTGGGCACGGCGCTCACCAACCTGCGCCGTGAAGGGCGGCTGGGCTGGCTGAGTATCACGCACGAGGACATGGAGCGCACTGGCGCCGAGGAAGAGGACTGCGAAGGCATTGTGAACTACGCCCTCTCCGCAGCCGGCGTGGAAGTTGCCGTCTTTTTGTGCGAGCTGCCCGAGGGGCGCATCCGGCTGAGCCTGCGCAGCAAGGGCCGCGTCAATGTGGCGGCCATCGCCGAGGCGATGGGCGGCGGAGGCCACGAGAACGCCGCCGGCTGCACCCTCGACGGCCCCCTCGACCGCGCCCGCAAGCAGATTCTGGCCGAGCTGCGCCGCCATGTGGACCGGCTCGGCGACGGCTCAGATCCGGAATCTGGCCCGGCGTCTGACCCGGCGTCTGGCCCGGCGCTTGGCCCCGGCCGCGTCTGATAGCCTTGAGCCTGTCGAGACGCGGAACACTCCGCGCCGCCGTCGCGCGCGAGCGCGTTGTGAGCCGGTCCCCCGGAGTGCCCCAGCTCCCATAGGAAACCCGAAAGCGGCTGCGATTCGCTGAAGTTGCGTCCCGCCCGCGGAGAACCCCTGGAAGTGGAGACAACGCTGCCACCCTCTGCCCCGGATTCGCCTGCACGCTCCCGCTGGCGGCTGCCCAGTTGGCCGGCCTTTTGCGAGGGCGCCGTCTTCGCCGCCTGCGCGGTCTTCTTCATTTTCTATGGCGTCACGCCGTGGCTGGGCGGCGACGGCCTGGGCCTGGTCGGCGCCGACGAACCCCGCTACGCCCAGATCGCCCACGAGATGCTGGCGCGCTTCGACTCCGCCCATACCCTCAAGGAGCGGCTCAGTGCCTGCGTAACCCCCTATCTCTACGGCCATCCCTGGCTCGAAAAGCCCGCCCTCTACTACTGGCGGGCCATGTTCGTCTTTCAGGACTTCGGCGTGCACGACTGGAGCGCGCGCCTGCCCTCATGCAGCTTCGCTTGCATCATGGTCGCGCTCATTTATCTCCACATGCGGCGCTTCCGCCGCGGCGGCCATCTGGATGCCGCCCTCATCACGGTGGCATGCGCGGGCATCATCGGCTTCGCCCGCGGCGCATCCACCGACATGCAACTGGCGGCGCCGCTCTCCATCGGCCTGCTGGGCTGGTATGCCTGGTACGAGACCGACTCCAAGTTCTGGCTCTTCGACATTTACTTCTTCACCGGCGTGGCCACGCTGGCCAAGGGGCCGGTGGCGCCGTTTCTGGCCGCGCTCATCATCGTCGCCTTTGCCGCCCTGCGCCGCGAGTGGTCCATCCTGCGCCGGTCGCTGTGGTGGCCGGGAATCGTGCTCTACTTCGCCATCGTGCTGCCCTGGTTCATCGCCGTGCAGCACCAGAACCCCACCTTCTTCCGCGAGTTCTTCCTCGAGCACAATCTGGAGCGCTTCGCCACCAACCGCTATCAGCACGAACAGCCCTTCTGGTACTACATCGTCGTTGTGGTGCTCGCCCTCATGCCCTGGACCGTTGTTGCCGTACGCGCGCTCATCGACGGCATCCAAACCTCGGTCGCCGAGTGGCGTCACCGGCACTCGCGGCCGGACAAGCCCAGGCCCAGCCGCCCCGGCGACGCCTTCCCCGAGTTTCTGGTTCTCTGGGCGCTCATCCCCATCGTCTTCTTCTCGCTCTCGCAGTCCAAGCTGCCCGGCTACATCCTCCCCGCCATTCCGCCCATCACCATCCTCACCGGCGACTATCTCTTCCGCAGCCGCGTCCGTGGGCTCAACCGCTGGATACTGCTGGGCCACGCGCTGCTCTGCGGCATCATGACCATGTTTGCCTTCCTGCTGCCGTGGTTCGTGGCCCACGGCGCCAGCATGCCGCCGGCGCGGGCCCTGGCCGCGTCCATCCTTGCCGCCATCGGCGCGGTGCTGCTGATTCTGGTCGTCGTTCACGGCTTCGGCGTGGCGCGGCTCCGCCTGGCTACCACGGGCATCCTCGCCGTGCTCATGTTCTTCCTCTACGGCATCGGCCCGTTCTTTGGCGTGGGCGGGGGCGCGGGCGAAGTGCATGCCTCCAAGCGTGTGATCGGTTTGCTGGATCGTTCCTACTCCGCGCGCCCCCTGGCCGAGCGCCTCGCCGGCCTGGCGCCGCCCACGGAAACCGTCGCCGTCTTCCGCGTGCGCCGCGACGTGCAATACGGCCTCGCCTTCTATCGCAATCATCAGGTGGTCAACTACGCGGACACCGGTGTGCCCAGCGAGGAGCACCTGCTGGTGGCGCGCGTCACCGGCCGCGGCGGCGCCGACCTGCACACCCAGGACGTACTCGGCGCGTACCTCGAGGGCCGCGACTATCAGCCGCTGTTTGCCTGGCCCGAGCAGGGACTCGAAATCTATCTGGTAGGCCCGGCCGCCGCCGATCGCGGGCAGAACGCCTCTGCCGGCCAGCCCTGAGCTTGCCGTTCGATGGAGCTTCGTGGCACAGTGGCTCTCAAGAGCGGTTTCACCATTGATATACCCGCCTCGGGCGTGGGTGCCCCCGGTCCCTCGTCCGCCGCGGCGGAGGGACCGGGGATCGTACAAAGTTGGGTACACGTACACTGAAATCGCTCTAGGATGTAATGCTCGAGTGCATAGCAATTGCGCGCCGCGCGGGCTCCGACCCTGCAGGCACGGCGCAGGACCGCCGATGGCAGCCGACAATTCGATTGAGATTCTCGACCTGCGGCACTTTCCCGCGCCGGTGCTGCGCCCCGTGCTGGAGGCCGAGAGCGAGGTCTGGCGCCAGCGCCTCCACTGGGACTATCGCGGCTCCTCAAAGCTGCTGATGCAGTACATCGACAGCCATATGCTGCCCGGCTATGCGGCCCTCGAGTCCGGCAAGGTCACCGGCTATACCTTCTGTGTCTACGAAGAAAGCAAGGCGGTCATTGGCGACGTCTTCGCCATGCAGGGAGCCGGCCCGGAAACCGTCAACGGCGCCCTGCCCGCCTACGATGTGGAAGAAACTCTGCTGCGCCATCTGCTCGAAACCCTGCTCAACTCCCCGCAGGTCGATCGCATCGAGTCGCAGCTTCTGCTGCATCCCGCCGGCGCGCATGGGGAGTTGTTTTTGGAAGCCGGCTTCCGGCTCTATCCTCGGCTCTTCATGGTGCAGCAGCTCAGCGGCCATTGGAGCCGCCCGCTGGAGCCGCTGCCCGGTCGCCGCGGCGACCCCGCGCACCTTGAGCTGCGCGCCTGGCGCGACGAGGATCTGCCCGCGGCCTCGCATCTGATCTCCGAGGCCTATCACGGCCATCCCGACAGCCTGATCAACGATCAGTACCACTCCCCGCAAGGCTCGCTGCGCTTCCTGCACAACATCGTCCGCTACTCCGGCTGCGGCGTTTTTTCCGCCCTGGCCTCGCATGTCGTGGTGGATCGCGCCAGCCGCGAACTGGTAGCTCTGGTGCTGGGCTCGCGCGTGAGCCCCGAGAGCGGCCACGTCACCCAGCTCTGCGTGCACCCCGCGTATCGCCGCCAGGGCATGGCGCGCCTGCTGCTCGCCGCCGCCGCCGCGCAGTTCGTGCGCCAGGGCGTGGCCGAGGTCTCGCTCACCGTCACCGAGGCCAACCGCGACGCCATCGATCTCTACGAGGCCGAAGGCTACCAGTGCCGCCACCGCTTTGACGCGGCGGTGTGGCAGCGGTATGAGAAGGCGTGAGGATATAGCTAGTGATTATCTTTGTGGACTAAACGGCGGATGTCCCTAAGTGTATCTGCAACGCCACAGCTACTTAATTGTCTCTATTTTCAGAGTTGCAGATCGGCTGATCGTTGCAAACCATGGGCGTTCCCGGTTCTTAAATTCTCGAAGCAGTCTACCCTTTAGATTGATGATCGCGACAACCCATTCGTCTTGGTCTTTCGCACTGTTGTGGGCTGTTGCGAGTATTGCTATTTCTGATTTGCGAATATCCTCGCGATGAAAATTCTTCATTTCGTGATCGCGGGTCACCAACATCCATCCGTTGCGATGGCAAAATCTTATAACGTCAGAGTCTGGGATATTTCTAAGAGGCTGCCCGGTTGGATCTTTGAACCATTCAGGAAATCGTTGAACTGTAAATCCAGCAGTTCTGAGGCGCACAGCCACTGACTCGGCTGAGAAGCCCTCATCGAGAAAGAGAACGCACTCCTCACGCCGCTTTTTGACGTAGCCCAATGTGAATCAGCGCCTTTTTTACCAATTCATCATCAATGCCGTAGTCATTGGCAATTTCTGCCATGCTCATTCCAGCGCGTTTGCCATCCAGCAATACATAAACCGGAATGCGAGTACCCGCCACGACTAGTCGGCCGGACATGATATTGGGGTTCATGGATACTGGGCGGCTTGCATGATCTGTGGCAGCAAACCGCCACGGAAATATGAAAGAGCCCGTTTCAATTCGCTCGCCGAAGAGGTTTACAACTTCTTCAACAATCTGCTGTCCAGGGCGTTGGCCCAAGGAGGTAATAGTGCGCGGCCGAGTGCCTCGAGCGGGCTTGTCGTACACGATGTCCTTAAGGCATTCCTTAATGGCTTCAGCCCTTTGGAGCGGGTGTTGAGAACCAAACATTCGACGGGCATTGAGCATCGACTTCCTTAGGAACTGCAGCGAAAAGTCGAAGCGCTCGCGTAGTAGATATACGCGATATGCCTCTTCAATATCTCTATACGAGAGCAGGTGCGTTGATCCCAGATAGCCAGACGCCTTAAGAATGGGCTCAGCACCTTCGTACCAGGAAAATAGAGTTCGCGGGTTTATCGCCAAGAAACCAGATGCCTCAGGAATGGTGTAGGTCGGAAGCGTCCTGAGGTCTTGACCGGGCTTGCGAACTGGTTTCTGCTTTAGCATTTTGTTCTCGCAATTATAGATGCTTGAAACGCACGGCAGAGTCAAGTACCACGCCGGGTACGCTGCAACTGATTATTTAGAACGGCTTACCGCGCGATGAAGTACATCAGCCAGCTCAGCCCGATGGCCGAGCCCACGAACAGCACAAAGCAGTACGCGCCATAGCGGGCCATCCGCGCCGGCGTGTCGCGCATGGTGATGCCGAAGACCACCGAAGCGAACAGCGCGAAGAGCACAACCGCGGCAAAGTGCGAGGGGTGGGACATCAGGAGGATTTCCTCCCGGTGCGCAGATTGTGCGCGTCCACCGCGGCAATCACGTTCAGCAGCCCGGCCACCACGATAAACCGCGTGCCGTAGTCGGCCGTCGTCACCTGCACCGAATCGGCGCCCAGGCCCAGCGCGCGGCTCACAAAATAGAGCAGCCCGCCGCACAGGTCGCCCACCATGCCCAGCATCTCCAGAATGTCGTGCGCGCTCGAGTAGACCTTGCCCTGCATGGCCAGGCCCAGCCCATACATGCTCAGGATCGACACCGCCAGCAGCGTGCCGCGGCCCCACTTGCGCAGCAGGAAATGCCCCCCGCCGGGCACCAGCCAGCCCACGATCAGCGGCAAATAGACGAATCCCTCTTGCTGTTTGTTCACTGCGGCGTTGGATTGCGTAGCGGCCATTCCTCTTCGACTATATCGCATCGGGCGTCCGCCGCCCGGCGCAGTCTCTTGTAGCATCGAACTCATCATGACGCCTGTTTCCGCCGCGTCAAGCGGCGCCTTCCTCATCGGCGGCGATCTTCCCGTCCACCGACTGGGCTACGGCACCATGCGCCTGGTCGGCGAGGGCGCGTGGGGCGAGCCCGCGGACGCTGCCGAAGCCCGCCGCGTTCTGCGCCGCGCCGTCGAGCTCGGCGTCACGCTCATTGACACCGCCGACGCCTACGGCCCCGAGATCGCCGAGCGCCTTATCGCCGAAGCGCTGCATCCTTATCCCGCCGGCCTCGTCATCGCCACCAAGGGCGGCATCACCCGCCAGGGCCCAGCGAAGACCGAATACGTGGGCCGCGCCGGTTATTTGATCCAATGCGTGGAGATGAGCCTGCGCCGCCTCCGGCTCGACCGCATCGACCTCTACCAACTGCACAGAATTGACCCGCGCACGCCGCTCGAAGAGTCTCTCGGCGCCCTCGCGCAGATGCAGCAGCAGGGAAAAATCCGCCACATCGGTCTCAGCGAAGTGACTCCGCCCGAGATCGAAGCGGCGCAGAAGATCGTGCCCATCGTCAGCGTGCAAAACCGCTACTCGCTCGCCGACCGCCGCCACGACGAGACGCTCGCGTGGTGCCAGCAGCGCGGCATCGCCTTCCTGCCCTGGTATCCCATGGCCGGGGGCAAGATGCTCAAGCCCGACCACCCATTCGCGCTAACCCTCGCCCGCATCGCCGCCGCGCACCACGCCACGCCCGCGCAGCTTTCGCTCGCATGGCTGTTGCAGCGCTCGCCGGTGATGCTGCCCATTCCCGGCACCTCGAAGGTCGCGCATCTCGAAGAAAACATCGCCGCGGCAAACCTAAAGTTGAGCGGCGAAGAAATTGCCGCAATGGAAACGGCGGCGGAGCTTCAGTAGCTCCGCCGCCGCATCCACACTAAGTCTCTTCGCGCTTACTCCACCGCATTGTTCGCGATCGTCGTCTTGTACCACTCCGCGCTCAGCTTGGGCGTGCGCTTCAGCGTCTTGAAGTCCACGTAGTGAATGCCGAATCGCTTGGAGTAGCCATCGGCCCACTCGAAGTTGTCCAACAGGCTCCACAAAAAGTAGCCCTTCACCGGATACTCTTCCTCCACCGCACGGTGCAGGTGCGTGAGGTAGTTGCGCAGGAGCATCACGCGGTCCACATCGTCCACGCGCCCGTCCGCGGTCAGCACATCGTCCGATGAAGTTCCGTTCTCCGTGATGTAAATCCCCTGCGGCTTCCACAGGTCGCACACGTTGCGCACAGCCCAGTAGAGGCCCTCCGGCCCCACCGTGATCCACGGCGAAAACATGTGCGGAAACGACGCCGGGTTTTGCTCGACCACATAGCCCAGGGCATTATCGGCGGCGCGCACATAGGACGGCTGGTAGACATTGAGCCCCACAAAATCCAACGGGCTGCCGATTGCCTTCAGGTCGCCCTCCTCCACCTTCGGCGCGTTCGCGCCCTCGCGTTGCAAGTACTCCTCGGGATACTTGCCCTCCATGATCGTCGTCAGAAAGGGCGCATTGCCGATCCGCGTGGCCTTCTGCGCCGCCGCAATGTGCTCCTGCGTCTCGATCACCGGTACAAAGACCTCGGCATTCTCCGCCAGGCCGACCTGCGTGCCGCTGGGCGTGCTGGCGCGGATGGCCTGGACAGCCAGCCCATGCGCCAGAATCGCGTGATGCCGAACCTGGTTGCACTCCGCATCCGGGAGCTTCAACCCCGGCGCAAACACCCCGGTGCGATAGCCCGAATCGGTAAAGCAGGTGAACTCATTCGTCGTCATGAAGTGGTGTACGCGATCGCTCAGTCGCTTGGTCACATAGGCCGCATAATCCGCAAATGCCTTCGCCGTCGCGCGGTTCTGCCAGCCGCCAGCGAGCGCCGCCGGCGTGTCCCAGTGGAAGAGCGTGACATAAGGCTTGATGTTGTTGGCCAGCAACTCGTCCACCACGCGGTTGTAGTGGTCGAGGCCCTTGGGATTCACCTGCCCCACGCCATCGGGAAAGATGCGCGACCAGGAGATCGACATGCGATACGTGCTTACTCCCAGCGCCTTCAGCAACCGCACATCCTCTTTGTAGAGGTGGTAGGAGTCGTCCGCCACATCGCCTGTATCGCCGTCGTGCGTCTTGCCCGGCGTGTGCGAGAACACATCCCACAGCGAAGGTCCACGTCCGTCCGCCGTCGCGCCGCCTTCAATCTGATACGCAGCCGTTGCGCATCCCCACAAAAATCCCTTGGGATACATGAGAGCCTTGGGCATTGGCTCAGCGAAGGCGAACTTTGGCATCAGAGCGCCGGAAGTAGCGGCGGCGGCCGTAGCAGCCGCGGCTTTGCCGAACTGGCGGCGAGTGAGATTCTTCATGAAGTATGAATTTCCTTTCGGGCGCGGGAATAAGCGGAGTGCTCAGCTAAGACGTTCTAGCAGAGCGCATGAAAGGGTGGCAAGCGTGGAGCGCAAGTGCGCCCAAAAACGAAAGCCGCAGCCAGAGGTCGCGGCTTTCGCCAACTAATTCATCAATCAACAAGCGCGAAGCGAATTGGCCCCACCGCAGGTGGCAGGTGCTTACATTTCCTTCACGCCATCCACAAACGCCTTCAGCTTGCGGCTGCGGCTGGGGTGACGCAGCTTGCGCAGCGCCTTGGCTTCAATCTGCCGGATGCGCTCGCGCGTCACCTGGAAGCTCTGCCCCACTTCCTCAAGCGTGTGCTCGGAGCCGTCTTCAAGCCCGAAACGCATCTTGATGACCCGCTCTTCGCGCGGCGTGAGCGTGCGCAGAACCTGCGAGGTGTACTCCTTCAGGTTCACGCTGATGACCGCCTCAGAAGGCGACACCGCCTGGCGATCTTCGATGAAGTCGCCGAGGTGAGAATCTTCCTCTTCGCCGATCGGCGTTTCGAGCGAGATGGGCTCCTGCGCGATCTTGAGCACCTTGCGCACCTTGGCCACGGGAATATCCATGCGCCGCGCAATTTCCTCACTGGAAGGCTCGCGGCCCAGCTCCTGCACCAACTGGCGGCTGGTGCGGATGAGCTTGTTGATGGTCTCGATCATGTGTACCGGGATGCGGATGGTGCGCGCCTGATCGGCGATGGCGCGCGTGATGGCCTGACGAATCCACCACGTCGCATACGTCGAAAACTTGTAGCCGCGCCGGTACTCGAACTTGTCCACCGCCTTCATCAGGCCGATGTTGCCTTCCTGAATCAGGTCGAGGAACTGCAGGCCGCGGTTGGTGTACTTCTTCGCGATCGAAACCACCAGTCGCAGATTCGCTTCGATCAGCTCGCGCTTGGCCTGCTCGGCGTCCATGTCGCCCTGGATCATCTCGCGCTGCGTGCGCTTGAGCTCCGTGATCGACACGCCCGCGTCGCCCTCGATCTTTTCGAGGTCGAGCTTGCAGTTCTTCTGCTGGCGGCGGTACTCCTTCTTCAGCTCTTCGCTCTTCGACGCTTCATGCTTCTGGTCGAGCGAGCGAATCTGACGCTCCAGCGTGCGCATGGTGTCCACGGTCTTGTTGACCTTGTCCAGCAGGCGCTTGCGCTCCAGGGCCGTGTACTTGAACTCGCGCACGATGCGCGACACCAGCACCCGCTCGCGGGCAATGGCCCAGCGCGTCTTGCGCAGCTCGCGCTGGCTGGTCTTGCTGTTGGCCGCGGCCTGTTTCTCTTCAAGCGCGGCAATCTTCTTCTGGTGCTTCACCAGCGCGTCCACTCGCGTCACAGTGGCGCGCACCCGCGCCTGCACCACATCCTCGGTCAGCTCTTCCTCGTCGAAGACCACGACCTCTTTTACGTTGCGCACCCCCCGCTTCAGGTCTTCGCCGAGCGCCATAATCTCGCGAATCACGATCGGCGACCGCGAGATCGCCTTCATCACGCGCAGTTGTCCGCGCTCAATGCGCTTGGCGATTTCAACTTCGCCCTCGCGCGTGAGCAGCGGCACCGTGCCCATCTCGCGCAGGTACATGCGGACGGGGTCGCTGGTCTTCTCAAGCGTGCCCGGCGTCAGGTCCAGCTCGACGTCTTCACCCTCTTCGAGTTCGAAATCCTTATCGCCGCCGAACTTCGGCGCGTCCAGCAGGTCAATCCCCTGGGTGCCGATGGTGGTGATCAGATCGTCCAGATCGTCGGGCGAGGAACTCATGTCCTCCGGCATCATGTCGTTCACATCGCCGTAGGTCAGGTAGCCCTTCTCCTTGCCGGTCTCGATCAGGTTCTCAATGTCGTCTTCAAACTTTTCGTTGCTTGCCAATGTGCTCCTGCTCTCCAGCGCGATCGGAGTTTATGCACCGTGCCGCGCGACAGTGCGGTGCCTGGTTCGCGTGCGAAAAAGATTTCCATCTGGAAATCTCCACGCGCGTACCGGCACACCTGCGGTTCCCCGCAACAAAAAGCGGTTTCAATTCTTCGCTCGGAACAGGATGCATGCGCTTCAGGTTTCGCCTGGTCGCCCGCGAGCCGAAGCTCATATTTGGGGCAGAGGGACGCGCATCCTCACAGAGATCAATAGATTACCACAGTCCGCCCTGGTTCTGTGCAGAGAATCTGTCGGCCATTTGAATCGCCTTCTCCAGGCCGTCTGCCGCCAGGCGGTCACCGGGCCGAGTGGAAATCCATCTCCACCCGCTCTGTTTCCAATCAATTAGACGCTGAAAACGCCCCAAACGGCGCAAAACCCCCGGCAGCCAGGCCATCGTACCGAAGCCATATCCCTCTCACGCAATCCCGCAAACTCAAAGCAGAGAGGGCAGATTTCGCTTGTTATGCAGCACCGCAACCACTTGCAAAGGTTGGGTTTCCGGCCGATAGACCAGCACAAAGTTCGGAAACCGGGGCAGTATCCAAAAACGAACCGGCCTGTCTGTAATATCCGTGCGCCTCGAACCCAGATGCGGATGGCGCGCAAGCCTCGCTGCGGCTGCCAGAATGGCTTCTTGCACTCGATCCGCCGCGGAAAGGTTCTCGCGGGCGATGTAGGTCCAGATGTAATCCAGGTCTTCAAGGGCGCGCGGAGTAAAAACGAAGGCCGCAGGCATCTCAGGCTGGGCGTCGCGCGTGACGTTCGTCCAGAATTCCTGCTACATCCCCTCCGTCGATCAGTTCCCCCCGCTCGGCCTGAAGAAATCCCTCTTCGATGTGGACGGCGATTGATTCGCGCTGCTCCAGCATCCAGTCAGCCTGGTCATATTGGCTCTGAATCACAGCAAATGCCTGATCGATAACATCTTCGGGGCTCATCCCAGCCTGCGCTGCTCGCTCCAGCAACTGCTGCTGGCCGGGCTTGAGTTCGAGATTCATTCGCGCTCCGTCGGTCTGGGAATGGCCGTATTCTAGCAGTCTTCTCAGCCGCCGTGCAGCCCCCTGAGCGCCCGGTCCAGCTCCATCTTGCGCTGGCTCAGCACCGCCACCTCGGCAAAATCGCCCCGCCGCTCGGCCTCGGCAATCTGCGCCCTTATCTGCCGTATCTCGCTCTCAATCTGCCGTTTACGCAGGCTCTGGATCGACCCTACGACGGTCGACTCCGATGGGGGCTCGGTCTCCGCCAGCAGCGCCTCGGCCACCAGAGCCCGCTGCGCCTCGTCCTCAACCGCATCCATGGGGTCGCCGGCGCCGCGTCCGGCCAGCGCCTTCAGCGCGGGCAGGCTGTCCAGCCCCGCAAACCACTGCGGCTGTCCGCTCACCGCGTCCGCCGCCGCCCGCCGCGCCCCCTCGAACTCCGGGTCCGTGATCGCCAGCGCCCGAAGCAGCACCCGCTCCACCTCGGTCAGCGCCGTCGCCCGCACCTCAACGTGATCCCGCCGCTTCAGCGCCGCCTGGCGCAGTTCCTCGCGCAGCACCGCTGAGTCGATGCCCAGCTTCTGCGCCGCATCCGCCGCAAACTGGTCCCGCGCCAGCTTCTCCGGCATGCGCCGGATGTGTGGCAGCAGATAGTTCAACGCCTTCACCTTCTGCTCGCCGCTGGAGCCGGGGAACATCTGCCGCGCCCGCTCAATCAAATAATCCGACTGCCGCCGCGCCCCGCGCACCGCGGCAACGTAGGCTTCCACGCCGCGCTCGCGCACAAACCGGTCCGGGTCCAGCCCGTCGTCCAGCGTAACAATCTTGATCGTGAACCCCTCCTCGGTCAGCAGCGCAATCGACTTTTCGGCCGCGTTGGCCCCCGCCGCATCGGGATCGAAGTTCACCATCACATTCGCCGTGTGCCGCTTCAAGATCGCCACCTGCTGCTCGGTAAACGCCGTGCCGCTGGTCGCAATCACGTTGTGAATGCCGCGCAGATAGAGGCTGATGCAGTCCATCTGCCCTTCCACCAGCAGCGCAAACTCCGCCTTTCGAATCGCCGCCTTCGCCTTGTCGAGATTGAACAGGACGAGGCTCTTTGTATAGAGGGGCGTCTCCGGCGAGTTCAGGTATTTCGGCCCCGCCTTGTCGCCCGTCTCGATGGTGCGCGCCGTGAACGCGATCACCCGCCCGCCCTCATTGGCAATGGGAAACATGATCCGCTTGCGGAAGCGATCATAGAGCGGACCAAATTGAGGCGTGCCGTCGGCCGCCGCGGCCACCTCCTTCGAACTGAACAGGCCCGAGGCCCTCAACGCATCGCCGTCCGCCATGCCGCTCAGCCGGTCGCGCAGCCCGTTGAAACCGCCCGGCGCGTAACCGATACGAAATGTTTTTATTCCTTCCGGCGTCAGTCCGCGGCCAGTCAGGTATTCGCGCGCCACCGCGCCCTCCGGGCCTGCGAGCTGCTCCTCAAACCACGCCGTCGCCGCCTCGTGCAACTCCAGCAACCGTCCCCGCAGCCGCGCTTCCGCCGCCTCCTCGGGCGAGGAAAACTCCCGCTTGGGCAGCGGGATTCCGCACTTCCCGGCCACAATCCGCACCGCCTCGGGAAAGCCCACGTTCTCGATCTTGCCCACAAACGAGAACACATCGCCCGACACGCCGCAGCCAAAGCAGTGGTAGAACTGCCGCACCGCATGAACGCTGAACGAAGGGGATTTTTCCTTGTGAAACGGGCACAGCCCGGAGTAGTTCTGCGCCCCCGCCTTGCGCAGGCGAATGTACCCCTCGATCACCTTGACGATGTCGGCCTGCTGCTTCACGCTCTGGGCAAAGTCACTCATGTGCGGGGCAATCTAGCAATCGATCTATAACGAGCATACGGCCCGTGTCAGGCCCGCATCAGGCCCGCTCAGCGCCGCCCGTGTGGAAGCCGTGGAAACCAGGCCACCCGCCGCGGCGGGACGCCACGCCGCAATCGCGCATCTAACTCCCTCAGCCAGCCACAGCCGTACGCGGCTGCGCGGCTGAATTCCCCCGGAGGTTCCCCCATGCTCTCGGAGCGATTCCGTATCGTTCGCGCACTCACCGCCGCGGCGCTCGCCGCCCTGTTCGCCATGCCCCCATCCACTTTCGCTCAGGCTAACCAACTCGTCAGCCCTTCCGAGCTGCAACAGGCAGCCGTCGGCGCCTCGCAGCAGCGCGAGCAAAACATCGCGGCGCTTCATGCCTTCTTCGGCTCCGATCAGGCCCGCCAGGCACTCGAATCGGCGCACATGAATCCCGCGCAGGTCGATAAAGCCGTCGCCAGCCTCAGCAGCGGCGAACTCGCGCAGCTTGCCGCCCGCGCCAACAAAGGCCAGGCCGACTTTGCCGCGGGCGATTTCAGCAATCGCGATCTGCTCATCCTCGTCGTCGCCATCGCCGTAATTGTTCTCGTCATCGTTGCCGTTCGCTAAGAGCAATTTCACGATTGCTCTCCACGCCGTGGGTGCCCCCGGTCCCTCGCTGTTGGGGACCGGGGAACGAGAAAAGCTAAGGGCGCCTGCCCTGAGACCGCTTGAAGGAGTGAACAAATGCCGCACAGCCTCGTTCGCGTGCTCGTTCTCGCGGCCATGCTGTGCGGTGTGACTTGCGGCGTCGTGAGCGCCGCCAACTCCGCCGGTCTCTGGATCGACGTGCCCTTCGTGGCGCAAACCGGCGACGGCTGCGGCCCGGCGTCCATTGCGATGGTCATGCAGTACTGGCAGCAGCACCTCGGCCAGCCGGCCACGCCGGCCGCAAGCTATGCCGCCATCGACCGCGTCCTTTACTCGCCAAAGGCGCACGGCATCTACGCCTCAGCCATGCAGCGCTACTTCGCGCAGAACGGCTATCGCGCCTTCGCCTTCACCGGCGACGACGCTGCCCTCTCCCAGCATCTCGGCAAAGGCCGCCCGCTCATCGCCGCGCTCAAGCCCGGCGCGGGCCTGCCGTTGCACTATGTGGTCGTCGTCGGTCTCGATCCCGCGCGCAAAACCGTTCTCGTCAACGATCCCGCGCAGCGCAAGCTCATCGAGCAGGATGCCGCCACCTTCGAGCGCGATTGGGCAGCCGCCGGCCATTGGACCCTGCTGGCCGTGCCCGAGGCAAACGCACGCTAGTGCAAGCCCGCACGCGCAACTCCCCGGTCACAATCGCAAGTCTCTGCGCGGTTTTGCTTCTCTACGCAAACCTGAGCCTTCACGCGCAATCGCCAACCCCGCGGCAACTCGAGTCCCTCGCCGCCGCGCAGCGCTGGGAAGACATCGTCCACATCCTCGCACCGCTGCCCACGCGCACGGCAGATCAGACCTACGCGTACGGCGATGCGCTAGCGCACCTCGGCCGCCTGCCTGAGGCCACGCTCGCCCTCGAATCCGGCCGGCGCCTCGAGCCACGCGGTCCGCGCTTTCCCATCGAGCTGGCCGGCATCGACTTCAAGCAGAAGCGCTATCCGCAGGCCGCGCGCCTGCTGCGCGCCGCGCTCAAACTCGATCCCAACGACAGCTATGCCAACGACTTTCTCGCCACCGTCTACTTCCTCGAGGACAACCTGCCCGCCGCGATCCAATGCTGGAACCGCCTGGGCCAGCCCACCGTCGCCAAGCCCGGCATGGCCAAACCCCGCATCGACGCCGTCACGCTTTCTCCCACGCCGCGCGTGTCTCCCGCGCTGCTCGACCGCGCCTTCGCCTTCTCGCCCGCCGCCACGCTCACGCTGCCGCAGTTCATCAACTCGCAAATGCGCGTCAGCGCCCTTGGCATCTTTCCCCAGGCGCAGTTCGACCTGCAAGCCAAGCCAGGCGGCAGCTTCGACCTCGACTTCCGCAGCCGCGAGCGCAACGGCTTCGGCGACTCACGCCTTGAAGCGCTCTTTCTCTTTCTCCACGAGCTGCCCTTTCAAGCCGTCACCCTCGACTACTTCAACGCCCGCCGCCAAGCCATCAACTTCACCTCGCTCGCCCGCTGGGATGAGAACAAGCGCCGCGTCCTCGCCGATCTCTCCGCGCCCTTCGAGCATCGGGCCCGCTTCCGCGTCGATCTCGGGCTCGATCTCCGCAACGAAAACTGGGCCCTGCGCAACGGCTTCACCGGCCCCGCGCCGGTGCTCGCCAGCTTCAACCTTCGTCGCGAGTCCGGCTCGTTCTCCGTCGCCTCGTTCACCAGCGATCGGTTCCGCTGGCGTCTCGGCGCGGAGGTTGCGAGCAGAGATGAACGCAGCGTCGTTGCCGGCCCTCCATCCGCTCCCGTTCTCACCCCGCAGTTGCTCTCCGCCGGAACCGCACTCAAGCAGATCGCGCAGTTCGACAGCACGCTGCTGCGCCTGCCCCAGCACCGCTTCACGCTCGCCGCCAACGCCAGCTCGCAGGCCGCGCGCCTCTGGTCGCAGCCGCGCCTGTCGTTTGAAAAGCTGCAAGGCGCGCTCGCCGCAGAGTGGCTTCCGCAGGCCCAGGGCGACGACTACGCCCTCGAAGACCATCTCCGCGCCGGCCGCACCTTCGGCTCCGTTCCCTTTGACGAGCTCTTCATGCTCGGCCTTGAGCGAGACAACGACCTGCCCCTGCGCGCCCACATCGGCACGCGCGACGGCCGCAAAGGCTCCGCGCCCCTCGGCCGCGACTACCTCGTCAACACCTGGGAGGCGGACAAAAATCTTTACTCCAACGGCCTGCTCGCCATCAAGCTCGGCCCCTTCTTCGACACCGGCGCCATCTCCGACGCCAACCCCGCCCTCGGCTCGCACAAGTGGCTCTACGACACAGGCGCGCAGCTCAAGCTGCGCGTCTTCTCAACCACCGTAGCCTTCTCTTATGGAAAAGACCTGCGCTCCGGCAACAACGCCTTCTATGTCAATCTGCTGCCCTGAGCCGCATCCCCCCCAGCCCGCGGCGCCAAAACTCTGAGATATTCACAAAGCCGCAAAATACTTGTTGCAACGAATAACATTTCCCCGCATCCATACATACCTGAAGGAGAAAAAACATGACCACCGCAACCGCCACTACGACTACATGGAACATCGACCCCGCCCACTCCGCCGCCGAGTTCAAGGTCAAGCACATGATGATCTCCAACGTGAAAGGCCGGTTCACCGGCATCGCCGGAACCCTCACCCTAGACGAGTCCGACCCCACCCGCTCCACCATCGAAGCCACCATTCCCATCCCCACCCTCGCCACTGGAGACGACCAGCGCGACGGCCACCTCAAGAGCGCCGACTTCTTCGACGCCGAGAAATTCCCCACCGCCACCTTCAAGTCCACTGAGGTCACCGTCGCCGCTCCCGGTGAGCACGCCGTTGTGGGCGAACTCACCCTGCACGGCGTCACCCAGGTAGTCAGCTTCGCCGTGGAAGGCCCCAGCGCCCCCGGCAAGGATCCCTACGGCAACATCCGCATCGGCCTCTCCGCCACCACCAGGATCAACCGCAAGGACTTCGGCCTCACATGGAACGCGGCCCTCGAGACCGGCGGCGTGCTGGTGGGCGAGGACGTCACCATCACCCTCGACATCCAGTTCATCAAGGCGTAAATACAACGCCTGAAGAGCGACACGCGAACTCCAAGTCAGCACGCAAGGTTACGCGGCAAGGGCTGGAGCAATCCAGCCCACGACTGCTGAAAAACCTATGCCTTGTAACAGGGCACGACTTTAGAGGCTGCGGAGAAACTCGGCCGAAGTGCTGTTTTGTAACAGGGCACGACTTTAGTCGTGCCGCAAACGCGGCAAAGACGACGCCGGGCTTCAGCCCCTGCAAAACTTTCCTTTATAGTCAGGGCAGCATGACCCACGCCGCACACACGCAGGCTTTTCTCATCCATTTCTCAGGGCAGGATGCGCCGGGAATCGCGGCGCAACTCACCGCCATCCTCGCCGGCTACGACGTCCGCATCCTCGACATCGGCCAGGCGCAGGTGCATGAATCGCTGGCCCTCGCCTTCCTTGTCGAGTTGGTCGAGATGAGCAGCGACGCGCAGCCCGCGCCGTTGCAGGCCGCGCTCCAGGCGCAAGCCAAGGCCCTCGGCCTGCAAGTCCGCTTCAAACCTGTCGAGCACAGCTCCCTCGAAGCGTGGCTCCACGGCCCGCGGCCCGACCGCATGGTTGTCACGCTGCTCGGCCCGGCCATCACCGCGCGGCAGCTCGCGCGGGTCACCGGCATCATCGCGAAACACGGCATGAATATTGATCGCATCGAGCGCCTCTCCCGCCGTCTCGCGCCAGAAGAATTGTCCGCCAACGCCAGCCCCTCCTACGCCTGCGTGGAGCTGAACCTCAGCGGCGCGGAACCCGAAGAAGCAGCCATGCGCGCCGAGTTCCTGGCCGCGGCGCAATATCTCTCCATCGACATCGCCTTCCAGCGCGAAAGCATCTTCCGCCGCAACCGCCGCCTCTTCGCCTTCGACATGGACTCGACCCTCATTCAGGGCGAGGTCATCGACGAACTGGCGAAGATGGCCGGCGTCGGCCAGCAGGTAGCCAAAATCACCGAGGCCGCCATGCGCGGCGAGCTCGACTTCGACTCGAGCTTCACCCGCCGCGTGGGCCTGCTCAAGGGCCTGCCCGCCGAGCGCGTCCACAGTTTGTTGAACACCATCCCCCTGGCCGACGGCGCGGAGCGGCTGCTCGCCACGCTCAAATTGCTCGGCTACCACACCGTCATTCTCTCCGGCGGCTTCAACTTCTTCGCGCGGTCCCTGCAGCAGCGCCTGGGCATCGACGAGATTCATGCCAACGAGCTCGAAATCGTCGACGGCGTCGTCACCGGCCGCGTCCTTCCGCCCGTCATGAACGGCGCGCGCAAAGCCGAAATCCTGAAACTGATCACCCAGCGCAAAGGCTTCTCGCTCCAGCAAGTTGTCGCGGTGGGCGACGGCGCCAACGACCTGCCCATGCTGGGCCTCGCCGGCATGGGCATCGCCTACCGGGCCAAGCCGCTGGTGCGCGCCCAGGCCTGCCACTCCATCTCAAGCCTCGGCCTCGACGGCCTGCTCTACCTCATCGGCGTGCGCGACCGCGACCGCGACCGGGATCTTAGCCCGCACGAGTCCGCCCTCCAGAAAAAGTGCCCTTAGCAGCCTGTGGTGGAAGCCTGGTTTTGAAAGGGCACGACTTTAGTCGTGCCGTAAAGAACCTGGAATGAAGAGGGCTTTAGCTGTCGTGTCTCAAGAGGTTGTTTACATCGAGCCAGGCGATTGGGTGACGGAGGGTTATGGAAAAGGAGGAAAGCTGAAGTGCGCTTTCCACCTTTCCCACAACCCCGGCTGCGGCTACGAGCTTGAATATGTTGAGGTTTCGAATGTCCCGAGGGCTAAAGCCCTGGTCCTCGGTGTGGCGCCAATCGGCACGGCTGAAGCCGTGCCCTTTCAAAACAACGGCTGGAAGGGTAAACAACGTATTGAAACTTCACATTTAGCCCCCGAGGGATGCTTTTTCGGGGATTTCAACTTCCACCACGGGCTGTTAGCTGTTTCAGCACGTTCGCGCTCGCCTTCTCGCGCGCCTCGTCCCATACACGTTCTTTTCAAAAACAATCCATGACCGGCAGGCTCACTAGCCGGCACCCCTCAGGGACGATGCAGCGCGTTAAGCGCGAAGAAATAACCCGCAGCGATAAAACCGATCAGCGCCACCGCCCAGCGCATGGCGCGCTGATTCACGCGGCGGCTGTAGTGCGCGCCCAGATAGCCGCCCACAGCAGCCAGCAGCGCCATCTCCAGGCAGAAGCGCCACTGCACGCGCCCCGCAACAATAAACGTGACAGCCGGAATGCCGATCGACACCGCCGCGGTCGTGACCTTGAGCGCGTTCATCTCGTGGATGTCATGCACGCCGCAGATGCCGAGCAGCGCCATCACCAGAAAACCGCCGCCCGCTCCAAAGTAGCCCACATACACGCTGACCGCCACCATGCCAATCAGCAGCCAGGTGTTGTAGCGCTTGCCCCCGGAGAGCGTCTGCAGCCACTTGCCCAGCGGAAAGCTCAGCACGAACACCACGGCCGCAAACAGCAGCAGCCACGGCAACATCGCCTTGAACAGGTGATTGCCGGTGCGCAGCAGCAGCAGGCCGCCCAGCCATCCGCCCAGGCCGGAAGCCGCGCTCAGCGGCAGCAGGCTCCAGCCATACTTGCGCAGCAGTTGCCGGTAGGCCACCAGCGAGGTGAGCTGCCCCGGCCACAGCGCCACCGTATTCGTGGCCTGCGCCGTCACTGCGCCCACGCCAATCGCCGAGGTGCTCGCAACCAGCGCCGGCAGCGAGAGAAAAGAGCCGCCTCCCGCGATGGTGTTCACCACTCCAGCAAGAAACGAGGCCACCGGAAGCCAGAGCACGTGCAGCAAGGAACCAAAACTGGAAGGCATGACTTAAGTGTACGGTCACAGCGCATTAAGGATGCATAAAGCCCGCCGATCGGGCAACGCAGCATCACAGGCCGCAGGCCGTGCGCCCCTGATACACTCGCGGGGTAACCTAATTGGAGTTTCCGTCCCCATGAAATCTGCCGTCCCGGCCGTCCTTCTCGCCGCCGCCCTCGCCGCCACCGCACAAACCACACCGAAGGC
>DASQSP010000114.1:0-2758 GCA_035642355.1 Occallatibacter sp.
GATACTGCCCTCCCCTGGTTCGGCGCAGGGGCTGACGCAAAGTACGGCGCAGTCGCCGGCGGAGGGAAACAGCAGCCCATCCACCATCGTGTCCGGTAATAGCACGGATTCGGAAGAAAGTGGCGACACCGCCTCGTCGAATCCTGGCAACCTTGCGCCCCAAGCGGCGCTTTCCGCCGACCAGATCATCAACATCCTGCAGCAGAGCCCCGATCTTCTGCAGGAGTTGAAGTCCCAGTTGGCGGATCGGTTGCAGCAGCAGGGCGTGCAAGTCGATCCGGACAGCATCTCCGACGAGATGCTCTATAACCAGATCGGCACGAACGCCAGCCTGCGGGCCAATATCACGACGGTTCTGCGCGCGCGTGGATACGTATCCAGCAACGACCTGCAATCCGTAGGATCGAGCACAACGGCGGAGGATTCGCAGGATTCCCCGTCCACTTCACAACGCTCTCAGGCCCTGGCCAACAATGCCGCTGCGGCGGGTCTGGATGCAGAGTCCGGGCTGAGTGGAGAATTGCCGCAGTCCAGTGAAGACGGCTCTTCGGCCACTGCCGCCCAGTCAATCCGCAATGTCCGCAGCCGGCCGGCTTCCGGGGGAAACCTGCGCGGAGAGGAGAAGGGGAATTCCTCGACCGATGCGCCCACTGTTCTCCGGCAAAAGCCCCCTTACAACCTGCAGTCCCTGCGCGATCTCTATACGCAGATACCGAATGAGACTGCCAGGCTGAAACGCTTCGGGTCGGATGTCTTTGTGAACCGCACTATCTCCGCGCCTGCCCGTGGGGTATCGAGCAGCGACACGCCGCTCGATGTGCCGCTGGGCCCCGACTATATTGTCGGGCCCGGAGATACGCTCACGATCAATCTGTGGGGTGGCGTCACTCTTAGCCTGACACGCACCGTCGATCGCGACGGCCGCATTCTTCTTCCTGAAGCAGGATCTCTCGATGTCGTGGGACTTCCCCTTGGAAAGGCCCAGAGTCTGATCGAGGACTCGCTGAAACAGCAGTATCGCAACGCGCAGGTCGCGGTCACAGTCTCAGGCCTGCGTTCGGTGCGTGTCTATGTAGCCGGCGATGTGCAGCGGCCGGGCGGATATGACATCAGCGCGCTTGCGACTCCCTTGAGCGCGCTCTACGCTGCCGGTGGTCCGACCGCGGTCGGCTCGCTGCGCACGCTGCTCCACTATCGCGGGAAGGAACTTGTAGAAACCGTCGATCTGTACGACTTCCTGTTGCACGGCGTGCGCAACGGGAGCGCCGCGTTTGAAAGCGGCGATACGCTTCTGGTGCCGCCGGCCGGCCCCCAGGTCGCGATCTTTGGAGCGGTGAAGCGCCCGGCGATCTATGAGCTGAAAGCGGGAGAGACAACTCTCGCCACAGTGATTGATGATGCGGGGGGATTTACAGCCGCGGCGTCGCTTAACCACATCAGAATCGAGCGCATCGACGCCAACCTTCAGCGCGTGACGGTAACGCTCAAGGATAGCGGCGGCCAAAACCCGCAAGCGGATCGCGATGCGGCCAATGCTTTTCAGGTGCAGGATGGAGACCGGATTCGCATTGAGCCGATCCTGCCGTACAGCCAGCGCGCCATTTACCTTGCAGGCCATGTCGCGCGCCCAGGGCGCCTGCCTTACAACGACGGGATGCGGCTAAGCGATGTGCTGCGCAGCTATCGGGATATGTTGCCCGAGCCTGCCGATCATGGAGAGATTGTCCGGCTGGTTGCGCCTGACCTGCATGCCGAGACCATCGACTTCAACGTGCCCGATGTGCTGATTGGCAATGCGAATGTCGACCTTCATCCCTTCGACACCATCCACATCTTCGGGCGCTATCAGGCGGATGCGCCGATGGTGACGATTCGCGGCGAAGTGCTGCGTCCGGGTAGTTATCCCATGTCCGAGGGCATGACCGCCGCGCAGTTGGTACGGATGGCGGGAGGGTTCAAGCGCGATGCGCTGGTAGAAGACGCCGATCTCACCAGTTATGACGTCAAGGACGGGAATCGAGTTGTCGAGAACCCCAGGACGGTGCAGATTGGAGCGGCGGTTAACGGAACCGATCCACGCGCGGATGTTGCTCTCAAGCCGGGAGACGTTCTCGGCGTCCATCAGATCACGAATTGGAACGACATCGGTGAGTCGATCACGATCGAGGGTCAGGTGAGGTTTCCGGGGAGCTATGGCTTCAAGGACGGCGAACACCTCAGCGCGGTGCTGCGGAGAGCGGGGGGTATTCTTCCTGGGGCCTATCCGATGGGCGCGGTACTCACTCGCGAGCAGGTACGCGAAATCGAGCAGAAGAGCCGCGAAGAACTCATTAGCCAGATCGAGGCAAGCTCCGCGACAGCAAAACTCTCGCCCAGCCTTGGAGGCGCAAGTGGAGCCGGCACGTTGCTAGCCATCCAGGCACAGCAGAAGCAGGTCATCAACGATTTGAAAAGTCATCCGCCGACCGGCCGAATGGTGATTCACATCGGCGCCGACATCGATAGCTGGGCGAATACGACAGCGGATATCGAGTTGCGGCGGGGCGATGTATTGCGCATTCCCAAGCGGCCCGGATTCGTGCTTGTCAGCGGCCAGGTATACAACACGACCGCCCTCACTTTCACGCCAGGCAAGGACGCCAGTTGGTATCTAGGCCGCGCTGGAGGCACAAATCCAACGGCCGATCGAGGGAATATCTTCATCGTCCGCGCCAATGGATCGGTCGTAGGCCGCCACTCCGGAAGCTTGTTCCAGGGC
>DASQSP010000115.1:0-7328 GCA_035642355.1 Occallatibacter sp.
CGGCCTCGTTGAGGCGTTTGGTGACGGCGGCGTCTTCAGCGGGGACGCGATTGCGGAAGGGTTCTGCGCCGTAGGTGGTGGGGATGCCGGCGGTGTCGAGGAGATCTTTTGCGCCCCAGGGGATGCCGTGGAGGGGGCCGCGATAGTGGCCGGCGGCGATTTCGGTGTCGGCGCGGCGGGCTTGCTCAAGGGCGTGGTCGCGGGTGAGGGTGATGACGCACTTGAGCTGGGGGTCGAAGCGCTGAATGCGATCGATGTAGATGCGGGTGAGGCGCTCGGAGGTGAGCTGGCGGGATTCGATCCAGCGGGCGAGTTGATGGACGGGGGCGAAGGCGATGTCTGTGTCGCTGACGGGGAGCGGCAGGTGCGGGTCGGCGGTGCGGGCGAATTGGTTAGCGGAGGGCTTGCCTATGTACTTCTGGTCGCTGACGGCAGCAGGTCCGGTGGGAGCGCCGGGGATGGCGGGGTTCCAGATGGTGGCGGGGGCGTCGGTGTCTCCGAGGGCGACTTTGCGTGGGCCGACGCGGCGCTCGTAGAGCGGGGCCATGGAGACGCGCCAGTTGCCGGCGGCCTGGGCGATGCCGGCTGGGGTCATTTGGACGTTGACGAGTTTTTCTGCTTCGGTGAAAGTGGCGGGCGAGACCTCGGGTCCGAAGGCGGGAGCGGTGCCGAAGGCGGGCGGTGCGCCGGGGGTGGGGGTTTGGGCTGGTGTCTGGGCCTGCGCATCAGGGGTTTGGGCGGGGAGGGCGGCGGCGGCGAGCGAGAGGGTGCCGAGGGCGACGAAGTCTCTGCGGGTGGGGTTTTTCATGCGAGTCCTTTGGGTGGAGAGCAGCGGAAAAGCTGAGATCGAAATCAGGGAAACTATAGCAGCGGCGGGAGTCCTTTCGTTCAGTGGCCAAACATGTTGCGGAAAAACTCATGATTCGGTGCAGAGCGACGGGGAATCATCCCTCAGGGGCTGAAGCCCGCCTCTTTTGGTGGCCTTATCGGCACGACTGAAGTCGTGCCCTGACACGGGCCGCTGCGTCTTCCTTCCTGCGTTTGTGCCAGGGATGACAACGTGAAATGCAACCGCGGGTCCTTCGACGCCCTGCGTCCGCTATCGCGGACTTTGGTCGCTCAGGATGACACTTCTAAGAATAGTTCGATCTCCGATCCCCGGTCCCCAAAGGCTTGGGACCGGGGGCACCCATTTTCGTTGGGATGGATGTTGCGCGAAAAGCAAGAACAGCTCCCGTTCGGCAGGCTCAGGGAAGCTTGAAGGCTTTGACGGCGATGGCGTTGGGGTTGCGGCCGGCGGGGAGCAGGGTGAAGAGCGAGTGCGAGGCGGTGCGGACTACGGCTACGTCGCCGGAGCCGGCATCGACGACGAAGAGTAGGTGGCCGGCGGCGGAGAAGGCTAGAGCTGAGGGTCCGTCGCCGACGCGGATGGCGCCCGCGCGCTTGCCGTCGTCGATGGCGTAGATGGTGACCTCCTGCGAGCGCAGGTTGGCTACGTAGATGAGCGCGTTGTCGGCGGAGACGAGTCCGTAAACCGGGTCCGCGCCCATGAGGTATGCGCCCTGCACGTCGTCGGTGCCGGTGATGACCTCGGAGATGGAGTCGCTCTGCGAATTGAGAACGAAGATCTCGCCGCCGTCGGGCTTGAGGGCGAGTTGCACGGGCTGGTGGCCAACGTCGATGAGGGCTTCCTCACTGTCGGGCTGGGCGGGATTGGCGGCCGCGGGCTTGCCGGCGGAGTGGGCTAGGGCGATGGCCATGATCTGATGGCCGGCGGAGCAGGCGGCGAAGGCTTTGGATGAGTCGGGCAGGATGACGATGTCGCTGGCGCCGGGGCAGCCCTCGAAGACGGCGCGAACCTGATCAGTTTCTGGATCGATGAGGCTGACGGAGTTGCCGCGGCGGTTGGCGACGGCGAGGGTTTTGCCGTCGGGGGAGACGCGCAGGGCGGCGGGCTCCTCGCCCGTGCCGATGACGGCGACTTCGCGGCGGGCCTTGAGGTCGATGACGGAGATGTTGTTGGACGCGGAGTTGGCGACGTAGGCGAGATCGCCGTGCGGCGCGAGGGCGATGGCGCCGGGCCGGCGCTTGACGGGGATGGCGGCGACGACGGAGTTGTTTTCCGCGTTGATGACGGTGACCGAACCCTGGCCGCCGGGAGCGCCGGAGTTGACGACGTAGACTTCGTTGCGGGTGGTGGAGGCGGCGACGGCGACGGGGTTCTGGCCGACGGGCAACTCGCGGTCGAGGCGGACATTGACTACGTCATAGATGGAGACGGTGTTGCTGCCGCCGTTGGTGACGTAGGCGTACTCGCGGTAGTTGGCGGGGTATTGGGGGAAGTCGTGGGGGCGGCAGGCGGTGAGGGTGATGAGGCTGGTCAGCAGTATTGCTTTCCCAGGTCTCAAAGGCGAGACCTGGGGCACCTGGGGTCTTTCTTTCCCCGGTCTCAAAGGCGAGACCGGGGGCACCTGGCTGGTTTGGGTTTGTGGTTTCCCACCCATCGCGCATAGGACGCGCGATGGATGGGGCACCCGTGGTCTTGCTTGATCTGGGAGCCGGGGTCTTGCTTTCCCAAGTCTCAAAATCGAGACCTGGGGCACCCATGTTCGTGCTTGATCTGGCACCCAGGGTCGTGATTTCCCAGGTCTCAAAATCGAGACCTGGGGCACCGATGTTCTCAATAAGGCCGGTAGGAACTTAATTGGCATGGGCTGCGGATTCGCTATGGATGCCGCGGGGCAGGGTGCGATCGACGATGGGCGCGATCTGCTCGATCTCGTCCATCATGGTGGCGAACTGGTCGGGGTAGATGGACTGCGGTCCGTCGGAGAGCGCCTTCTCGGGCTGATGATGGACCTCGACGAGAATGCCGTCGCAGCCGACGGCGACCGCGGCGCGGGCCAGGGGCAGCACCTTGTCGCGCTTGCCGGTGCCGTGGCTGGGGTCGACGAGGATGGGCAGGTGGCTGAGCTTTTTGACGGCGGGCACGATGCTGAGGTCGAGGGTGTTGCGGGTGTGGTCGGCAAAGGTGCGCACGCCGCGCTCGCAAAGGATGACCTGATAGTTGCCTTCGCTGAGAATGTATTCGGCGGACATGAGGAACTCGTCGAGCGTTGCGCTGAGGCCGCGCTTGAGCAGCACGGGCTTGCGCAGGCGACCGGCAGCCTTGAGCAGCGAGTAGTTCTGCATGTTGCGCGCGCCGATCTGGATGACGTCGGCCCACTCGGCGACCAGCTCGAGGCTTTCGTTGTCGATGGCCTCGGTGATGATGCGCAGGCCGAATTTTTCCCGGATTTCGGACATGATTTTTAGCGCGTCGAGGCCGAGGCCCTGGAAGGCGTAGGGCGAGGTGCGCGGCTTGTAAGCGCCGCCGCGGAAGAACTGCGCGCCGGAGGCGGCCACCTGCTGGGCGATGGCGAAGGCCTGGTCTCGGCTCTCGATGGAGCAGGGCCCGGCGACGATGGCGAGGTTGCGGCCGCCGATGGAGGCGTCGGTTCCGGGGAAGCGGATGACGGTGTCTTCTTGTTTGACGTCGCGGCTGGCGAGCTTGTAGGGCTTGGAGACGCGGATGACGTCGGCGACGCCGGAGAGATCTTCGAAGTTGCCGCGATCGACCTCGCCCTGGTTGCCGGTGATGCCGATGGCGGTGCGCTGCGCGCCGGGCATGGGGTGGGCGCGGAAGCCGAGGTTTTCAATCTGCTGGCAGACGGCCTGGATTTCCTCCGCCGTGGCCTGCGCCTTCATTACGATGAGCATGGTGGCCTCTTACTGCTACAAGTTTACGGCAATGGGTGTGTTATTTGGGGATTTGAGGCGTAGCTCGGGCCTGATACGAAACTGGGTACGGAGGCGCGGAAGGGGCTAGCGCGGTTCAGTGTCGTGTATCCAACTTTGCACGATCCCCGGTCCCCAAAGGCGAGGGACCGGGGGCACCCACGGGCTGTATCGCAATGGCGGAGACGCGGCTAGCGCGCGGCTTTGGTGCGGCGGGCTTCGGCGCGTTTTTCCGCGCGCCAGCGGAGGCCGAGCCAGGCGAGGTAGCCCAACTGCAGGGTCCAGGTGACGGTGTAGGCGGCGATGAGAAAGCGGTGATCGAGAGCTGCTGCAGTCTCCATTTTTCTCCTTGTCTTGGACTAGAGCATCGGGAAATCAGGCGTTGGCTTCGAGGGCTTCAAGTGCTTCGGCGGCGGCGTTTTGCTGGTGTTTGCGTTCCACGCTGAAGCGCAGGATGAGGATGAAGACGCCCCAGCAGAACCACGCCAGCATGTTCCACAGAAAAGGCCCGAGCATGGACTTGTCCATGCCGGAGCCGGGCGCGCCGCCGAAGACGGGCGCGGGATGCTGGGTGCGCCACCAGCGGTTGGACATGTAGACGATGGGCACGTCGAGCGCGCCGAAGATGCCGAGCACGGCGGCGAGGGTCAGCATCTGGGGGCCGGCGGCGAAGCGGCGCAGCAGCAGATAGCTGACGTAGATGAGCCAGAGGACGAGGGTGGTGGTGAGGCGCGCGTCCCATGTCCACCAGATGCCCCAGGCGCGGCGGCCCCACAGGGGGCCGGTGGTGAGCACGACGGTGCAGAAGACGACGCCGACTTCGGCGCCGGCGACGGCCCAGGCGTCGGCGACCTGCGCCCACTGCGGCCGGCTGTGACGCCACGCGAGATAGCCAACCGAGCCGAGCAGGCTGACGGCGAAGAACTCAAAGGCCACGGAGGCGGAGGGCACATGGTAGAAGATGATGCGGAAGATTTGGCCCTGCGCGGCGTCAGTGGGCGCTACATAGATGGCCTGGTAGAAGCCCCAGATCATGAGCGTGATGGTGAAGACGGCGTAGAGGCTGATGAGGGTTTTTTTCATGGTGGAACTCAATTCAAGTTTACGCTGCGCGTGAACGGCGAGTCTTCATCGGAGGATAGACCGTAGAGGGCAGTTTGAAGTGGAACATTCCCCTCGGGGGCTAAACGGGCTGCGGAAAGACGCATTTTCGGTGGGGAAAGTTCAGCAGGGGCTAAAGCCCGGCGAAGTATTTGCGGCATTTACGGCACGAGTCCGCCGCGGCGGATCGTGCCCTGTTACAAAACAGTTCTTCGACCTGGCTGGCCTCAATTGGAGAGATCGAACGTCTACGCGGCCTGCTGGCGCGGCTTTACCTTGTTCAACGATTTGCTCTTGGCTGCGACCCAGAGATCGTGGCCGCCTTGCAGGCCGATCCAGAACTGCGCGGAGTTGCCGAAGTAGCGGCTGAGGCGCAGGGCGGTGTCAGCGGTGATGCCGCGCTTGCCGCGCACCAGGTCATTCACGCGCGGGATGGAGATGTGGAGTTCCTTGGCGAGCCGGTAGGCGGTGAGGCCGTGGGGCTCCATGAACTCGGTGAGGAGAATCTCGCCCGGATGGATCGAGAATGCGAAAGGAATCATGTCCATCTTGTCTCCTAGTGGTAGTCCACGATCTCAACATCGTGGGCGTCGCCATTGCGCCATACGAAACAGAGGCGGTATTGATCGTTGATGCGGATGCCGTGCTGGCCCCTGCGGTTTCCCTTGAGGGCTTCGAGCCGGTTGCCGGGCGGAACAGCCACGTCAATCAAGTTCGTGGCCCAGTGCAGGATCGCGAGCTTCTTGAGAGCTGTGACACGGAGATTCGCCGGAATGCGGTGGCTCCTGCCCGTTTCCCAGAGGAGCTGCGTGTCGGCGTCTTTGAAGTTCTTGGTCATTTTCAATAATAACGGGAATCATTATGAACGTCAATCGTTATTAGAATGCTGTAGTGTGTCGGTTCGCGCAACCCATCCCCCAGGGGCTAAAGCCCATTCCATATTGCGATGCTTACGGCACGACTGAAGTCGTGCCCTGACACGAAGCGAATCTGTGAAAGATGATCGAGTGTCCTACTCCGCGTTGAAGATTACATCGAAGAGCAGGAGGCTGACGGTGGTGAAGATGATGTCGTAGCCGAGGAGGAGCTTGATCCAGAGGGTGGGGTCGCTTTCGCCGGTGAGGATGGAGGTGGTGGAGACGACCATGGCCAGCAGCGCGGGCAGAAAGATGGGGAAGAGGATCAGCGGCAGCAGCAGCTCGCGGTTGCGGGTGCGGATGGCGAGCGCGGCGAAGAAAGTGCCGTTGGCCACCAGCGCCCAGGTGCCGAGGGGGAGCACCAGAAGCAACTGCCAGGCGTTGCCCTCGATGCGCAGGTTGTACATGACGAGGAAGACCGGCGCGAGCACGATTTGCACGATGGTGACGAAGAAAAAGTTGGCCAGGACTTTGGCGAGGAAGAGCTCGGCGCCGGGCGCGGGAGCCATGCGCTGCGCGTCCATGACCTGATGGCGGATTTCGCGTGCCCATGCCTGGTTGAGGGTGCTGACGGAGGCGAACATGGTGGCGACACAGAGCACGCCGCCGGCGATTTGCTGGGCGAAGGAGCCGCGCGGGTCGAAGGCCATCGAAAACAGCACGACGACCAGGAGCGCGAAGAAGAGCATGGAGTTGATGGCGTCTTTGGAGCGCCACTCGATGCGCAGGTCTTTCATGAGGTGGGTGACGAGGTGGGTCCAGAGAGCGGAGGTCATGATTCGCCCTTCCCGTCTGCATGGTCTCCCACCCATGGCGACGATGAATCTGTCGCCATGGATGGGGCACATGACTTGGCGCCCGACTTGGTGAGGTCGGCGGCTGCGACGGGGACTTCGAGGGCGGCGGCGGCGCGGAGGTAGTCGTCGGGTTTCAAGATCAATTGGGTGCCGCGCGCTCCGGCCGAGACGCTGATCCGGTCGAAGAGGATGATGGTTTCATCGACGTAGACGGGGAAGGATTTTTTTGCGCCGAAGATGGTGACGCCGCCGCGGATGTAGCCGGTGAGGGGCTGCACATCTTTGAGGGAAACCATCTCGGTTTTGCGCAGGCCGGCGGCGCGGGCCAGTTTTTTGAAGTCAAGTTCGGCGTCGCCGGGGATCACGGCGAAGACAAACACGCTTGAGCCGCCTGTAGTCAGCAGTGTCTTGAAGACCTGCTCGGGAGGCATGCCGACTTTTTTGGCGACGGTGATGGCGGAGAGGTCGTCGGGATCGACTTCGTACTCGCGGAGTTCGAAGGGGACGCCGAGGGTCTCGAGAAAGCGCGCGCCGTTGGTCTTCATAGCGTGGGATTTCCGGGAACGAATTCGGTCAAGCGGCCGGCCTTGAGGCGCAGCACGAAGTCGGCGATGGGCGCGGCGGAGTCGCGCTGATGGGTGGTGATGACGATGGTGCGGCTGCTCTGGCGGAAGCCGGCGAGTAGGGCCACCATTTGCTGCACGGACTCGACATCCATGTTGGAGAAAGGCTCGTC
>DASQSP010000116.1:0-8952 GCA_035642355.1 Occallatibacter sp.
CTCGATGTCGGCTCATCGCATCCTGGAGCTGTAGAAGGTTCCAAGGGTTAGGCTGTTCGCCTATTAAAGCGGTACGTGAGCTGGGTTCAGAACGTCGCGAGACAGTTCGGTCCCTATCTGCTGTGGGCGTAGGAGATTTGAGGAGGGCTGTCCTTAGTACGAGAGGACCGGGATGGACGAACCTCTTGTGTTCCAGTTGTCCTGCCAAGGGCACGGCTGGGTAGCGAAGTTCGGTTGTGATAACCGCTGAATGCATATAAGCGGGAAGCACGCTCCAAGATGAGATCTCCCTGAAGGGCCCAGAAAGACCATCTGGTTGATAGGCTGGAGGTGGAAGTGTGGCAACACACGCAGCTTACCAGTACTAATCGCCCGTTCGGCTTGAACATAGAATTAACTCCGCGCAGTTGAAAGCGGACATTCTTCAAGCCTTGTAACACCAATCAATTTCGTTGCAAATCAAGTTTTGCTGCACAAGCTTTTTGGCGCCAGATTGCAGTCCGCGTTCCTGTTCGGCCCGGGAGAATCCATCCGGGACAAACCAGACGCCGCGGCAGGCTGCGGGCAACCACCCGCCAGGCGCTATCAAGTTTGCCGGTGACCATACTGCGAGGGATCACCCGTTCCCATCCCGAACACGGAAGTTAAGCCTCGCTGGGCCGATGGTACTGCACGGGCGACTGTGTGGGAGATTAGGTGATCGCCGGCAATAATCTAAGCAAAAGGCCATGTCCTCGGACATGGCCTTTTGCGTTGAGTGAACCTCCCCAACCGTTCAATGCCTGGTCTCGTACTCTCTCCTTGACAGACTAGGAGAGTCGATCTACTCTTCTCCTAGTCAATCAAGGAGAAGGTCATGCCTGCACCTACTGACAAATCCGCCGATCTCCTGCAGGGCACGCTCGACCTGCTGATTCTCAAAGCTGTGTCGCTGGGGCCGCTGCATGGCTACGGCGTGCTGCTGCGCATTCAGCAGATTTCTGGCGAAGAACTGATCATTCAACAGGGATCGCTCTATCCAGCACTGTACCGGCTTGAGCACCAGGGCGCCATTGCCAGCGAGTGGGGCGAGAGCGAGAACAATCGCCGCGCCAAGTACTACCAGCTCACCGCTCTCGGCCGTGAAAGGCTTGAGTCCGAAACTGCGAAATGGAATCGCATGTCGGGGATCATCAATGGCATCCTCCGCGCCAGGCCGGTGGATGCATGATGAACGCCCGCACCGGCATTGCCCGCCTCTTCGCTTCACTGCGGTCGCTTTTTCGCTCCGCACTCCACCGCCGCCGGCTTGAAGCCGAGATGGATGCCGAACTAGCCGCGCACCTTGAGCATCGAAGCGCCGATCTGGTCCGTTCCGGCCTCTCGCCCGTGGAAGCGGCCCGCCAGGCCCGCATCGAGCTTGGAAATGCGCTTACGCACAAAGAGGGCATGCGAGCCGCAGTCGGTCTGCACTGGCTCGACGAGCTGGCCGCGGACCTGCGCTATGCCGCGCGCATGCTGCGCAAGAGTCCCGGGTTCACGGCAATTGCCGTTGGTTCGCTGGCGCTGGCTATCGGGGCGAATACGGCGATTTTTTCCATCGCCAAGATTGTGCTGTACGACCGGCTGGGCGTTGCGCACCCGGAGCAACTGCGGATTCTGGGCTGGACCGGCGACGACAACATGGTTTCGATGGGATACAGTTCGTCGTTCAACGGCAGCGATGTGGGGATGAAGGCCGACGGTATTTCCTACGCGGTGTATCAGCAGTTGCAGGCGCAAAGCCACACCGTGGATGGGATGTTTGCGTTCGATCGGTTTCTGGCGACGGGGCTGATCCTCGGCAATGCCCGGCCGCTGATGGGCGAACTGTTTTCAGGCAATGCGTATGCGGTGCTGGGCGTGCGGCCGCAACTAGGACGGGCGATTCAGCCCTCCGACGACAGTTCTGCTGCCTGCGGCGCGGTTGTGGTGATCAGCGACGGGTTGTGGCGGCGGGAGTTTGGCGGCTCGCGGTCGGTATTGGGGCAGACGATCACGGTGAACCGGATTCCACTCACGATTGTGGGCGTAAATCCGCGCGGGTTTACCGGCGCCAGCGGCACGGTGATTGTGCCGGACCTGTATGCGCCGCTCTGCATGCAGCCACTTATCGATCCGAGTTTTGGGCAGCAGCCGTCGGTGCTGGCGATGCCGCAGATGTGGGGTTTGGAAGTGATGGCGCGGCTGAAGCCGGGAGTTAATCAAAGTGTGGCGCTCGCGGAATTGAGAGTGGAGATGGCAGCGGCGGCGCGGGCCACGTTGACGGTGAAAGCGGGGCAGAGTGTTCCGCGGGCCGTGCTGGCGGATGGCAGTCGCGGGCTGCACCAGATGGAAGGGCTCCGGCAGCCAATCGACGTGCTGTGGGTGCTGGTGGGCCTGGTGCTGCTGCTGGCCTGCGCCAACACCGCCAACATGCTGCTGGCGCGGGGAGCGCAGCGGCAACGGGAGATGAGCGTGCGGCTGGCGCTGGGCGCGGGCCGAGGGCGGCTGCTGCGGCAGATGCTCACAGAAAGCCTGCTGCTGGCTTCGCTGGGCGGCGCGGCCGGGATTTGGATTGGGTCGATCATCGTGGATGCGATCCCCAGCATGCTGGCATTTTCTCCAATTCCGGTTCACCTGAACCATCCGTTTGACTGGAAGGTTTGCGGATTTGCAGCGGGTGTAACGCTGCTGACGGGGCTGCTCTTTGGGATGACGCCGGCCTGGAGTGCGGCGCGGGCCGAGGTGAGCAGCAATCTGAAGCAGAGCGCGCAGACCGTTACGCGGCGGCGCAAAGGGCTGGGCGGCAAAGCCCTGGTTGGATTTCAGATCGCGCTTTCAACCCTGCTGGTGATCGGGGCGGGGCTGTTTGTGCGCAGCGTGGTGGGCTTGAACAGAACCGATGCCGGCTTCCGCACCGATCATCTGCTGCTGGCTGAGATCGATCCGCCGGGGAACGGCTATCCGCCGGGCAAGGATGTGGCGTTCCATCACCAACTGGAGCAGGCGATTGCGGCGGTGCCGGGCGTGGAGTCGGTTGCGCCGATGTCCGTGCCGTGGCTTGCAGGCTTCATGGCCGAGACCAGCTTTCAAACCGAGACGGAGCAAGCCGCGAAGAGTGATGGACCGGGCGTACGAAACAATCGGGTGGGGAACCAGTTCTTTCAAACCATGGGGATTCCCATGGTTGCCGGAAGAAGCTTTGGGCCGCAGGATACGGCGACGTCGCCGCAGGTCGCGGTGATCAACCAGAGTCTTGCGCGGGAGCGCTTTGGAAAAGGTAATGCAATTGGGCAGCGGTTCACTACGGGCAGCGATAAGGGTCCTTGGATACAGGTGGTGGGCATCTGCGCGGACACACGCTACCAGAACCTGCGCGAGACGCCTCCGTCGCAATATTTTGTCCCCTATGTGCAGCAGCGGTTTGCGGGCCCCATGACCTATGCGATTCGCACGCATGTGAAGCCCGAGGTGCTTGCGTCCGCATTGCAAAAGGCCGTGGCAAATGCGGATCGCGACCTGCCGATTTCCAATATCCGCACCCAGCAACAGCAGATCGACGAGACCATGAGTACGGAGATTGTGCTGGCTGCGATGACGGCGGGTTTCGGTCTGCTTGCGTTGGCGCTGGCATCGGTGGGCATCTACGGCGTGATGGCGTACTCGGTGGCGCAGCGGACCAATGAGATCGGCATTCGGCTGGCGCTGGGCGCGGAGCCGGGGCGCGTGCGCGCAATGATTCTGCGGGAGAGCAGTTGGCTTGCGTTGGCGGGCATCGCTGCGGGTCTGGTTGCGGCGCTGGCCTTGACGCGCGCGGTCAAGTCGATGCTCTACGGTATCGCGCCCGACGATCCGGTGACGCTGGGCGCGAGTGTGCTGCTGCTGTTTCTGGTGGCGCTGGCCGCGGTGTGGATCCCCGCAAGCCGCGCCGCGCGCGTGCAGCCCATGCAGGCGCTGCGGCATGAATAGCGCAAGGAAATGACAAGGGCGGCCGCTGGCCGTCCTTGTTATTGTTGCAGGCGATCTTTTACTGGAAGAGACTCAGACGACTGCGTCGATGCCGACGGGCAGTGCGGGCATATTGCCATGTACCTTGACTTCGGCGACCACGGCGTCGAGCTGCTCGAGCACTTCAGGCACGCTCATGGTGTAAACCTCACGGGCGGCGTCGTAGCCCGCTTCGACCAGTTGCTTGAGATAGCGGCCGGCGATCTGCACGGCCAGCTGGTCGGTGATGACCTTGCCCGAGCGCTTCTTCTGTTCCACCCAGGCGGTGCAGGGCAGCGCGATCCACATCGGGCGCTCGTTCACGTCGAAGCGCACATCCACGGCGTCGGCGTGGCGCGTGGCGATGGCCACGATGTTGGCCTTCCAGCGGCAGTGCAGGTCTTCGCCGCTCCAGCGGTCGGTAACATGAAAGTCCTCGTACATGTTTCTAGGCTATCGCTCCGGCCGCGGATCGGCAAGCCAGTTGCATTCTGCCTGCCCCTGCCGTAAGATAAATGGATGCGCCCGTGGTGTCTCCGCGGGCCGTCAATAGCACCACAGCTTTTGGAGTCTGAGCCCTGCGGCAACAACGCAACGTTGCCTGCCTGGCCAGTGCTTCCCCGCCATGCGGGGCTGGCAAAAGCGGTGGGAGACGAGGGTTAGATGGCGAAAGTAAGCAAGAATATTGCGAAGGCGCGCGCCGCTGTAGTCAAGCCGGCGTATCCGCTGCCCGAAGCAGTCGATCTGCTCAAGCAGGTCAAGTACGCAAAGTTCGATGAGACGGTGGACCTGACCATGCGGCTGGGCGTCGATACCCGCCATGCCGACCAGATGGTCCGCGGCACCGTCGTTTTGCCCCACGGCCTGGGCAAGACCAAGACCGTGGCCGTCATCGCCACCGGCGACCGCCAGAAGGAAGCGCAGGAAGCCGGCGCGGACTTCGTCGGCGGCGAAGAGATGGTCGAGAAGATCCAGAAGGAAAACTGGACCGACTTCGACGCGCTGATCGCGACCCCCGACATGATGAAGGTGGTCGGCCGTCTCGGCAAGGTGCTCGGCCCCAAGGGGCTGATGCCGAATCCCAAGACCGGCACCGTCACGCTGGACGTGGCTGCGGCCGTCAAGGAAATCAAGGCGGGCAAGGTGGAGTTTCGCGCCGACAAGACCAGCCTGGTGCACGTTCCGGTGGGCAAGCTGAGCTTTGACCCGCAAAAGCTGGTGGACAACGCGACCACGGTGATCTCCTCCGTCGTCCGCGCCAAGCCTTCGGCGGCCAAGGGCAAGTACATCAAGAGCGTCACCCTGAGTTCGACGATGGGCCCAGGCGTGCCGCTGGATTCGGCCGTGGCTGACGCAGCCGGCAAGCACTAACAGCCTGTGGTGGAAGTCTGATTTTGAAAGGGCGCGACTTTAAGTCGTGTTTTGAAAGGGTACGACTTTAGTCGTGCCGTAAAGGGCCTGAAATGAAGAGGGCTTTAGCCCCTGAGGGATGCTTTTCCGGAGATGTCGACTTTCACCGCGGGCTGCTAAGGGCGTGCGATCAGGGGCCAACAGGGCCGCAAAGGTTTTGAATTAGGCCCGCAATGGGCGAGAACGGGAAAAACGGACAGGGTTGAGTTTGTGCCGCGGTTGAACTGCTGGCCACTGATCACTGAGCACTGCCGGGAGAAGCAAGATGGCGATTTCAAGAGCGAAGAAGACGGAGAAGGTCCAGTTGCTGGCCAAAGAGCTGGAGACCTCGACAACCGCGATTATCGGCACGTTTGCCAAGCTGACCGTGGCGCAGGATTTCGAGCTGCGCAGGGTGGTCCGCGAGGCCGGCGGCAAGTATCGCGTGGTCAAGAACAAGCTGGCGGCGATCTCCGGCGAGGGCACTCAGGTGGCTGACGCCCTCAAGGGCCTCAAGGGCGTCAGCGCCGTGGCGTTCACCTCGGGCGATCCCGTGGCCCTGGCCAAGGGCTTTGCCAAGTGGGTCGATACCAACGCGGAGTTTCAGTTCAAGCTGGGCATTGTGGATGGCAAGCTGCTGACCGTCGAAGACGTCAAGGCTCTGGCCACCATGCCGGGCAAGGAAGAGATCTTCTCGAAGCTGCTGTTCCTCATCAACGCGCCCGCCCAGCGGCTGGCGACGGTGATCAACGCCACCGGCCGCGATCTGGCCGTGGTCCTGGGGCAGGGCGTCGAGAAAGAAAAGTTTGCTGGAGCGGCGTAAGGGCTTAGCTCTTAGCTACTAGCTTCTAGCTTGTTCAAGTGGAGGCCGGGATTCAGGGTTTCCTTCGAATGAGCTAGGAGCTAGAAGCTAGTAGCTGAAAGCTGTCTCTCGGTTTTTTGGCAGTAAAGCGGGCGGCAAGTGCGCGGGTCTGGCGCATCGGAAACTTACCGTTCGGCTCTGCGGCCGGGTACAACACATCACACGATTTTTTGATTGGAGAAGAAGACATGGCGGATATCGCACAGTTGGAAGAGCAGATTGTTAGCCTGAGCCTGTTGGAAGCAGCGGCCTTGGTGAAGAAGCTGGAAGAGCGTCTCGGCGTTTCGGCCGCGGCGGCAGCCCCGGTGATGGTTGCCGGCGGCGCAGCAGGCGCGGCGGCTCCGGCAGCCGAGGAAAAAACGGAGTTCCAGGTCATCCTCAAGGATGCCGGCGCCAACAAGATCAACACCATCAAGGCTGTTCGCGAAGTCACTTCGCTCGGCCTGAAGGAAGCGAAGGATCTGGTCGATGGCGCTCCCAAGGCGCTCAAGGAGTCGGCGACCAAGGACGAGGCCGAAGCCATCAAGAAGAAGTTTGAAGGCGTCGCAACCATCGAAGTCAAGTAGTTCGGGTCAAGTAGTTCGGCACGAGACTTGCAAGGCGGACCAGGACGCGCTACGATAGTCGTTGCGCGTCTTTCCGTCCTGTTCCGGTTTTCTCAGGGAATCAGGCGGTTGAGGTGGGCGCGTCTTGAGGCAGGCGACAGGGCACAAAAGCATCGGCGGGCTGGAGAAATGCCAAGCATCTCCAGTGGTGGCCGAGCTTTGGTTGTAAGTGCTCCAGGGTCAATGGGATATGCGGATTTCCCGTTGATGGTGGCGAGCGGCTGGCGGGCGAGCGTAGAAGCGAGCTTTGGGATCGGCGACGGCAGGCAGCAAATTCGGATGGGGGCAATGGCGATAGGCCACGCTCGTGAGGCATTGCGTCCTCGCGGGCCTTTCGTGTCTCCCCACCCAGGCAGATAGGGCCATCTTCCGGCGGAATCTACCAAAATACGTGCAGAGGCAGTACTCGGCGGTTCATCTGCACGCCTGCTATCCCGGTTGTGCGCAGTCTAGCGGTTTCACGGTTACTGTAACCCGAAGGCTCGAAGGCTGAGTGGCTTTTTCCTCAAGAAAAAGCCACCTTCCTCAACCGCGGGGAATGGGTGGATGTACCGTGAAACCGCTCTAGCACACTTTCCCAATACGCGGCAATGCCCGCAACCCGGCTCGCGGCGCCCTCGCAAGCGCAGTGCATGGCAGTGGTCTGGTTTCGCGCCAGGCATGGGATTTGATCGGCCCTTGAATCGATTTTTGGTTCGGCCGGTCGGGGATTTTTCGATCGTTTTACCGTAATTTGCCGGCGCCCAGGGACTCAGGCGCTGGCCCGGACCCGCACTCGGGCGGCGCCGGCGTGACGAGCCTCAGGAGTGAAGCATGTCCAACGAGAAGCGCGCGATTCGCAGCCGGCTCGACTTTTCCAAGATTCCAACCGCAACCCAGATTCCCAACCTGATTGAAGTGCAGCGCCGCTCCTACGAGCGGTTCCTGCAGATGGATAAGCTGCCCAACGAGCGCGACGACTCGGGGCTGCAGTCGGTGTTTGTCTCGGTCTTCCCGATTACCGACTTCCGCGGCATCTCGCAGTTGGACTTCGTCGATTTCGCCATCGGCAACTGGGAGTGCAAGTGCGGTCACCTCAAGGGCCTCCATCACCTGCGCACCGCCTGCGTCGGCTGCGGTTCCATGGTCATCACGGACCCCTTCCATCCCGGCGAGGTGCTCTGCCAGAAGTGCGGCACTTATAACAGCAACACGCCCGACTTCTGCAACAAGTGCGGCGACCCCGTGGGCCTGCAGCTCAAGTATGACCAGCAGGAGTGCGAAGAGCGCGGCATGACCTTCTCCGCGCCGCTCAAGGTCACCGTGCGCCTCACCATCTACGACAAGGACCCGGAGACCGGCAACAAGACCATCCGCGACATCAAGGAGCAGGAAGTCTTCTTCGGCGACATTCCGCTGATGACGCCCAACGGCACCTTCATCGTCAACGGCACCGAGCGCGTCATCGTCTCGCAGTTGCACCGCTCGCCCGGCGTCTTCTTTGAGACCGCCAACAACCGCACCTACTTCCTCGGCAAGATCATCCCTTACCGCGGCTCATGGGTCGAGTTCGAGTTCGACCAGAAGAACACCCTCTACGTCCGCATCGACCGCAAGCGCAAGTTCCTCGGCACCATCTTCCTGCGTGCCCTCGGCCTGCGTTCCAACGAGGAGATTCTCAAGACCTTCTACACCGTCGACCGCATTCATGTGTCCGATGGCAAGCTGCAGTGGGCGGTTGCCCCCGAGGGCACGCCGACCCATCTGCAGGGCGCCAAGCCCGCGCACGCCGTCACCCACAAGGGCGAGGAGATCGCGCACTCCGGCCGCAAGGTCACCGCGCACACCCTCAAGGCCATCCGCGCCGCCAAAATCGAAAAGGTTGACATCGAATCAGCTGAGCTGGACGGCGCGCTCACTGCGTCCGACGTGGTCGATACCACCACCGGCGAGGTCGTGGTCGAGGCCAACGTGGAGCTCACCGCCGATCGCCTGCACAAGATCGTCTCCGCCGGCATCGCGAGCTTCGAGGTCTTCTTCCCCGAGCGCGACGACGTGGGCAACATCATCACCAACACCCTCAAGCGCGACTCCGTGCACAAGCCGGAAGAAGCGCTCATCGAGATCTAC
>DASQSP010000117.1:0-9390 GCA_035642355.1 Occallatibacter sp.
GGCCCCGATTATCTGTGGACCCCGCATAACGCAGGGTTCATGGCAATTGACCGCATCGCCCAGCAAGAGGGCGTTGTGGTCCAGAACCGGCGCTGCCGGGCCACCACCGCAACCTGCCGCATGGCGGGGCGCGACGTGGTCCTGGCCAGGCCGGAGACCTTTATGAACCTGAGCGGAGCCTCGGTGGCCGCTCTGGTTCGGGAGTTTGAAGCCGACCCGGCCCAGGATTTGCTCGTGATCTACGACGAGCTGGACCTGGTGCTGGGGACCTTCAGAATCAGGGAGCGCGGGACGCCGGCGGGCCACAACGGAGCCCGCAGCATCACCGGCGCTCTGGGCAGCCAGGAGTGGCTGCGGTTGCGGATCGGTGTGGGGCTGGACTTGCCTCCGGAGGCGAAGGCCGAGGGAAGCAGGAGGCCGGGCAGGGATTATCTGCTGTCGCCGTTTCGCAAGGCGGAGTTGACGGTACTGGACGAGGTGCTGGATCGCGTGGCCACGGCCACCCGGCGCATCATCCAGGAAGGACCGGGCCCCGCGATGAACGAATTTAACCGCCGCGAGTAAAACAGCCCCGGCGGAGCAGGACGAAGCAGCAGTACGAAGCAGGCCCGGCAACGGCCTGCGGGCAACAGGATGGCCGCTATGGTGTTTTTGGCCGGCGGCAGCGGCCGGGGTCGAGCGATCCCGGCGGAAAAGGAAACCGGATGTCCCGTTTGTATGAAGTGATGTTTATTGTTCGGCCGGATGCGGTCGAGGAAGATGTCGACAAGCTGATCGCTGGCTTCACCACCTCCGTGACCAATGGCGGCGGCGTGGTCAAGACCGTGGAGAAGATGGGCCGTCGCAAGCTCGCCTACATGGTGCGCAAGTTCAACGACGGCAACTACATTCTGCTCACCGTCGAGGCCGGCGGCCCGGTGGTGCTCGAGCTTGAGCGCCGTCTGCGCGTCTCCGAGCCGGTGATCAAGTTCATCACCGTGCGCATCGACGAGGAAGAGAAGCGCCTGGCCAAGGTCAAGGCCCTGCGCGGCACCCGCCGCAAGGTGAGCGCGGAACCCGCGGCTGTTGCTGCCCCGGCCCCCGTCGCCGCGGCACCCGTGGCTCCGGCTCCGGTTGCCTCTGCCCCCGTTGAAGCAGCTGAGCCGGCCCAGGCCACGGCCTGAGAATGATTTTTGCTTTGCCCTTGCCGCGGCCCATTCAGCCCCACCGGCAAAGGCCCGAATCCCGTCCGTCTGCGCCTGCAAGGGTGCGGCGGCAAAGAGAGTAAAGAGGAAACACCATGTCTGAAGAGACCAAGGCGCCCGAGACGGGCGCAGCAGCAACTCCGGCACCGGCAGCACCTGCGTCGGGCCACTCCTCCGGGCCTGGCTCGGGTCCCGGCTCCGGTCATAGTTCCGGCCACGGCCCGGGTTCCGGCCCTCGGCCCGGCGGACGCCCCGGCGGCGGCCCCGGCGGGCGCGGCAAGTTCTTCCGCCGCAAGAAGGTGTGCAAGTTCTGCACCGAGAAGATCGACGCGATCCCTTACCGCGATGTTCGTCTGCTGCAAGGCTTTGTGGCCGAGCGCGGCAAGATCGTGCCCCGCAGGCTCACCGGCGTTTGCACCACCCACCAGCGCCGCCTGACCCGCGCCATCAAGCAGGCCCGGAACATCGCCCTGCTGCCGTTCGCCACCCGGCACTAGGAAGCGCTGCCTCCCCGCCTTGGCACCTGCGGTAATGTCCCAAAAGTCATGCGGGGCAGCCCAGGGAAGACGCCAAAGCCGGGAGACAATGCCTTCCGAGCCGATATAGAATCCTGCGCGGCGCGTCTAATTATGGGCGGATGCTCTTGTCCAAAACACAAGAGCGCCCCTGGCGCGCGGTTGCTCGCAACACTGGAGAGTTTGCAATGGAAGTCATTTTGAAGGAAGACGTAGCCAACCTCGGCCACCGCGGCGATGTCGTGAAGGTGGCGGACGGCTACGGCCGCAATTTCCTGCTGCCCCGCAAGTTGGCGCTGCAGGCCACCCTGGCCAACAAGGCCGTGATTGAACAGATGAAGGCATCCGCGGCGCGCCGCTCGGCCACGGAGAAGATTCAGGCGGAAGAACTGCTGACCAGGCTCGAACCGCTGGCGCTCAGCTTTACCCGCAAGTCGGGCGAGAACGGGCATCTGTTCGGCTCCGTCACCTCGGCCGACATCGCCGCCGATCTCGAGGCCAGGGGCTTCGAGGTGGATCGCCGCAAGATTCAGCTCTCCGAACCGCTGAAGAGCCTGGGCGATTTCACCGTGGCCATCAAGCTGCACCGCGAAGTCACGGCTCACATCAAGGTTCAGGTGGCTGCGGACGCTACCGAGCCGGTGGCGGAAGAAGCTGTCGCGGAGTAGTTCAACACCAACTCTGTCCCGCCGCCTCCCGCGCTGCATCGGGGGGCGGTGATGTGTTTGGCCGGGGCTGGTCTTCATGCGCGCAGGTGGTGCGTCTCAAATCCGCGCCAGCCGGCCCCTGGCCCTGCTCCCTGTCAACTCCCTATCCTTCTATCCCCCACAAACCAGGCCGCTTCCATTTGCGTACTATTTCCCCCAATCCCGTATCCTCTAGGAATGCGCCACCTGAAGTCCGTACCCCAGCCGTCTGTACCCACAAAGCCGGTAACTCCCGTGCGCCGCTGCAATCTTCGCAAAACCTTCGCTAAAATCGCCTACGAAGACGAGACAACGCTGAAAACAAAAGTGTTAATGGAGAAATGGCACCCCCCACCCCCCTCCCCTACCGTTTCTTCGCCTTTTGCATCGGCCCGGAAGGAAAGCGGCGCACGCGCCCTGTCCACGGCCGCAGCGCAGATGCCAGACATACGACCACGTGCCCCGGGGAGCGTAAACAGGCTCTTAGAAAAGACCCTTCGCGGGCGTGCCGCCCGTGGCGGCGATCAGCTTTTGAAACGCCGCGGCCATGTTGTCCTCGAAGCCAGGCGTCGCGTCGGCCTTGGGCTGCGAAAACAGAAATCGCGCCCGGTTGGCGAGCAGGGTGGGGTCGATGCGCCCCTCCGTGTCATAGCAGGTGCGCGCATCCTTGCCGATAACCGACACCAGCGTGAGCCGCAGCAGCTTTTCGCGCGTGCGGTCGCTGTCGCTCGGGTCATACACATCCCACACCGTGTTGTTGGCGTCGAGCAACGGGATCGACGTGTCGCAATGGCCGCTGGGTCCGGTGACCGTGAGCACCTTCGTGGTGGGGTTGTAAGTCACGTCGAGGTTATCGTTGATACCGTCGGTTGCACTCAGCGAGAGCAGCGCGCCGCGGATGTACTCGACCAGCTCCGCTTCGGTGGGCTCCGGTTTGGATGTAACGGCGTGCCGCGCCGACTGCGCATGTGCGGCCAGCGACAAAGCAAGAATCACCGAGGCCACTGCGCACGCCCATCGTCTCATCGCTCGCTCCCTTTGCATCGCTGCTGGCTGCGCCGAGTATAACGGCTACTGGGCCGCGCGCCCCATCATCGCCAGCGGCCGCGCACGGTCCGTTTGTAACGTGGGCACCGCCGCCAGCAGGCTGCGCGTGTAGGCGTGGCGCGGCTCCGTGAGCACCTGCCGCACTGTGCCGCACTCCACAATCTCGCCCGACTTCATCACCGCTACCCGCCCGGCGATTTTGCCCACCACAGCCAGATCGTGCGAGATAAACAGCATGGCCAGCCCGTGTTCGCGTTGCAGCGTCGCCAGCAAATCCAAAATCTGCGCCTGCACCGTGACATCGAGCGCCGTGGTCGGCTCGTCGGCAATCAGCAGTTGCGGACGGTTGATGAGCGCCATCGCAATGAGAATGCGCTGCCGCTGTCCGCCGGAAAACTGGTGCGGATAGTCGCCGTAGCGCGCCGCCGCATCGGGAATCGCAACCTCTTCGAGCGCGGCAATGGCGCGCCGCCTGGCATAGCGCCCGGTCTCGCGCCCGGTCTCGTGCCCAGTCTCGCGTCCGGCCCACCCACGCCCATGCGCTGCAGCACACTCGGCCACCTGCCGGCCGATCGTCATCACCGGGTTGAGCGCAGTCATCGGCTCCTGAAAGATCATTGAGATCGCGCGCCCGCGCAGTTGGCGCAGCGCATGGGCGGGCTCGCGCAGCAAGTCGGTCGCCGCTCCGTCGGCTCCGCGCCACAAAATTGCGCCCGACACCTGCGCCGAGGGAGCCAGCAACCCGGGAATCGCCAGCGCCGTGGCGCTCTTACCCGAGCCCGACTCGCCCACCAGGCCCAAAACCTCGCCGGCCTCAAGCGAAAAACTCACGCCGCGCACGGCCTTGGTTGCGCCAAAGCCGATGCGCAGATCGCGTACTTCGAGGAGAGGCGCCATGCAGCCATCCTAGACGATCAAGAAGACGGGGGACGATCGGGAAGATAGAACATTTTCCTCCAGCGCAACGCCCCGGCTACCATGAGAAATTCACAGCGCAACTTCCCGCATGCGGCAGTGTATACAATTTCACAGAGCAGCGCGGCGGACGCGCAACGCAAGCGCCGGAACGCGGCAAGTACCGGCTGGAGCACGCCAACAGGAATAAGGAGATCGATCGATGCATCTCAAGCGCATTGCAATACCGGCATTGGGACTGATTCTGAGCGCATCCGGCGCGGGCCTCGCCTGGGCAGGCGGCCTGGCGCCCCAGCCCATCCAATACGGGGAGGAAGGCCGCTGGGACGCTCCGCCTCACGAGATGAACGAGATCGCGCGGCAGGGCTTCCACGACGGCATTGATGGCGCGCGCAGGGACTTCGACCACCATCGCGAGCCCAACGTGGAGAATCGCGAAGAATATCGGCACCCGCACGTTCCGAGGGATCTGCGCGACGCCTATCGCGACGGCTTCCGCCGCGGCTATGATCGCGCCACGGCGCACCTGCAGGGCCGTCCGTATCGCTACTAGCAGCGTGACTGGAGTCTCTTGCCATCGCGCCAATGAATCGGGGTTTCCCAGGTCTCGTCCACCGCGGCGGAAGACCTGGGAAACCACGAATCTTCACCGTCACGGTACTAATTCAACCGGGAATTCCCCCGGCTGTGCCGGGGGATATTTACTGAGGCGCGCCACTCCGATAATCCCTCAATGCTCGCTCGTAAACCGATACAGCCGCTCGGCGTTTCCGCGCAGCACCAGCCTCGCAATCTCCGCCGCGCGCTCCCGGTTTATCTCGTCATCGCGCAGCATCCCGGTCAGCGCAATCCCCAGCGCTTGCCGCGCATCGCGATTCGCAATCCACGTCGACTCGGCCCACCCCAACTCATCGGACAATGGATAGCCGTCCGTGCCGAAGAGCACTTTCTCGGGCTCGAACTCCAGCCACTCCCGCAGCCACTGCGCCTCAGTGTGCGGAGGCAGCAATAAATCCTGCCCTGAGAGATCGAGATACACGTTAGGTTTTTGCAGCAGCGCGCCAACCTCGCGCACATACGGCCACCCGCCGTGGAGCAGAACAAAATTCGTCCCCCGCAACCGCGGATCATTGAACACCGGCTCCAGCAGCAGCGGATTCACGCCCGCAATCCCAAAGTAGCCGCCCCCGCCCGCCATCGCATGCAAGTGAACCGCCAGCCCCAGCCGTCCACACTCGCCCGCGATGTAGCGGAACAAAAAGTCCTGCAGCAGCTTGTACTGCGCCGCATCGGGCGTGCCACTCCGTGCCCAGCGGGCGTAGATCGCCGCAGCCTGGGCTCGCGGCGGATCGCTGAAATCGAAGCCGCGCAAATACGCCACTTCGAACTTCTCCGCTATGGCGCCGCCCGCTTTTTGCCGCTCCAGCGTTGGCGTTATCACGCGCTGCAGATACGCATCGAGCGTCGCCGGAGGCGCGCTCAGGCCCGCGCCCTTCAGATACCGGGCACGCAACCGGTCTTCCAGCGCAAAGAACTGCTGCCGGTCCGGAGTCGCGGCAGCAAGGCCGCGGTTGTCCAGTGGAAACAGCAGCGCATCCGCATACGGCACCCAACGGAACCGCGGCGGTTCCACGCCGCGGCCCATCGCCACGCGATTCGCCACCTGTGTTCCGATGCGCGCCTGATCGAGTACCCACGCCGGATAGTCCTCGCCGTGCTCGCTCTTCGCATGCTCCTGGGCCGCGCGCAGCCGCTGCAGACCGGCCGAGTCCAGCGGCGGTATCGCGTCAAATCCATACAGCGCCTTCCACGCCAGGGCCAAGGGCGGATAATCCGGCCGCCACGCCACGGGGTCGGACTGCGGCGCCATCGACGACACCGGCAGCGCGTCGAAGTCGTGGTCCGTCGCATCGAGCGGCGGCGCCAGCACCGGATGCGCGTGGTTATCGACGGCCCAGATGCCTGCAATCACTTGGGCAATGCCGGGATTGAGGCGCGACGCTGGTTCGTGCCTGGGGTGCCGCGAACAGGCCAGCATCGCCACCAGCAAGCCGCTGGCCGCTGCTGCCGCCAGGGTCTGCATTAGATTCATGCCGCGCTTTTCTCCCACGCCTGAGCTCCCACACATGAGCTTGAAGACACCGCCGCACCCCACTCTACCAGAATGTTGCATGCATCGCCTTCGACTTAGCGATGGACCGTCGAGCTGCATGCGGCTTCTAAGCCAGCGTCTCGCGTAGCCCTATAAAATAAGCCCGAGGGAGTCCGTAGACATGACGCATGAAGAGATGATCGCTCGATGGGACGAGCATATCGGCTATGAATTTTCGACGCGCGACGTAGCTTCGACGATTGCCACGATGGTGGAGGACGCCTACGTCAACCACATTCCGGTGATGACAGGCGGTTACGGCCATGAGGCGCTGCGCGCGTTCTATCGGCAGGATTTTATTACGCAAATGCCTGCGGATACGACCATTCAGTTGGTCTCGCGCACTCTCGGCCAGGATCAATTAGTAGACGAGATCGTCTTTTCCTTTACCCACACCGAAGAGATGCCGTGGATGCTTCCCGGCGTCGCTCCGACGCATCGGCATGTCGCCGTTCCGCTCGTAGTTGTGGTCGGCTTCCGCGACGGAAAGCTGGCCCACGAGCGCATCTACTGGGATCAGGCTTCGGTGCTCAAACAGATCGGCCTGCTCGCGGATCCATCGCTTCCGGTATTCGGAATCGAGGCGACACAGAAACTCCTGAATCCGGCCTTGAATCCCGTCGTGCCCAAACCCTAACGGCCTGTGGTGGAAGTCTGGCTTTGAAAGGGCACGACTTTAGTCGTGCCGTAAAGAGCCTGGAATGACAAGGGCTTTAGCCCCTGAGGAATGCTTTTTCGTAGATTTCTACTTTCACCACAAGCTGCTAGCCTAGTCTCATCGCCTCAGCCCCGCATCAGGAGTGTAATGATCGATCAACAGCGAACTGCACCCAACGCCATCGCCTTCCCATCCGATTGGGTCCGATCGCAGTTTCCCGCGCTTCATCAGCAGCCCGATTTCATCTTCTTCGATAACGCCGCCGGGGCACAGATTCCGCAGGCGGTCTTCGACGCCGTCAACCGGCATCTGCTGCACTCGAACGTGCAGCGCGGCGGCCGCTATGGCAAGAGCATGGAGGTGGACGCGACCATCGCCAGGGCGCGCGTGAGCGTCGCGGCACTCATCAACGCGCGGCATCCTGAAGAGGTCGCGTTCGGCATGAACGCCACTTCGTTTCTGCGCCTGTTGAGCCTGGCCATCGGCCGCAGCCTGAACTCGCGCAATGAGATCGTCGTCACCGATCTCGACCACGAAGCCAACATCGCCACCTGGATGCAGTTGGAGCGCGAGGGCGCGAAGATCGTCTGGTGGAAGATGCGCGGGGATTCCAATCTGTATATGGAGGACCTGGCCCTGCTCGTGAACGAGAAAACGCGCCTAGTCGCCTGCACCGTGGCATCCAACGCGCTGGGCTCGCTGGTGGATGTCGCCGCCGTTGCCAAACTGGCGCATGCCGCAGGAGCGGAGGTAGTTCTCGATTGCGTTCACTACGCTCCCCATGCGGTGATCGACGTTCAGGCATTCGACTGCGACTATCTGGTCTGCTCCGGCTACAAGATCTTCGGACCGCACATGGGCTTTATGTGGGGACGCCTGGAACTGCTCTACGCGTTGCCCACTTTTCGCGAGGATTTCATTCCCGATGCTCCTCCCTTCAAGATCGAGGCGGGCACCTTCATCTACGAGAACGTCGCCGGCATGGCTGCCGCCGTGGCCTATCTCGAAGCACTCGGCGCACGGCTGGCCAAGGACGAAGGCACCGCACTTGCATCGCAACGAGACTCTATTGTGCACGCCATGGCTGCGATCCGTTCCTATGAAGCCACGCTTTCCCGAGAGATGCTTCGCGTACTCAATGCCGCCGGAGCCACCGTCTACGGCATCGACGACACCGCTCGCCTCAATGACCGCGTCCCCACTCTTTGCTTCAATCTGCCGAACATTGCGCCCGCGCACGTCACGGAGGTCATGTCCAACAGCGGCATCGGCATTCGCGACGGCCACATGTATACCCCGCGTTTGATGAAGCAGCTCGGCATTCCGCTGGAATCCGGCGTTCTGCGCGCTTCGCTTCTCCACTACAACACCGTCGAAGAGGTTCAAGAGTTCGGGAAGGTATTGCTTGGCATTGCCCGGCATTCGTAAGCCAGACGATCAGGTGCATGTGTCGACCTTCTCGGCTCCTGTCGCCGACAGCGCACCCGCGCCCCAGCTTGAGCGCCGACTAACCCAGCGTCAGCTCACGATGATGACCATGGGCGGCGCCATCGGTGTCGGGCTCTTCCTGGGCAGTTCACTCTCCATTCGGCTCGCCGGCCCCGGCGTCATCTTGTCCTATCTCTTCGGGGCTGTCATAGCCCTCATCGTCGCGTACTCCATCGCCGAGATGGCGGTGGTGCATCCTGTGCCCGGCTCCTTCGGAGTGTACGCGCAGACCTACCTCAACGAGTGGTCCGGCTTCGCGGTTCGCGTCACCTACGCCTTCGTTCAGATCATCGCGATCGGCGCAGAGGTCACGGCCGTGGCCATCTACTGTGCAGTGTGGTTTCCCGCGGCGCCGCAATGGCTGATCGTTGTAACCGTCTCACTCGCTCTGATCGCCATCAACACCATGCAGGTGGGCAGCTTCGCGGAGTTCGAATACTGGTTTGCCATCATCAAGGTCGTCGCCATCGCGGCTTTCGTATTGATCGGCTTCGGCATGATCGCCGGTTTGGGGTCGGCAAAACCAATTGGGTTGTCTAACTTGACCGGTCATGGCGGAGTTCTGCCGCATGGTATGAAGGGTGTGTGGCTGGCCATGAGCCTTACGCTCACCAGCTACATGGGGATCGAGATCATCGGCGTCACGGCTGGCGAGGCGCACCAGCCCGCGAAGACCATCCCTCGCGCTATGCGCACGGTCGTTGCCCGGCTCATCCTCTGCTACGTGTTGTCGATCACTGTGATG
>DASQSP010000118.1:0-25639 GCA_035642355.1 Occallatibacter sp.
GGCGGAGAAGCGTAGCACCACGTCGGGCCGTTCATCGGGCGGAATCACGAAGAAGTTGTTGCGCGTCTGATCCTCGTTCAGCTTCTTCGCTTCCCGATGGTGCTGTTTTTCCAGCGACTCGGCCTCCGTGGGCTTGCGGCCCTGCGGTTCCCCATTCTTCGCGCGTCTTGTGCATAGTCTCCCACCGGCGCTGCCGACCCTCGGGAGATGAAACGGGTGCGTATGCTCGTGTAGAGTTTTCTTGCGCCATCGGCACAGAGGTCGTTCATTCCTTGGTGCGCATGAGCCCGTTCTCTAGTCGGACCCGGAACCCTTGAGCACCCCGGATTGTCGCCACGGGCTGCACGCAGCCCCGGAGCACGCTTTTTAGATTTCTTCGATGGGGGTTCCACGCCAACGGCGCAAGAGGAGGATCGATGGAAGTTCTCTACCGTATGCGTGGAACGCAGCAAAAGCCCACAGCCACGCCCCAATGTTCAGCACCGCGAGAATGCCATAGAGGCCAATGATCCTGTTCCTAGTGTTGCCCGGGATCTCTCGCGGCAGGGCTGCGGCAGAGCCCGCAGAGCAGATGACATCGCTGTTCTCCGACTCGATTGTAACGGTACGGCGATCACTATGCGCCGCGGAAAACGCGGCGTTCGCAGGTTCAGGCTCGATTCAGGCTCGATGCGGACATATAGATTGATATTCAACAGCCGCAAAGTTATTGATTGACTAATCTACCGTGGAGCGATCAATATTGCCTTGTTCAAACGTTTGAATATCGGGAGCCATCGTTCGGCGGAGATCGTTCCCGAGAAGACCCCACAGAGCAGGACCGGCATCACGGAAGAGCGTGGGACGTTTCTTCAAACAATCGACAGAGGAGTTCTTGTCAGATGGTCATTAGCGCATCACCCCAGACTAGCTCACCGCAGAGTATGACCAAGCCAACTCAGCGGCTCATCTTTCTCGATGTCGTCCGAGGACTGACCGTCGCATTCATGATTCTGGTCAACAACAACGGCAGCGAAGAGCTTGCCTATTGGCCGCTGAAGCATTCCCGCTGGAATGGATGCACGCCGACGGACCTGGTATTTCCCACTTTTCTCTTCGTCGTCGGCATCGCTATCGTTTTCTCCACCGCGTCGCGCATCGCTCGCGGTGAGGCGAAGAGCGTATTGGTGAGGCATGCCTTTCGTCGCGCGGCGATCATCTTTGTCATCAGTCTGGTGGTGCATGGCTTTCCTGACTACCCGCTGGCAACGATGCGCGTCTTCGGCGTGCTGCAGAGAATCGCAGTCTGCTACCTGATTGCAACGCTGCTCTATCTGTGGGATCGGCGGGTGGTCACTCTGGTTGGTGTTGCAGCCGCGTGCCTGTTGGGCTATTGGGTGCTGATTCGCTGGGTGCCCATCCCAGGACACGGCATGCCGGGCCGCGACTTTCCCTTTCTCGACCGGTATATGAACCTGGACTCGGTGATCGACCGGGCTCTGTTTCCCAGGCGACTGGACGAAGGTATCTTTGATCCCGAGGGCGTGCTGAGCACCATTCCTTCGTTGGCAACCTGTCTGTTGGGAGTGTTGACGGGGCTTTGGCTGCGCACACAGAAGTCGATGGTCACGAAGGCTGGAGGTATGCTGGCGGCGTCCATCGCGGGGCTGGCGCTGGGCAGCTTCTGGAATATCTGGTTCCCTATCAATAAGAGAATGTGGACCAGTTCCTACGTGCTCTACGCGGGCGGATGGACCCTGCTGGCATTGGCTGTCTGCTACTTTGTGATCGACATCAAGAAGCAGTGCGGCGCCTGGACGTATCCCTGGAAGGTCTTCGGATCGAATGCCATCTTCTGCTACGCGCTGTCGGAGTTATTGTCGGCGACGCTCGGATCCATCCAGATAGGACCGAGAGGACAGGCGGTGGATCTGAAAGAGCTGATTTACACAAGAGTCTTCTCTTCGATCGTCAGCCCGTCCTTCGGCTCGCTGCTCTATTCGCTGTGCTTTGTTCTGGTCTGCTTTGCCCCGACGCTGGTTCTCTATCGCAAGGGCATTTTCCTCAAGGTGTAGAGGACAAACTCGTCTCTCTGCGGAGTGTCGCGCAACAAATGCTGCTGCAATGGTCCGCCGAGGGACGTGAAACGGCAGCGGGCCGGCAAATCAAGGCGTCGCTTACTCATGAATAGATCGCTTGCGTGCGTTGGATCGACGCGCGAAACCGTGACGCGCACCCTGAGCGAGTTCAGGAGCAGGCGCTTCGTGATGCTTGAGGGGGCAACCCTGGCCATCACCGATCCGTATGCGCCTGGAGCGATTGGCGGCGTATAAGAGCGCAGTCCGTAAACTCTTCTCTATCACTATTTGAGCACGTCCAACGCTCGGATATGTGTCAGCGCTTTTCGTTGTCAACGGAGGATCGGCTGAGCCGCAGCATCCTATCGACGGATCACCCTTTTGACGCTTCTGCCATCAAACTTATAGCGGGAACATCCGGCGAGGATAGCTTTTGGTGCTAGGCTTGAGTTGTTGGATATTCCATCGCGCGGAATCTGTGATTCGTTTATCAAAAAAGTCGGCGTCATTGTGGCTCACCTTCGTCTTCGCGGGTTTGGCGCTCTGCGTCTTTATGTGGGGACTTGGTTACAAGCTTTCTCTGTACGATCCGCCACAGGCTCGCTCCCACCAGATTCCCACCGCGAAGCTGCTGTCGCAGAATGAACAAGCCGATGCCAAAGGGCGAACCCTTTTTTCAAGCGAGAGCGCAGAGCGCTTTACGGGAGCTGCTTTGCTGGCCGGCTGCATCTCGTTGCCGATGGCATTCCATCGGTTTTCAGCGCCCAAGCTGAGACTCTGGCCCCGAGGAGTTCACAGCCCAAGGCGACGGCACTCCGATGCTGGACTGAGCGCCTTCTTTTTTAGACCCCCTCCAATCCTGTCCTGAATCCATTTCTATTGCTTGAAAATCGAAGCCTTTTTGTAATCGGATTTGCGGCTGACGCCTGGCGTGCTTGTCGCGGGGTTTGACGATCACAAATCCATGGGCGAGACGGCAACTTCGGTGCACACGGAATCCGGGTGCAGTTATCGGGCTTGCGAGGATTGAGGAACAGACCCATGCCATTGGTTAACGCCGCCCTCCGGTGGCAGCTAGAGTTGCCGGCATTCCGGCGCGAGGCTATTGGTTGCGGCCCTGGTGCGGCCTGGCTCTCTCACGATGCGACATTGCCCGCTTCCGCCGCGTCGACCGCGCCGAAGTGAGCTGTCCAGCGAACCCAACAAGTAAGACAAGTCAAATACATCGGCCCCAGAGACGAGAAGAGGGCGCAGGATCGAGGATCAATACCATCATGAACATGAGCAAGAGATTGCCGGTCATCGTAGCGGCTGCCTTGACGATGTGCGCATCATTCGAACTAACCGCGTGCCATTCCGCCGGCAATGCGGATGCGAAGGCGGCAACCATTCCCAGCGCGCAGGTGGCAACTGTGCAGCGTGGCGACATCGCCTACACGCTAACGCTGGCGGGGCAGTTTCAGCCTTATCAGGTTGTCGATGTACACCCCAAGGTCAGTGGGTATATGCAACGGATCAACGTGGACATCGGCGATGTGGTGAAGAAGGGTGAGACGCTGGCCGTGCTCGATGTGCCGGAACTGAAGGCGCAATTGCAGCAGTCTGTATACGAAATGCAGCAGAGCAACGAAGAGATCGTTCGCGCACAACACGAGATCAATCGCGCCGAGGCCATGCACGCGGCACTGCACTCGGAGTCGGATCGCCTGAAGCAGGCCGCCGCCGCGCAGCCCGGCCTCATTGCGCAACAGGAACTCGATGACGCGCTGGCCAAAGACTTATCGACTGAGGCGCAGGTGGATAGCGCGAAGTCGGCATTGGCCGCGGCGAAACAACACGCAGGCGCGGCGCAGGCAGAAAACCAGCGCGTGCAGGCGCTGCACGATTACACCACGGTCGTTGCTCCCATTGCCGGCGTGGTGACCTGGCGCTACGCGGATACGGGCGCGCTGATTCAAGGCGGCACCAACTCCAACAGCCAGGACCTGCCCATTGTTCGCCTGGCGCAGAGCAGCCTGCTGCGACTGCGCGTTCCCGTGCCGGAGGACGACGTGCGGTATGTTCACGTGGGCGACATACTCCAGGTGCGAGTGGATGCCATCAACCGCGCTCTCTCGGGAAAGATTGTGCGCTTCACGAGAAGCGTGAATTTCGAGACCAGGACAATGGAAACCGAAGTGGATGTCGAGAATCGGGATCTCTCCATCGATCCTGGGATGTATGCGAACACGCTGCTGCGCCTGGGACATGCGCACGATGTTGTGACCGCGCCGGCCGATGCGCTGGTGCTCAGGGGCCAGCGGCGAACGGTTTATGTCCTCGACGCCACGAATCACATTCACATCCGCGATGTCGTGGTCGGTCTTCAGGGCTCCAGGCTGGCGGAGATTCGCAGCGGGCTCAACCCCGGCGAAAGAGTGATTGCCGGCGGTCAGGACCAGTATCGCGAAGGTGAGGCAGTCAATCCTCTGATGCTCAAGACGCCGGCGTCCGAAACGGCTCAGGAGAGCGGCGGCACGATCGACATGAAAGGCGAAGAAACCAATGAAAATGCAGGGGGGAGCCACTAATGCCGAAGTTTGCGCTGCGCTACCCCTTCTTTATCCTGATGATTTGCCTGATGGTCTCGCTGGTTGGCGTGGTCGATGTCGTGCGCATGCCGGTCGACCTGTTTCCCAGGATCGACCTGCCCGTGGTCGTGGTGGCCACGTTTTACAACGGCATGCCGCCGGAACAAATCGAATCCGATATTACCAACACCTTCGAGCGCTTCTTCACGCTGGCCGCGAATGTCGATCACAGTGAATCCCGTTCGCTCGCCGGCGTGAGCCTCATCAAGATATATTTCAAACCCGGCACCGACCCGAATGCGGCTCTCAGCAATATCTCCAATCTTGCGCTGGCCGACTTGCGCAGATTGCCGCCGGGGACACTCCCTCCGGTTGTCCTCGGCATGGATGCATCGACGCAACCAGTGTGCCTGGTGACGTTGAAGGGCGAAGGCCTGAATGAGACCAATCTCAAAGATATCGCTCAGTTTCAGGTACGCAATCAGATATCGAGCGTGCAGGGAGCTTCTGTACCTCAACCTTACGGCGGGACTTACCGCCAGATTCAGATTTACATCGACCCGCTGAAGCTCGAAGCGCACAACATGAGCATGAGCGACGTCGTGCAATCCGTGAACAGCTCGAACCTGATTTTGCCCGCGGGCGACGTGCGGATTGGGAGCAAGGACTACAACATTTACGCGAACAGCCAGTTCCCCGATGCGAAGTCGATGAACGCGATGCCGCTGAAATCGGTAGGCAACGCCTCGGTGCTGGTCGCGGACGTGGGCAAAGCGGAGGACTCGGGCGCATTGCAATACAACATCGTGCGCATCGACGGCCAGCGCTCGGTCTATGTGCCGGTCTTCAAGCAGGGGGGCAACAGCAACACCATCACCATTGTCGACGGGATGAAAGCGGCCATCAAGAAGCTCGTGGATGTTCCCGAATCGCTGAAGACAGCCGTCGTATTCGATCAATCCATCTTCGTCAAGCTGGCAATCAGCAATGTCTCACGCGAGGCTGGAATAGGATTGCTGCTCACCGCGGCCATGATTCTCATTTTTCTTGGGAGCCCGCGCGCCACAATCGCCGTACTTTTGTCGGTTCCGCTTTCGATGCTCGTTTGTCTCGTGCTCACGAATTATATGGGCGGCTCCATCAACACCATGATTCTCGGCGGCCTCGCGCTCGTCTTCTCCCGCTTGATCGACAACGGCGTCATCGTCCTCGAGAACATCTTCCGCTTCATGGAGATGGGCCTTTCGCCCCAGGAAGCCGCGGAGGTGGGAGGCACGGAAGTTTCTCTCGCCGTGCTGGCCGCTACTTCCACCACGGCGGTCGTCTTTTTTCCCGTGTCGTTTCTTTCCGGCATCAGCAAGTACCTCTTCACTCCCCTCGCGCTCGGCGTTGTGCTCTCCATCTTCGCTTCCTATTTCTTCGCCATGACCGTGGTTCCTCTCTTCTGCGCGAGGTTCATCCGCCTGAAACTTGACGACGAGGAAAGCGGTGCTCCACCGAAGAAGATAACGCTGTTTCAGCGTTTCCTTTCACGCTTCAACGAGCATTTCCAGAGATTCCTCGATGGTTATGAGACTCTGGCCTTCCGCGTTCTGCAAAGGCCCGCGAGAACCGCGGGCGTCCTGCTAGGTTCGCTGGCGCTCATCCTGCTCGTCAGTTTTCCATTTCTTGGCCGCGCTTATTTTCCGCGCACGGATCCCGGTCAATTCGTGATCGATCTGCATATGCCCAGCGGAACACGCCTCGAGGTGAGCAACGACTATGTCGCCAAGGTGGAAGATGTGATTCGCAGCGTGGTGAAGCCCAGAGACATGGGCATGATTGTTTCGAACATCGGCGTGTATCCCGATGTGTCCGCGATGTTCACGACCAACTCCTCGATGGATACAGCTTTTGTCCAGACCAGCCTGCAGGAGGGTCACAGCATTGGCAGCTATGAATACATGCGGCGCGTTCAGGACAGGCTTTCCCGCGAGGTGCCGGAAGTCTCCGCGTACTACCAGGCTGGAGGACTCGTGGACAGCGTAATCAACCAGGGACTCCCCGCTCCCATCGATATTCAGGTGAGCTCAACGAATATGCAGGGAGCTTACGATGTGGCCAGCGGCCTCGCCGCGAAGATCAGATCGCTGCCCAACGTGAGCGGGGTCTACATTCCGCAGAACCTCGATTATCCGGGCATTGCGCTCAATATCGATCGCGAAAAGGCGAGCCTGCTGGGCATGTCCGCAAAGTCCGTGGTGGACAATGTGATCACCGCTCTGACCTCCGATGGCCAGGTTGCGCCGAGCTTCTGGGTTGACCCCAAAAGCGGCAACAACTACCTGGTCACCGTCCAGTACGCCAATCACTGGCTCGATCACATGTCCATCGAAGACTTGAAGAACATTCCCCTGCGCGGCGCCGGTCCAACAGGATCCGCGCCGGCTCAGGAGGGACAGGCAGGTTCCGAGGTGCTGGCCTCCTTTATGAAAGGCGACCATGCCACGGGATACACACCGCTCAGTTCGGTTGCGGACATCCAGATGATTAACACTCCGACCGAGGTCGATCACTACCAGATCCGGCGCGTCATCGACATCTTTGTGGCCACTAAAACCGAGGCTCTCCAGGGTGTTGGTGCCGGCATCGACAAGCTGATCAAGAACACTCCTACCGATCGCAACACGGTGCTGAAGGTGCGCGGCGCGGTCGTCAGCATGAACCAGTCATTCAAGGAATTCGGGCTCGGCCTGGTTGTTGCCGTCCTGATGGTCTACCTGATCCTGATGGCGCAATTCCGCTCGTTCATCGATCCATTCATCATCCTGATGGCGATTCCACCCGGATTGGCAGGCGTGGCGATGATTCTCCTGTTCACCGGAGCTACGCTCAACATCATGTCCCTGATGGGCGTAATCATGATGACCGGAATTGTGGTCTCCAACAGCATCCTCATCGTGGAGTTCGCCGGCATCCTTCATCTGGAAGGGCAGCCCATTCTCGAAGCGGTTGTCCGGGCCTGCAAGATTCGCCTGCGGCCGATTCTGATGACTTCGCTCGCTACTCTTCTCGGCATGATTCCCATGGCGTTGGGGCTTGAGGCCGGCAGCGAGCAGTATGCACCGCTGGCCCGCGCCGTGATTGGCGGCCTCGGCGCTTCGGTCGCGGTGACTATTTTCCTCGTCCCCGCGGTCTATCTGATGATTCATGGCCGGCGCGGTCACGAGCTTGCAGCCGCCGGAGAGGTTGCAGAATGAGCATCGGCGCAATCAAGATGTCTATCAATACTTTTTCGATCACTACGCTTTTGTGTCTCGCGTGGATTCCCGCTCGCGCGCAGGTTCAACTGCCTGAAGCGCCCACCGCGCATCTCGTCTCACCAAGCGACTCACAGCCAAGCCAGGCAGTGCCGAGTCAGTCGCCTCAGGCTTCGACCTTTTCGTCGTCAGGAACAGAAAACGGCCCGAAGCTGACCAGGACAGAGGCCGAACAGATGGCGATCAAGAACAATCCTCGCATTCAGCTCAGCCAGTTGCTTGCGCTGGCCCAGCATCAGGTCGTCCGCGAATCGCGTTCGGCTCTTCTGCCGACCGCGGCGGCGAGCGTGACCGCGGTCGACGCCGAAAGCGGGAGCCGCGTCTCGGCCGGAACCCTCACCGCATCCCGGCTGATTGAGCACGCCGGCGCGGGCGGCAGCTTTACGCAACTGATCACCGACTTCGGGCGGACAAACAATCTCATCGCTTCATCGAAGCTCCGCGAGAAAGCGCAAAACGCAAATCTCATCGCGACAGAACAGGACATCATAATCGCCACGGATCAGGCCTTCTATGACGCGCTGCAGGCGCAGGCGCTTTATCAAGTGGCAAGGCAGAATGTCGATGCCCGCCAGGCGACCGAGACACAGGTTGCGGAGTTGACGAAGAACAAACTCAAATCGACTCTCGACCTGAGCTTTGCCGATGTGAACCTGTCACAGGCCAAACTGCTGCTTCTCGATTCACAAAATAATCTGAACGCAACCATGGCCGCGCTCGACGCCGTTCTTGGTTTGGACCGCGAGGTCACATACGACCTCATCGATTCCATCGCCGACGTACAGTCGCCGCCGCCCGATGTGGACCAGCTTGTACAACAGGGCTTGCAGCAACGGCCCGATCTGCAGTCTCTTGCCTTCGATCAGCAGGCCGCGGTCAAGTATAGCCGCGCGGAGAAGGATCAGAGTTTGCCCAGCATCACTGCGGCTGGCACTGCGGGAACCGTGCCAATTCGCTCCGCGCAGTATTACACCGAGAATTGGTGGGGCGGAATCGGCGTGAACCTCAATATTCCCATCTTCAATGGATTCCTCTACTCCGCAGAGGCCAGGGAAGCGTCGTTGCGTGCGCGGGCCGATGCGGAGCAGACCCGCGATCTCCGCGACCGCATCGTGCGTGACATCCACACGACATGGCTGGCCGCCAACACGGCTTATCAAAAGACGGCGGTAACGCAGCAGTTGCTCGATCAGGCAAACCTGGCTCTCAAGCTGGCGCAAGCGCGCTATCAGATCGGCCTGAGCTCGATTGTGGAGCTGAGCCAGGCGCAATATCAACAAACCGACGCAGCCATCGGGAACACGAACGCGCTCTACCAATATCGGCTTTCACTGGCGATGTTGAACTATCAGATCGGGACTGCGCCGTGAGGAACAGACTCGAACCCCGAGGTATTCCGCGCGGCCGTCAGCGGTCTGTTCGCTGGGAGCGCGCGCAATAACCCCATCTCTGAAAGGCCGTGGTGCTGCATGCATCCGGTGGCGGCGGGTGCCGCGGAAGTCACTGGAAAGCCTGGCGCATTTGTTGACCAGGAATTCCTGCTGACAGGGATTGCGCAGTTCCCTCCAAACGCCGAGCCGGCCTGCTTAAGTGAACCTCGCTCCTAAGCCGGCAGAAGGACGATGCAGCGTGTCCCACATCTAGACAAGGTCGTTGAGAAGTTACAGCAGGAGCAGATCGTGCGCATTCGGATCGAGGCCTTCAGTCTCGATTCGACCTCGGTCAAGGTGCATCCGGACGGGACCGGCGCGTTAAAAAAAACGGCCCACAAGCCATCGGCAAGTCCCGAGGCGGAGGGAACACCAAGATTCATATGGTTGCCGCGGATACTCGAACAGCGATAACCTTCTCACTTTCGGCTGACAACGACCACGACGCGCCGCAGGGCAGGCTACTTCTGGAAGACCTGGGACCGATGCCGGATGGCCTGCCAATATTGATGGGCCGAGCTTATGAGGGCGATGAAACCAGACAATTGTGCTCGATCCGGGAATGATCCCGGTGGTCCCGCCCAAGTCCAACCGGCTCCATCCATGGAGCTACAATCGCGAACTCTACAAGAAAAGAAACGGAGTCGAACGCCTCTTCAGGAGGCTCACGGGCTTCCGACGCATCTTCTCACGATTCGAAAAGCTAGACGTCGTCTTCCTCGCCTTCCTCAACTTCGCACTCATCGTCGAAGCACTGAGGTTAGTGTGAACACGCCCTAACTAAATTTTATCCCATTCAGCCAAACCATCTCCCACCACCGTTGCTCTGGCTGTTGCTTAATTTACACTGTCATCCTGACCTTGAGCTTGTTGAAGGGGAACCCCCTGCATTGTGCATTGGTTGTTGCTCTACCTGGCCCCTTGTCCCAGCGTTACTCGTAGCGCAGCGCCTCAATGGGATCGAGGTTGGCGGCGCGCATCGCCGGAATCATTCCGCTCACCAGTCCCGTGATGGCGAGAATCACAGTGGCGAAGATCAGCGACCCCGGCGAAATCCGCAGATAAATATCCGCGCCCTCCGCGTGCAGCGCGATCGCGCTGTAAAACGGAATCCGCCCCACCAGCATCGACACCAGATACGCGAGCGCGATGCCGCTCATGCCGCCCACGCCGGTAATCACAAGAGCCTCGGCAAGAAACTGCAGCAGGATATGCCGCTTCCGCGCGCCCAGCGCCTTCTCCACGCCAATCTCGCGGGTGCGCTGCTGCACCGCCACCAGCATGATGTTCATCAACCCGATGCCCGCAATGCCCAGCGTAAGCGCGCCCACCAGCGAGAGCAGAATCTGCAGCGCCACGGCGAGAATGGTGAACTGATGCAGCTCGGTTAGCAGGTTCGCGACATAGATGGCGTTGTGATCCATGGGCTGAAAGTTGTGCGCCGCCGCCAGCGTGGCGCGCAACTGCTGCTCCACCTGCAGATAGTCGCCGCGATAGTTGAACCAGATACCGTCCAGATACGTCGTGTCCTTGATGTCGCTCATGGTGCTGAACGGGATGTAGATTTGCCGGTTGCGGTCGTTCTGCTCGCCGCCCTCCTGCATCTTGGGCGCCAGCACGCCCACAATCGTGAACAGCACGCCGTTCAGGCGGATCGTCTGGTCCAGCGCCCAGCCGCCGGAGAAGAGCTTGGTCTTGGACTCGGACCCGATCACGCACACATGCGCGCGCTGCTCTTCCTCGAGACCGTTATAGAAACGTCCCTGATCGGTGTCGAGCTTCCAAATGTCCTGAAACACCGGCCGCACGCCGTTCACGGTCCAGGTATAGGAGTGCAGATCGTTCTGCACCGTCACATCTTTCTGCACCTGCGGCGTGATGTGAATCACGCCCGGCACGGCGTTGGCCAACCGGTCCACATCGTCCACCGTAAAGCGCACCTCGGTGCCGGACTTCGCGCCGCCCGCCTGTTCGCTGGTGCGTCCCGGAAACGTACCCATCACGTTGGTTCCCCACTGCGCAAATATCTGTTGAATGGCGTGGCTGAACCCCGCGCCATAGGCCAGCAGCAGCACCACCGTGGCAATGCCCCAGGCCATGCCGGCCATGGTGATGGCCGTGCGCCGCCGGTTGTACACCATCGCTTCCCAAGCCTGGCCCCAGATGTCTCTGAACATTGCGCTCCCCAGTCCCTTAGTCCCTCGTTCCTAGTCCCCGCTCTTACTCCCTCCGCAACGCCTCAATCGGGTCCAGCGCCGCCGCCTTGCTGGCCGGATACAGCCCCGCGACCACCCCCGCCAGCACCAGCGAACTCAGCGCCAGCGCCGCCGACCACGGCACCAGCCGTGGCGGATCGAAGCCCGGAATCTTGTCAGTGAACAGCGCCTGCAGCAGGCCCATGAATCCCGCGGAAATGGCAATGCCGATCATGCCGCTCAAGCCCGTCAGCAGCAGCCCTTCCCAGAAGAACTGGGCCAGGATGCTGCGCCTGGTTGCGCCCAGCGCCTTCAGCAGTCCGATCTCGCGCGTGCGCTCGGTGACGGACACCAGCATGATGTTCACGATGCCCACCGCGCCCAGACCCAGCGTCACAATACCCACGCCGCCAAGAAATATATCCATGGCGTTGAAAATCGCGCCCACCATCCGCATCTCGGCGATGGTATCCCACTCGTCGAAGGCGTCCTTCATCGCGGGGTCGAAGCCGTGGTCCGCCGCAACCACGCGATGCACCGCCGCCATCGCCTCCGTGGCATCGCCGTGTTTGGCGGGCTGGTACTGGATCGAGCTCAGCGCGTCGATAGCAAGGTTGTCGCCTTTCAGCGGGAACAGTTCCTGCATGGTGCTCACGGGAACATAGACCTTCTGGTCGTCGAAGTCGTTGCTGCCCCGTGCAATCTTCTCCACCGTGCCGACCACAGTGAACTCAGTGCCGTTGATCGTAATCGCCTGGCCCAGCGTGGGCCGCCCGTTGAACAGCAGCGTAGCCGTCTTTGCCCCCAGCACCGCCACCCGCCGCCGGTTGGCCACGTCGGCATCGTCCAGAAACCGGCCCGTCGCCATGGGAATAAAGCGCACCACGGTGTAGTTCGGCGTCACGCCCATCACATGGCTCGACGTATTGCTCCATTGGCTCACTTCGTAGAGGTCGGAGCGCTGCAGCTCCACCGTCGCCGCGCGTACCTCGGGCAGCGCTTTCACGGCCGCGTAGTCGCGCAGCGTCAACTGGTAGGGCCGCATGCCCGTGTGCTGGTTCGCGACCGCGGGAATCGTTCCATTCCACTCCAGCACCAGGTCGTTGCCCAGCTTGGACAGGTTCTTGCGCTGCCCGGAGCGAAACCCTTCGCCCAGCCCCACCAGCACCAGCAGCGAGCCCACGCCCCACGCGATCCCGAACATGGTCAGGAAGCTGCGCAGTTTGTTGGCGCCGATGGCGCGAAACACCTGCCCGAGAGTATCGCGAAAGGACTGCATGGCTATTAGACGCGGATCGGTTGCGCTTGAAATGCACTACGCGAATCCGCATGTTCTGGTTCCCGCCGGAAAAGATTTGTCCTGTGGAGGCGCGAGCGACGCGTGGACAGTTAGAGCAGGCGCATTCCTGTAGCTCGCGAGGCATCCACGTCAAAGGTCACCGTCGCCGTGCAACCTGCCGCATGACTGCACCGCTCAATCAGCTGGTCCACAAACTCAACCCTGGACCGCTGGAAGCGAAGAACCGCCTCTCTCACCACCGAGTCGTCTTCAACGATGATCTCCGGCGAATCCAGAAGCCTGGTCAAGATTGCTGCTAACTGAGGCCGCGAAAGCCGGTAGGAACTGCGCAATACCCAAACCATCTCCACCAGAACAACCAGCGAGACGTAGCCCAGCTCACTTGCGGTGAGCGACTGGATGAAAGCGGTCGCCTTTCGGCCCTGCGCCCGGTCATCCTGCGTGAAGAATCGAACGAGAATGTTGGTGTCAATGCCGATCATCGGTGGCTAATCGTCGAACTTCAGTTTCCCGGCCCAGCCTTTGGCGATCACCTTGTTCATTTCCTTGATCGACAGCGGCTTTCCCTTCCACTTCACGAACCCTTTCAAGTCCATGATCGACCCCGTCTTCGGCTTCAGCACGAACTCGCCGTTCTCGCGTTCCACAAAGGCGATTTGATCCCCAACCCTGATGCCGAGCTTTTTCCGCACTTCGATCGGGATCGTAATCTGGCCCTTGGATGTAACAGACGCCGTCGCCATAGAAACCTCGCGCTCCAAGTATAGTCCGATTCCTTACCGAAGGTAAGGAATTACGCGTACCGGAAGAACCCCCGCCCCGACTTGCGTCCCAGCCAGCCCGCGTCCACCATCCGTATCAGCAACGGGCAGGGCCGGTACTTCGGGTCGCCGTAGCCCTCCTGCAGCACGCGCAAAATGTCCACGCATACATCCAGTCCGATAAAGTCGGCCAGCGTCAGCGGCCCCATGGGGTGCGCCATGCCCAGCTTGAAGACCTGATCCACGGCCTCCGGCGTCGCCACGCCCTCCATCACTGCGAAAGCCGCCTCGTTGATCAGCGGCATCAGCACGCGGTTCGACACAAATCCCGGCGCGTCGTTCACCTCGACCGGCGTCTTCCCCAGCTTCACCGCCAGCTCCCGCACTGCGGCAAAGGTCGCATCGCTGGTCTGCAGACCGCGCACCACCTCCACCAGCGCCATCACCGGCACCGGATTGAAGAAGTGCATTCCAATCACCTGCTCCGGGCGCTTGGTCACCGCTGCCAGCCGCGTGATGGAAATCGAAGACGTATTCGACGCCAGCACCGCACCCGCCGGCAGCACCGCATCCAGCGCGCGAAAGATCTCCGCCTTCAGCTCGAACCGTTCCGGCGCAGCTTCCACCGCAAGATCGGCCTCAGCCAGCGCGGCGCGGTCCGTCACCGGCACAATGCGCGCCAGCGTTGGCTCAACCTCTGCTTCAGATAGCTTGCCTTTGGCCGCCTCGCGCCCGAGATTGGTACGGATCGACGTCATCGCGCGATCGAGGAAGCGCTGCTCCACATCGCACAGCAGAACGCGAAAACCGCCGCGCGCAAACACATGCGCAATCCCCGAGCCCATGGTGCCCGCGCCCACCACACCCACTGTCTTCATTTCGCCCATTCGTATCGCCTCCGCAGCGCCAGAGGCAGTCTATCAGCCGCAAACAGAGAGGGGCAGCCGCAAACGAAAAGGGGCGCCGCAGCGCCCCTCGCGTTCGCTCCATCAAACCGTTACTCGCCGCGCGCGCCCGCAGGCACCAGATGCATGCGCTCGGTCAGCGTCAACATCAACACATCGCCCTCTTCAAGATGCGCCTGCGGATGGTTCACGAGCAGGTGCGTGGTCACCACGGCCGCGCCCACCAGACCGCCGGCCAGCGCGCCTACCGGCCCGCCCAGATACGCGCCTGCCACCACGCCCGCGCCCACCGCGCCGCCGTATTCAATGGCATCGCGCTTCTTGTGTGAGTCCGGCCCAATCACGCCCTCCGTGCCCACGCGCGTATGCGTGCCCGGTGCGCCCACCACCATCGCGTGCAGCGCAAACCTCTCGCCGCTGGCCAGGGTCACCGTCTCCGGCTTCAAAAGCAGCGTGCCGTGTCCGCCCAGGTTGCCCGTCGAAGCATCCACCACGCGGCCCGCAATCTCCGCGCCCGCGGGAATCACAACATCGGAGCCATCGCCAAGCACGTCGGAGGCCACGCGCGCGCGAAACGGCTCGCCCTGCTGCGACAGCGAGCTGGAAAGCTCTGTGAGCAGGCGCACACGAATAGCTGTGCCCTCGCGCAGCTCGCCGGGGCCCAGCGGCGCGGGATGCACAATGTCGCCGTCAGGATCGTCGGCACGGTCCACAAGCTGCGGCGCGGTTGCCGTGGGCACTTGCGCCGCCGGCTGCACAATGCCGTCATCGGTGCCCGTCACCGCTGCATCGGCAACTGGCGCGGGTTGCACCGGCAGCGGCGCGGGCGCAATTTCGCTCCGCTGCGCGGGGCTCTGCGGCGCCGGCGCGGCGGACTGCGCAATGTGACTCGCCGGCGGCTTGGCTTGTTGCTGCTGAGGCGCATCCGTGACGATGGTGTCGTCCGCGGGAGGATTGGACACTCCAGAGTACGGGTTGGACTGGCTCGCGTCCTGCGCCGACAGAGCAGCCGTGGCAACAGCGAAGAATGCGATTGCTAGTAGCGGCCGGTTCATCCGTGTCTCCTCTCGCGGGCGGAATTTCCCATAATGTTTAGACCCCGCCAGCGGCAAAAAGTTCTCAACTGCGAGCCCCGCGCATGCGCAAAGAACTCGGACATACTTGACTTGATGCTACGCGGCATCGATTCGCATCGCGCCGATCCCGCCTCCATGCGTGCCCTTCCCGCTACGAATCAACTCCGTCAACCCAATGCTCCGCCAACTGTTCACGCTGCTGTAACCGCGGCCGCCGCGCCGCACGCTGCCCCGTTTGTTAGAATCCCTACGGAACGACTAGCTTTCGGCGCTTCTTCCGGCCTCTCTCATCCCGTTTTCAAATCGCGCAAAAATGCCGCAGTCGCTCGCATTCCGTGTGGATCAGGATGAGTGCTCCGCGAAGCGCCGCCTCTCGGGACGGAAAGGAATACCGCGCGTGTCAGGCTTTCTTGAAACCATTCGTAGCGCTGCCGGAGACACCCTGCGCGTCGACCGCCGCCCCAAACTGAATGAACGGCTGTACCACCGCATTGCGAGGACCGATATGACTGAAATTGTTGCTATTCGCGCGCGCGAAGTGCTTGACTCGCGCGGCAATCCCACCGTGGAAGCCGATGTGATTCTGGAGAGCGGCGCGCTCGGCCGCGCCATCGTGCCTTCGGGCGCTTCCACCGGCGAGCACGAGGCCGTGGAGCTGCGCGACGGCGACAAGAGCCACTACCTCGGCAAGGGCGTGCTGCAGGCCGTCGAAAACGTCGAGACCGTCATCGCGCCCGAGCTCGAGGGCATGGACGCCTCCAACCAGCGCCTCATCGACCACACCATGATCGCCCTCGACGGCACGCCCAACAAGAGCAAGCTGGGCGCCAACGCCATCCTCGCCGTCTCCATGGCCGCGACGCGCGCCGTCGCGCAAACCCTTGAAGTGCCGCTCTATCGCTACCTCGGCGGCGTCAACGCCAACGTTCTGCCCACGCCCATGTTGAACGTGCTCAACGGCGGCGCGCACGCTGATTCCAACGTCGACTTCCAGGAGTTCATGATTATGCCGGTCGGCGCCGAGCGCTTCTCTGACGCGCTGCGCTGGTCCGCCGAGACCTTCCACACCCTCAAGGGCGTGCTCAAAAAGAAGGGCTACAACACCGCCGTCGGCGACGAGGGCGGCTTCGCTCCTTCGCTCAAGTCCAACTCTGAAGCCATCGATCTCATCCTCGAGGCCATCGAGCTGGCCGGCTACACCCCTGGCGAGCAAGTCGCCATCGCCCTCGATCCCGCCTCCAGCGAGTTCTACGACAAGGACAAGAAAAAGTACGTCTTCAAGAAGAGCGACAAGCACGAGCTATCGAGCAGCGAGATGGTTGCCTTCTGGGCCGATTGGGCACGCCAATATCCCATCGTCTCTCTCGAAGATGGCCTCGCCGAAGACGACTGGGAAGGCTGGAAGCTGCTCACCGACGAGCTCGGCAGCCGCATTCAGCTCGTGGGCGACGATCTGTTCGTCACCAACACCAAGCGCCTGCAGCGCGGCATTGAAGAAGGCGTAGCCAATTCGATCCTCATCAAGGTCAACCAGATCGGCACCATCACCGAGACCCTCGACGCCATCGAGCTCGGCCGCCGCTATGGCTACACCGCAGTCATGTCGCACCGCTCCGGCGAGTCGGAAGACACCTTCATCGCCGACCTCGCCGTCGCCACCGGCGTCGGCCAGATCAAGACCGGCTCGGTCAGCCGCACCGACCGCATCGCCAAATACAACCAGCTCCTCCGCATCGAAGAAGAACTCGGCGCGGGCGCAACATTCCTCGGCATCGAGAGCATCAACTGCAACGACTAGCCATCTGCGGTGGGGCCAACTGCCTTCGGCTTGGCCCCACACGCATCTTCCGCTGCGCCAGCCTGTAGTGACGCTGCAAGCCCAACTAACTCGCTAACCTGCCGACTTACTAACTCGCAACAAGGAACGCCCGTGTCCAAGCATCCTCTCGTCCTCACCATCCTCGACGGATGGGGCTACCGCGCTGAAACCGCCAACAACGCCATTGCCCTGGCCAAGAAGCCCACCTACGACAAGCTGCTGCGCGAGTTTCCCAACACCCTCATCCGCGCTTCCGAGCACTTCGTCGGCCTGCCCGACGGACAGATGGGCAACAGCGAAGTCGGCCATCTCAACATCGGCGCGGGCCGCATCGTGCAAATGGACATCACCCGCATCGACGCACAGATTGCCGCCGGCGAGTTTCAGCGCAATCCCGCCATCGTGCAGGCCATGCAGCGCGCCCGCGAGGGCTCGCGCCAACTGCATCTCTTCGGCCTCGTCTCTGACGGCGGCGTCCACTCCCACCAGGAACATCTCTACGCCCTGCTGCGCACCGCGCGCGAGTACGGCGTCGAGCGCGTCTTCGTGCACGCCTTCATGGACGGGCGCGACACTCTGCCCACCTCCGGCGCGGGCTACGTCGCCAGGCTCGAACAAAAAATGCGCGAGTACGGCGTGGGCAAGCTCGCCTCGGTTAGCGGCCGCTACTACGCCATGGACCGCGACAAGCGCTGGGAGCGAGAGCGCAAGGCTTTTGACGCGATGGTCAACGGCAAGGCCGAGGGCGGCGCGTATGCCGACGCTGTCGCGCGCATCAAAGAGTGCTACAACAACAAAATCACCGACGAGTTCCTCGTCCCCTTCGTCGTGGTCGATGCCGCGGGTAAGCCCGCCGCGGCGGGCAAACCCGTCGGCCAGATTCGCGATGAGGACGTCTGCATCAACTTCAACTATCGCGCCGACCGCGCCCGCCAAATCACCCGCGTGCTCGCCCGCGAAAGCGGCCTCAACAAACAGGGCGGCCGCAACCTCGAAGGCTGGGAAGCGCTCGACCAGGAAATCCCCCGCACCGAAGTCCCAAAAAATCTGCACTACCTCTGCATGACGCAGTACGACAAGCTCTACGAGCTGCCCCTCGTCATCCTCCCCGAGTCGATGGACAACATCCTCGCCAACATTCTCTCCGCGCACCAACTGCGCAACCTGCGCGTGGCGGAGACCGAAAAGTTCGCCCACGTCACTTACTTCTTCAACGGCGGCATCGAGGTTCCCTTCCCCGGCGAGGAGCGCGCGCTCATCCCCTCGCTCAAGGTCGCGACTTACGATCTCGCGCCGGAGATGCGCGCCGAGGCCATCGGCGACACCATCGTCAAGGCCGTCAACGACACGGCTTTTGATCTAATCGTGGCCAACTTCGCCAACGCCGATATGGTCGGCCACTCCGGCCAGCTCGAGCCCACCATCAAAGCCTGCGAGGCCGTCGACGCGCAGCTCGGCCGCATCCTCAAAGCCGTCAAAGAGCGCAACGGAAGCTGGCTCATCACCGCCGACCACGGCAACGCCGAGCTCATGGTCGATCCCGTCAGCGGCGGCCCGCACACCGCGCACACCACCAACCCCGTGCCCATGATCTACGTCGCCGAAGACGCGCCTCAATATCGCCTGCGCCCCGACGGCTCCCTGCGCGATATTTCGCCCACGCTGCTCAACCTGCTCAAGCTCGGCCTGCCCCAAGAAATGACCGGCGGCGATCTGCGCGTACCCATCATGAAGTAAGCAGGGCTATTCGCGACCAAAACAAAAGACCTCCCATCCGGGAGGCCTTTTATGTTCCAGAAAAGTTTGTTTTACCGTGAGCGAAACGCGCGGATCGCCGCCGGCAGGCGCTCTTCGAGCACCTTGGCCTGCTCCGCCGCAATCCCGCCCAGATAGGTTGGCGCGGGGGTCGCCATCAAAACCAGCGCGAAGGCCGTGATCGAGAACACCACGCCGGCAATCGCCGCCGAAACCAGCATGTGATACATGTCCGAGATGTCCAGGCCGAGGATCGTGAAGGCCACATGCTCCAGCGGCTTGACGTGCTTGATGACCGCCAGCGCGAACACCGAGAAAAACACCGAGAGCGAGGTCAGCACCACCAGCGTAACGTCCAGTCCGCGGTGGAACCGCTGCCTGCCACTGCAATAGCCGCACTCGGCCAGGTGCCCTTCGTAGTCTTTGCGCATCTCCGGCGAAATCCCGGAGATATCGAAACGCCAGCTTGCCAGAATGGCGCCTACTACCCGGTCATTGCATTGATTTTTCGCCATAGTTGGTAGACTCACTTTGCGGCTGAACTAGCGCAGATTTTCTTTGATACGCATCCCGCTAGTCACGGGGTTAGCGCCTGCACCTCTTCGATGCTTCAGCCTGCTCACTCGTTTCATCTGCAACCGCTTATGCTTGTTTCACCGGGGCAGGCTATGGGTCAGAACAGGGCGGTCAACTCCTTACAGAGTCACACCTGCTGAAACTATTGTAACCTAAGGGCCTTAAAAGCAAATAGGCAACATTGGCCTATGTTGCTCAGCCAGCAACAGCCGGTTGGCCAGCAGGCTGGCGTGGCTCGAAAGCGCGCGCTCGGCAGCAACCCGCGCCAGATCAGGAAGATTATTGCTTTCAGACAGATGCCCCAGGATGACATACGTGGCACGGCCATCGTATTCCCGTTCCAGGAACTCTCCCGCCGTCTCGTTCGATAAATGCCCCACTCGCGAAAGCACTCGCTGCTTCACCGGCCCCGGATACGGCCCATCGCGCAGCATTTCCAGATCGTGATTCGACTCCAGGAGCAGCAGATCCAGCCTTTTAAGCTGCGCCTTCACGTTGGGCGGCATGTACCCAAGGTCGGTCGCCACAGCCATCCGCACGCCTTCGGCCTGAAACACAAACCCCACCGGATCGGCCGCATCGTGCGGAATCGTGAACGGGCTAACCGCAATCTCCCCAATCTTGAATGGCTGTCCGGCCTCGAAGTACTCGACGGCAGGCAGCCAGGTCGGGTCTTTCGCCGGAGCGGCAGGCTCGGCCTCAGCGGATTGCGCCTCGGCCTCGGCGGAAATCTCCATTACCTCATCAGGCTCGCCTTCCGGCGCTGCGGCGGCTTCGGCCTGGCGCTCGGCAGCCTGCTGTTTGCACTGCTCCAGCCATTGGGCGTAGCTCATCTGCTTGCGCGGCATCAGCCAGCGCATCCATGCGCGGTGCGTGCCCTCGGTAAAGTACACCGGAATGCCCAGCTTGCGCGCCGTCACCGCCAGGCCGTTGATGTGGTCCTGATGCTCGTGGGTAATGAGAATGGCGTCAAGCGCGGCTGGATCCTCGCCCGCCTGCTTCATTCGCCGGAAGATCTCCCGGCAGCTCATCCCCGCGTCCACCAGGATGCGCGTCTGCCCGCCGGTCACAACGGTGCAGTTGCCTTTTGACCCCGATCCGAGCACGGTGAAGCGCACCATCCCTAGAGCATACCGCGCATCCCTGTGCATCGCCGGACCGGAAAGGTAAACCGGGGAGTAACTCTTCCGGAATGTATTCCCGCGTGCAACAGGGGCCTGAACTCCGCTAAAACCGGCGCCCCAGAGGTCGTGGCTCGGCCCGGAAGCGAAAGGTTTGTCACCCGCAGAAGTGTTCCACGTGGAACATTCTAAGCAACTTAGTTGATTACTACACTCCAGCCTGTATCAAGTATGCGCTCTTTGGCGAATTAATACGCAAATTCAGATGAATTTTTTTACGGACGGGTTGCGATGCTTCTGTGGTGTCGCATCTTGCGCGCAGTTTGCGTCGCCGGTCTCAGGCATTTAAGCTTCCAATCCCATGTCCCCAAACAGGGACATGGGGCACCCAGATTTCGGTTAATCGGCCACGATGGACATGACCACCTGCCTGAGCCAGCCACGGTGCGGACGCGGTAATTGAGCGCCGACCCGCTCATCGCGATAGAACTGCGATGAACGGGGCACAGCCGGTGGGATCCGCAGCCTGCCGAGGGTCAATTCGCCGCTTTGAGGGAAGCGGCCTGGCCGAGGGCGAGCAGGGCACCGGTGACGCGGTCGGCGTTGTGGCGGACGACGCTTTCCTCGCTGGCGAAGTCTCCGGCGATGCACCGGACGCCTAAAGCCTCGACGCGCTCAATGTCGGCGGCGATGGGCGAGGCGTTCTCTTTGGCGTAGCGGGCGAGGATCTCCGGCGAAAAGGGCGCGGTGTTGACGATGGCGTAGTCGAAGATGGGCTCGCGGGTGTGGTCGTAGATGCGCTCGATGTGCTCGGAGGCGGTGAGGCCGAGGCTCTCGTTGGCCTGGGTCATGAGGTTGCAGATGAAGACGCGGATGCCGCGGGCGCGGGCGAGGGCTGCGGGGATGCCCTGCACCAGAAGATTCGTAATGAGCGAGGTGTAAAGCGAGCCGGGGCCGACGGTGATGAGGTCGGCGCGCTCGATGGCTTCGAGAGTCTCGGGCACGGCGGCGGCATCGGGCGGGTCGAGCATGAGCTCGGCGATGCGGCGGTGGCTGGCGGTGATGCTGGTTTCGCCGCGGACGAGGGAGCCGTCGTCCATGCGCGCGACCAGAGTGGCGTTGGCGGTGGTGACGGGGTAGATGTTGCCGCGCGTGGACAGAATTTTGGACGCGAGCTGAATGGCGTGGGCGAAGTCGCCGGTGATCTCAGTGAGCGCGGCGACGAAGAGATTGCCGAAGTTGTGGCCTTCGAGGGCGTCGCCGGCGCGGAAGCGATGGGCGAAGAGCTGGACGAGCAGGTCTTCTTCTTCACTGAGGGCGACCATGCAGTTGCGCAGGTCGCCGGGGGGGAGCATGTTGAAGTCCTTGCGCAGGCGGCCGGAGGAGCCGCCGTCGTCGGTGACGGTGACGACCGCGGCGAGATCAGATATCTGCGAAGGCTCGGCGGAGGGCAGGCCGGGGGTTGCTACATGGCGGCGCAGGCCGCGCAGCAGCGTGGAAAGGCCGGTGCCGCCGCCGATGGCGACGACGCGCACGGGGCGTGCCGCGGCGGTTGAGGAGACTGGAGACGCGGCGGGATGGGCGGAAACGTTGTTCGATGGCACAGAGGTCAAGGTATCGACACGGCAGCTCAGGGAAGGTCTGATTAAGTCAAAGCGCATTCCCGCAGGGGCTAAAGCCCAGTTAGATTTGTGCTGCTTACGGCACGGTTAAAGCCGTGCCCTTTCAAAACATCGACTTGATCAGAGGTTCCTTACGGAATCTCAGGATACAGCAGTTCCGTAAAGCGGGGATCGTCGACCATGTTCTGGAAGTCGTTGTCGGCGCGGGCCTGCAGGCGGTTTTTGGGGTTGATCTCGATGGCCCTGGAGAGATTGTCGAGGCAGCCCTGGATGCGGCCGGTGACGGCGTCGATGAGGGCCAGGCCGTAGTAGGCGTAATCGGCTCGGGGGTAGTCGGCGAGGATGCCTTTGAGCTGCTCGGTGGCCTCATCGAAGTAGCCCTGGTTGAGGCGGGAGACGGCGTAGTCGTAGCGTTCCTCGGGGGTGGGGAAGGCGAGCCCATGCTTTTCCATCTGGCGCTTGCAGGTGACGATGTACATGCGGCAGCGCTCCACGATTTCTGGGGGCGCGGTGGGCAGCAGCTTGTCGAGAGCGGCCAGGGCCTTCTCGTATTTGCCCTGTTGCACAAGCTGGACAGCCGACTGATATTGCTGGAAGACCTGGGCGCTGGCGGTGGAGGAGTGACTGCCGGATTTGGCAGCCGCTGCGGGAGTTTTCTTGCGGCTGGACGCCGCGGATTTGGCCTCTTGCGTCATGCGGATTTTAACCTTGGCGCAGATTCGTGATTCCCGGCGAAGGCGCCTGGTACCCACGCGGGTGAAATGCGCTGCTTGCCCACCTGTTATATCCAGATCGCCCCGGAACGTCAAATAGCTGTTCCGACACGGGTCTAGCGGCCTGCGGTAAAAGTCGAAATCTCCGGAAAAGCATCCCTCAGGGGCTAAAGCCCTCTTCATTCCAGGCTCTTTACGGCACGACTAAAGTCGTGCCCTTTCAAAACCAGACTTCCACCGCAGGCTGCTAGCGGGTGGGGTTGAATGGAGGGTTGCGGTAGACGGCGGGGTTGAGGGTGGGGTCGTTGTACATCTTGAGCTGGCGGTAGAGCTTGAAGCGGCGGGAGCCGGAGAGGGTTTCGGTCCAGAGGGCGTCGAGGCAGGCCGTGAGGTCGTCGCGCTGCTCTTCGAGGATGGTGAGGCGGCTGCGATTGCGCTCGGCGTGGCCGGCGGGTGCGCCGGGGCGCTGGGCCTCTTCGCGGGTGTGGAAGATTTTCAGGGCCAGGATGGAGAGCCGGTCGATCATGAGGCCGGGCGACTCGGAGTGCAGCGGCGCGGCGGGATTGGGGAGCTGTTGCGCAGCGAGAAATTCGAGGAGCGCGCGGTCAAGCTCCTCGGCGAGGTCGTTGCGGAGCTGGTTGGTGGCGTCGACGCGGCGCTTGACCTGGGCGAGGTTGGCGTCGGTCGAGCCGGGGATGCGGGCTTCGTCTTCGATGTGCCAGAGGTCGAAGTTGGCGCGGTGCTGGCGGGCGACGCGGGCGAGGAAGTCGGGAGTGGACGCGGGGCTTGCGGAGCCGGGCTGGTGCCACTCGCGGGTGAGGCGGCCGTGCAGTTGGGCGATGGCGTGGGCGGAAAGCATGGCGGTTTCCTTCAATACTAGGACAATTTCAGTGCGGTGTACCCGACTTCCATCCCCGGTCCCCAAAGGCAAGGGACCGGGGGCACCCAATGTGGGTATAGCGACGGTGAAATCGGTCTAGAGCGGCTGCGCGGTCGAGTGCCTATGGTAGAACTATCTCACTTCGTGGCGCGGACCACGGGCGGGATGAGGGAGGCGCATGGCGGACGCGATCAAGTTTCTCTGCATTTCAACGTATGAGAAGGGGCAGGATTTTTTGCGGCAGTGCGCGGAGATGGGGGTGCGGCCCACGCTGCTGACGGTGGAGAAGCTGCGCCACGCGGACTGGCCGCAGGAGGCGCTGGAGAGCGTGGCGACCATGCCCGAGGGGCTGAGCGCGGAGCAGATTCTGAATACCGCGTCCTGGATGGCGCGGGGCAGCCGGATCGATCGCGTGATCGCGCTGGATGAGTTCGACCAGGAGACCGCAGGGCAGCTTCGCGAGCACATGCGGCTGCACGGGATGAACCTGAGCACGGCGTTGCGCTATCGCGACAAGCTGGCGATGCGGACGACGGCGCGGGATATGGGTTTTCTGGTGCCGGAGTTCACGGGCGTTTTCAGTTATGACGATCTGCGCGCGTATATGGGCCGCGTGCCCGCGCCGTGGCTGCTGAAGCCGCGCGCCAACGCCTCGGCGCTGGGGATCAGGAAGATGGAAGAGCCGGAGCAACTGTGGCGGGCGCTGGACGAGCTGGGCGATGAGCAGAGCCATTTTCTGCTTGAGCAGTTTGTGCCGGGCGACATCTTCCATGTGGACTCGATTGTGAGCGAGGGGAAGGTGGTGTTTGCCGCAGTGCATCGGTACGGGCGGCCGCCGATGCAGGTGATGCATGATGGGGGTGTGTTTACCACGCGGACGGTGGACCGCGCGAGCGCGGACTGGACGGCGCTGACGGAGCTGAACGCGCGGCTTGCTCCGGCGCTGGGCATGGAGCATGGAGTGACGCACGGGGAATACATTAAGGCCCATGCGGACGGGCGATTTTACTTTCTTGAAATTGCGGCGCGCGTGGGCGGGGCGTTTATTGTCGACCTGGTGGAGCAGGCGACAGGCGTGAACCTGTGGCGGGAGTGGGCGAAGATCGAAGTGGCCGATGCGCGGGGCGAACGCTACACGGCGCCCGTGGCGCGCGCGGACTATGCGGGTAGCGTGCTGTGCCTGGCCAGGACCGCGGAGCCGGATACGAGCGGGTTTGACGCGCCGGAGATCGTGGTGCGGATGAAGAAGCATCACCACGCGGGGCTGATTGTGCGCTCGCCGCGGCCTGAGCGGGTGAAGGAGCTGACCGAGAGCTACGCGGCGCAGTTTGCGGAGCGCTTTTTGGCGCAGATGCCGGCGCCGGCCAAGCCGACGGCGTGAGACGAGCGGCAGAGCGGCAGAGCGGCAGAGCGGCTGCGCGTGCGCTCGTAGAGCGGTTTCAGTGTAGATGTGCCCAACTTCGTACGATCCCCGGTCCCTCCGCCGCGGCGGACGAGGGACCGGGGGCACCCAGGAAGGGTATTGCAATGGTGAAATAGCTCCAGGATCATTTCTGGACC
>DASQSP010000119.1:0-2454 GCA_035642355.1 Occallatibacter sp.
GCAGAGAGGGTGGAAACAACAGCGTCTGGTTGACTGTGTCGGGAAAAAAGTTCTGGCCCATGACAAAATCCTAAACCGATGGAGCACCTGTCACCTTCAAATTAACCGCAAAGGGAATCTATGCCCGACACACTCCTAGTCCCTGCTCTTCTCATTTCTAGCTTTGACCTTGAACCAGATCGGCGTGCCCTCAAAACCGAAGGCCTCGCGAATCTGATTCTCCAAAAACCGCTCGAACGCGAAGTGCAGCTTGATGTCGCGGTCGGTGAACAGCACAAACGTGGGCGGCGCCACCGCGGCTTGCGTCATATAGAAGATGCGAATGCGCTTGGCCATGGGCACCGGGGCGCGCTGAAAGTCGATCTTGTCGAGGAAGCGGTTCATCTGCCCGGTTGTCACGCGCTTGCGGCGCTCCGCCGCCACGCGCTTCACTTCATGCAGCAGGCGCATCATGCCTTTGCCTTCGGGACCGGTCCCCTCCAGAGCGGAGAGAAAAATCACCGTCGCATAGCTCAAATACTTCAGCGTCGCTCGCAGTTGCGTCTCAAAAATCTCGCGATCCGCCGGAGGCTTGCCATCGGTACGGCCCGTGGTCACCGCGTCCCACTTGTTCACCACGATAATCACGCTGCGCCCGCTCTCGTGCGCATAGCCGCCAATGGTGGCGTCGCTCGCGGTCACGCCCTCGGTGGCATCAATGATCAGCAGCGCCACATCGGCCGCTTCCAGGTGCCGCCGCGCCATCACCACGCTCAGCTTCTCGGCCATCAGGTGGGTCTTGCCCTTGCGGCGAATGCCCGCCGTGTCAACAAACCGCAGCGTGCCGCCCTCAAACTCAATCGCCTCATCCACCGCATCGCGCGTCGTGCCCGCAATGGGAGAAACAATCGCCCGGCCCGTGCCGGTCAGCGCGTTCAGCAGCGTCGATTTGCCTACATTCGGCCGGCCGATAATCGCGATGGAGGTCTCATGCTGCTCAAACTCGCCGTGGGTGCGATGCACCGCCGCGCCGTCGGCATCTTCTTCGGTCGCGTGCCCCGGCTGGAGCGGCCCGCCCTCGGAAATCTCGTCTTCTTCGGCTAGTTCTTCAGCAGTTTCCGCGGTCTCGGACCCGGTGTCGGCCTCGCCCTGCGGCGCGGGAATCACCGCAGAGATTGCATCCAGCAGCTCGCCCACGCCCAGCGCGTGCTCTGAGCTGATGGGATACACCTCTTTGAAGCCCAGGCGGCGAAAGTTCTCCGCCTCGAGCTCCATGGCGATGCCCTCGACCTTGTTGACCGCCAGAAACACCGGCTTGCCGCCGCGCTGCAGCAGCTTCACCAGGTCGTAGTCGGGGCTGGCCAGCTCGGTGCGCACATCCACCACAAAAATCAGCGCCGCTGCTTCCTTGAGCGCCACCTTGGCCTGGTTATAAATCTCGGTCGGAATCAACTCCGGGTCGTCGGGCACAATGCCGCCCGTGTCCACCAGGCGAAAGCGCCGCCCCGCCCAGTCGTACTCGCCGTAGATGCGGTCGCGCGTAATGCCCGGCTCGTCGCCCACAATGGAGCGGCGGCTCCTGGTCAGCCGGTTGAACAGCGTGGATTTGCCCACATTGGGCCGCCCCACGATGGCCACCAGCGGCAGCGCCTCCGACCCCGGCGTAACCGGCACAACCGATCTGCGATACGTTGGCAAACGAACCTCTTCCTTCGGGCGCAAACCACATGGACCCGCCCGCCGTGCGTCCTTTTCTATTTTACGTTGATTGTGAATAAGTGTTTTGTAATGCGCCCCGCACTGCCGTGGACCGTCAATTGCGGCCTCCTCTGCAGGAGGTCCCGATGCATATCCACAACACTTCCTCTAACTATGCCGCCAACCTCTATGCCGCCGGCAACGATCCCCGCACCGCCGCGGCCCAGCGCGCGGCCGACACCCGCAAGAAGCTGCTCAACGCCGCACAGGCCGCCGGCGCCGCCGGCGAAGACGGGCTGTTCCTGAGCCACCTGCTCGACGCGTCCGCCTCGGCCCAGCCCCAAACTCAAGTCCAGTCTCAAGCCCAGTCTCAAGGCCAGTCTCAAGCCCAGTCCGCCAACCATCCCTACGCCAGCTATCCTCCGCGCGATCTCAACTTCGGCTGAGCATCCCTGCACGCCAGCGCCGTAATCAGAACGGCGCCACGGCGATTACATCGAGCACCTGGACAGTATCGAAGTTGGGCGACGGGGTGTAGCGAATCCGTGCTTTCACGCGCGCGCTCATGGAAAGCTGCTGCAGCGACTCTGGCGGCGCGGTCCTGTAGAAGCGTTGAAGTTCCGGGAACTTGTCCGGAGAAAGATATGACAACGTTACGCTCTGCATGCGCCGCGGGACTGTGCCGGGCGGGTATTTGGGAATCCGCGCCAGGTTCACGCCGATGTTCCTGCACTGCGCCGCGTCCCGATTCGTGGTGCGGATGCAGAAGTCAATCCG
>DASQSP010000120.1:0-3919 GCA_035642355.1 Occallatibacter sp.
TGGTCCGCGAGCCGTCCAGCTCCTCCAGCGTCATCGCGTGAATCGTGCCCTCCGCGGTGACAGTTACGTCCAGCGACCGCACCCGCTGCTCCATCCCCCGCGGCACGCCGCGCAGCCGGAACTCGCCGTTCTCCGCCGGCGTCATCGTCAGCCCGGTCAGTTCTTTTGCCAGTTGCGCGTGGCCCAGCAGAAAGCGCAGCGGCGAGCGCAGATCGTCCAGCTTCTTCGCCGGCATCTGCTGCACCTGCGCATCCCCCGGCGTGTAGAACCAGCCGAACTTCCCATCCAGCACGAAGACCTTGCCCTGCGGCTCCGCATAATTCCACCGCATGCGCCCCGGCTTCTCCAGCAGCAGCACGCCGCCCTCGTGCCGGTCCATCCCCATGCCTGCGTAGCTCTCGGTAAAGTTCACCCGCAGCCGGTGTAGCGAGTTGTAGTGGCGGTCTACCGCTGCCGCCAGTTGCGCCGCCGAAGGCGCCACGCTCTGCGCCGCCAGCGGCCATGTCATCCCGATCGCCAAAAACACAAAAGGCCAGCAGCGTTGCTGGCCTTTCAAGCGTTTCCACTCCCTCACGAGATGGGAACCGTGCAGTTGGTGCCCCCCGCCATGTCCACCTTGATCTCGCCCGAAAGATCCATGCAGAAGCCGCGATGTCCCGTCCTGCCCACCGTCTGCGGCACCGCCGTCACCTCATAGGAAGTGAACAGATCCTGATTGTTGGTGCCGGTCGTCTTGGTGCAGTTCGTGATGTTGAAGCTGTAGCCATCCTTCTGCCCCGTCGCCAGCGTACTCTGCAGCATCTGGGCCGCCTGGGGCGTCGGCGCGCCGGCACTGGAGCTGCCCCCCAGTGCGGTGATGGAGCAGGCAAAGCCGTTCGCCGGGAAGTTCGACGAGTACTGTACCTCCGCCGCCTGGATCGCACGTAGCGACGCCAGCGCCGATGTCTCGTGCGCCTGGATGGTCACGTTCAACATGCTGGGGATCGCCACCAGCATCAGGATCAGGATGACTGCCATCACGATCAGCAGCTCCATGAGTGTGAAACCCGCTTCGCCATTCCGGGGACGACCTTCCGTCGCCGGCTTTCTCCACTGCTTTTTCATGTCCTGACCCCTCAAGATCGTCTGGCGCACTCGCACAACTGAGTACTGCCGACCGCAGAGTATCAAAATCCCCGCGGCGCCGGATAGGCGAATGCACGCCTGAGTGCGACTAGATTAGACGCACGCCATCGCGATTCCGCTCATCCCCACCCAGAACCTGCACCCTGGTCATCCTGACCGGAACGAAGAACCTGCATGTGGCCCGCAGACGCCACCAGCCGGGTGGTGCATCTTCCCTGATACTGCAACTAGCGGAGACTCTGTCGGCTTCTAGCCATGAGCCAGAAGCTAGAGGCTGGAAGCTAGCAAGCTAAATCCTCTCGCCCCACCTTCACCCCGTCCAGCCGCCCCAGCATGGTGACCGCAATCTTTTCCGGGGCGAAGAGTTCACGCGCCAGCATCATCGCCTGCTCGGCCGTGACATTCTCCACCTGCTGCATCACCTCGTCGATTCCGAAGAAGTGATTGAAGTACATCTCCTGCCGCGCCAGGTTGGACATCCGCGCCCCGGTGCTCTCCATGCTCAGGATGATGTTGCCCAGCAGTTGGTCCTTCGCGCGCCGCAGCTCGTCCTCCGGCATCGGCTCCTGCTTCAGCCTTCGGAACTCCTCGGTCACCAGTTGGATCACCTGCAGCGCCCGGTCCGACGAGGTGCCCGCGTACACGCACCACATGCCGGTGTCCTTGTAGGGATTCAGGTCGCTGTAGATGGAGTAGGCCAGCCCGCGCTCCTCGCGCACCGTCTGGAAGAGGCGTGAGCTCATCCCGCCGCCCAGGACCGTATTCAACACCAGCGCGCAATACCGCCGGTCGCTCGAGATGGGCAGGGAAGGCACGCCCATGCAAAGCTGCACCTGTTCGAGCGCCTTCTTGTTGCGCAGCACAATGCGCGCGCTGGTATTGGGCGGCAGATTCGCATCCTCCGGAACGCCGGCCGGCATGCTCTCGAAGCGCCGCCGTACCTCGTCCACAAATCGCTGGTGGTCCAGGTTTCCCGCCGCCGTGAAGACCACGTTCCCGCCCCGAAAACGGTGCCCGTAGTAGCCGAAGAGCTTGGCCTGTTCCAGACGCCCCACCGTCTCCTTGGTTCCCAGGATCGGCTTGCCCAGCGGATGCCCCTTCCAGAAGTTCTGGGTAAAGATTTCGTGGACCAGGTAGTCGGGGTTGTCTTCGTCCATCTTGATCTCTTCGAAGATCACGCCCCGTTCGCGCTGGATGTCGCCATCGGCAAAGATCGGGTGCAGCACCAGGTCGCTCAAAACGTCGAGCGCCGTCGGCACATGTTCATCCAGCACTTTAATGTTGAAGCAGATGGTTTCCTTGCCGGTAAAGGCGTCCAGGTTCCCGCCGATCGCGTCCACCTCGCGCGCGATCCGCTGCGCCGTCCGCGTCTCCGTCCCCTTGAACACCATGTGTTCCACAAAATGAGAGATCCCGTTCAACTCCGCGATCTCATGCCGCGAGCCTGCCCGCACCCACACGCCCATTGCCACCGAGCGCATGTTCTCCATCCGCTCGGTCAGGATGGTCAACCCATTCGGGAGGACCGTTCGTTGCACACTGCGTTCGTTCGTCATAAAGTTTCCGCCGCTCACCGTGCGTTAAGGCGGACAGGGGTCCGCGCGAGGGCCTGTTCGGTAATCCTGTGTCCTGCGCAAGATCGCTCAGTGTGGCTCTTCCGCAAAGAAAAGCCACAGGAGAAGCCGTTCGACGGTCCACACCAATACCGAAAATGCCCGAAGCACCTACGTGCCACTCAACCGCTGCTGGAGCATTTCCTGATTGCTGTCGAAATGCTCTATGCTTGCCTGTTGCCGGATCGCTTCGATGCCACTTGATACCGGATTGCCGTCAGAGCCTCTGTCTGGGTCGCCATCCGGGTCAAGGGGGGAGCGCTTCTCCATTTTAGACTCGACCGGCCATGAATTGCTTCAGCCCGCCGCCGTATCCTTGGTGCAAACTCTATTTGGCCTTTCCTTTGAGCAACTTAGCACGCTGGTTACTCGCTTCGGCGAGGCAACCTATCGCGCCCGCCAGCTCTCCCATGCGCTCTATCGCGACTGGCATACCGATTTGGAGGAGATCGCCACCCTGCCGCTGGGTTTGAGACAGAAGCTCGCCGCTGCTGGTTACAGCATCGGTCTTCCCCCCATCCTCCAGACCTTTCGCTCCGTCGACGGCACCGAGCGCTACCTCATCGGCGCCAGTGGCAACCAAACCGTCGAGACCGTCTGGATGCCCGACGGCGACGGCGCCGAAGACAACGACGACGAAGCGGATGCGTCCCCGAGCCGCAAGCGCGCCACCATCTGCGTCTCCTCGCAGATCGGCTGCGCCGTCAACTGCCAGTTCTGCCTCACCGCGAAGCTCGGCATCGAGCGCAACCTCACCCCCGGCGAGATTGCCGGTCAGGTCGTCGCCGTTCTCCGCCGTCATCGGGTCGAGCTCGGCCGCGACCGCATCAATCTCGTCTTCATGGGCATGGGCGAGCCCTTCCTCAACTACGACGCCTTCATGAATGCCGTTCGTCTGCTCGTCGCCGAAGTCGGCATCGCAGCCTCGCGCATGACGGTCTCGACCAGCGGCATCGTCCCCGGAATCGAGCGCTTCGCCAAAGAGCCCGTCCGCCCGCGCCTCGCCATCTCGCTCAACGCCTCCAACAACACCGTCCGCGAATCCGTGATGCCCATCACCCGCAAGTGGCCCATCGAAGCGGTCCTTGAAGCCGCCCGCGCCATGCCGCTCGCTCCGCGCGAAAAGATCACCTTTGAATATGTGCTGCTCGGCGGCGTCAACGACGCACTCGTGCATGCCG
>DASQSP010000121.1:0-5132 GCA_035642355.1 Occallatibacter sp.
GACGCCTCAGGGGCGATGCGCCCAACCACATCGAGCCAGTGGGTATCGGGATGATGGGTGTGCGCCGCTTGAGCGCCGGTGAACTTCGCCTCCTGGTTCAGCGCAAGCCACATCTCCGGCAGATTCGATTGCACAATCTCGCCCTGGTACTCCGGCGCGGTGACGCCGATCACCGTCACCACCACACCGTTCATGCTGAAGTTGGCGCCGATGATGTGCGGGTCGAGCGAGAGGCGGCGCTGCCACATGCGATAGCTGATGACCGCCACCGGTGTCGCGCCTTCCGTGTCGTCCGACGGCTGGATCGCCCGGCCCAGCATTACCGGCACGCCGAGTGTCGCAAACTCATTGCCGGCAACGAAGCGGCCCGGAATCGTGTCCGGCGGATGCGCATCGCCCACCCGCCGGGTCAACAGCGGGGTGGTAAAGGACTGAAATGCGGTCAGACTTTCGAAGCCCTTGGTGTGATCGCGAAAGTAGAGATAGAGATCGTTCGAAAATATCCGCCACTCATCCCCCTGCATGCCGCCATAGTTGCAGCAGGTGGGCTCTTTCCCCACCAAGTAGAGGCGCGAAGCATGCTGGACCGGCAAGGTCTTCAGCATGGTGTTGTAGATCAGGGTGAAGATGGCCGTCGTCGCCCCTAGCCCTAGCGAGAGCGTCAGAGCCGCGGTGACAGCGAAGCCGGGGTTGCGTCGGAACTGCCGCAGCGCGTACTGCACGTCTTTGAGTAATGTCCCCATCGCGGCTCTCCCTCAGCTTGGAATCTGCCCGTCTATCATCTGCCCATCTATGGGCACACTCCGGCTTCGCTCTTGCAGATATGACCTTGCGGCGTCGTGCGACTTACTGAACCTGCAGCAACTGCTCCGGCGACAACTCTCCCTCGGCGATGACCTTGCCGTCGAAGAGATGTACCTGGCGGTCGGCGTGCCGGGCAAAGCGCGGATCGTGTGTCACCATGCAGATGGTCGCGCCTTCCTTGTGCAGCTCGGAGAGCAGCTCCATCACCGCTTCGCCGTTCTTCGAGTCCAGGTTTCCGGTGGGCTCGTCAGCCAGCAGGATGGACGGCGAACCGGCCAGCGCACGGGCTACGGCGACGCGCTGCTGCTGACCGCCGGAGAGCTGCGAGGGATAGTGGCGCATGCGGTGCGCCATCCCCACACGCTCCAGCGACTCCTGCACGCGGCGCTTGCGGTCCGCCGCCGGCATGCCGGAGCGGTAGGTCAGCGGCAGCTCCACATTCTCGGCCACCGTGAGATCGCCGATCAGGTTGAAGCTCTGGAAGATGAAGCCGATCTCCTGGTTGCGGATGCGCGAGCGCTCGGCGAAGCTCAGATTTTCTACCGGCTTGCCGTTCAGCTGGTAGCGCCCGTTGGTCGGCGTGTCGAGCAGCCCAATGATCGAGAGCAGGGTCGACTTGCCGCAACCCGATGGACCGGACATGGCGACATAATCGCCGCGCATGATCGCCAGATGCACGCCGGAGAGCGCGTGCGTCTCGATCTCATCGGTGTAGAAGACCTTGGTCAGCGCTTCGATCGATATCAGTGCCTGTGCTGTTTCATCCATAATTGGCCTCGTGTTCCTTTCCCTTGTAAAGTCGTTGGTTATTCCAGCCGAATGCGGTCTACCTGATCCCAACGGGACATGTCGGACAGGATGACGGTATCTCCTTCATTGAGCCCACCGAGCACCTGGATGGCATTCACCGAGGCGCGGCCCATCTTTACCGGAACGCGGGTCGCGGTCTTGCCATCAGGGCTCAGCTTGAACAGGGTGACAGTCGAGTCTTCATTGCCGAAGGCCGGCCGGCCGACATACAGCACGTTATTCAACCGCTGCAGGTCGATCTGTCCATCCACACTCAGATCCGGCCGCTCGCCTGGAACAAATCCATCCAGGGCAACGTCCACCGTGACGGTGCCGTTGTGCACGCCAGGATCGATACGCGTCACCTTGCCGTCGACGATACCGTTATGGGTATCGATCGCAGCGGGCTGGCCGAGTTCGATATCGCGCGCCTGCGTCTCCGGAATATTCAATGCCGCCTTCAACTTATTGGGCTGTACCACCTTCGCGAGCATGGTCCCTGGAGTCACCTCTTGCCCTACGCCGACCGGCAGCGCGGTTGTGCCAATGTCATTCAGCACGCCGTCGATGCCTGCTCTCACCTTCAATGCATCCAGTTGCTGCTGCTTGAGTTGATAGACGGCACGCGCCTGATCCACCTTGGCCTGCTGCACGGAAAGCTGTGTCTCCAGGGCCTTCTCGTTGATAGATACGACATTCTGCTGCATTTGGTTCTGGGTGGTTAATCCTTGCGCGTTGCTTTTTGAGGCTTCGGCGGTAATTCCCGAAACCACCCCCAGCTTGTAGAGGGCTTCGTCGGTCGCCGCCTGCCGCCTGGCGGTCTCATAGGCGGCATTGGTGGTCGCCGCGGTAGCCTTCTGTGTCGACAGCGTGCTCTGCAACTGCACCTGGGTGTTTTTCAGGTCAGCTTCCGCCGATGCGAGCGCCAGCTTCGCGTCCAGCGCCTGCTGGGTCACCGTCGGGTCGCTCAGCTCCATGATCACGGTGTCCGCCTTGACATTCGATCCGGGCAGCACCAGGATGCGAGTCACGGTGGCAGCCGTCTGCGCGGCAATCTGGCGGATCGAATCCTCCCGAGGCACCAGAGTGCCATTACCGCGGACCTGCCGGATCAGGTTGCCACGCTTCACCGTATCCGTCCACACCACGCTGCGCTCTACCGTGGGCGCAGCGGGTTTCAGCCTCATGACGGCAAAGGTCACGGCAGCGAGGACGAGGATAGCAACCGCAATCGTCACCATGCGGCGGCGGTTTTTCTTGGCTTTGATATCTGGGCGGGCGATGTCCATCAGTGGACTCTAGTGCATTTCTGCTTCCACCATGTACCGCTCATTTAACTCACTGAAAATACAGACGTACACGAACGAGCAGCCAACGGGCTACCGCGGCGCCGTTGTCCGCTCCCGTGTCGCTCGTGTCCATTTCCGGACATGTTGCCGGGTCGGATGCTACGACTAAGGATTCATTCCCAAATTGCACTGGGTTCGAGACAATCTCCGGCATTGGAGCGAACATGACCCTTATTTCTGCCACCGACGCCAACCTGGCGACACTTCTCAGCAAGGCACAGCGCGGACCAATCATGATCCGCCGCAACCATCGCGATGTTGCCGTGATGCTCTCCGCGACCGAGTACCGCCGTCTCCATGACAAGGGCGCGGCCGCCCCACCCACGCACGCGGCCATCGACCCCAAGCTCGCCGCGCTGCTCGACGCCTGCGATTAAAGCATTCGCTCCAAGCAAAGGCCGGAGCATTTCGCTCCGGCCTTCGCACATTCCCAGGAATGGAAGCTACGCCCGCGCCGGGTCGCCACGCTCGGTATCCACGCCCAGCTCGGTAAAGGCCTTCTCGGCCTTCTGGACGTCGAAGCTCCCATCGCGCGCCAACCGGGAGAGTGCGGCGGCGGCGATGGATTCTGCGCTCACCTCGAAGTGCCGCCGCAGATGTTCGCGGTTGTCGCTGCGCCCAAAGCCATCCGTGCCCAGCGAGACCAACCGCTCGGAGAGCCACGGCGCCAGTTGATCCGGCACCACCTTCATGTAGTCGGTCGCGGCGATGACCGGCCCGGCTACGCCGTCCAAAGCACTCAGGATGTAGGGCCGCCTGGCCTTCTGCGATGGATGCAGGCGATTCCAGCGCTCCACGGCAAGTGCGTCGCGGCGCAGCTCGTTATAGCTGGTAACGCTCCAGACATCCGTCGGAACGTTGTACTTCTCGGCCAGGATCTGCTGTGCCCGCAGCGCCTCATTCAAAATGGGACCGCTGCCGAAGAGCTGCGCCACGGCTTTGCCTTGTGCCGCCGGACGCAGCCGGTAGATGCCCCGCAAAATGCCTTCACCTGCTCCTTGAGGCATCTCCGGCATCGCATAGTCCTCGTTGTACATAGTGATGTAGTAGAAGAGGTCCTCGCCCTTCTCATACATGCGGCGCAACCCGTCCTGCACGATGGTGGCAAGCTCGTAGACGAACGCAGGATCGTAGGTCGCGCACGTGGGCACAGTCGAGGCCAGCACGATCGAGTGGCCGTCCTGGTGCTGCAGTCCCTCGCCCAGCATGGTGGTGCGCCCGGCCGTGCCGCCCATCAGGAAGCCCTTGCCGCGCGAATCGGCAAACGCCCACGCCATGTCGCCGATGCGCTGGAATCCGAACATCGAGTAGTACATGTAGAACGGAATCATCGGCAGCCGGTAGTTCGAATAGGCAGTACCCGCCGCGGTGAACGATGCCATCGAACCCGCCTCGGTAATTCCCTCTTCGAGGATCTGGCCGTCCGCCTCTTCGCGGTAGTAGAGCAGCATGTCCACATCGTGTGGCTTGTACTTCTGCCCTTCGCTCGCGTAGATACCCACCTGACGAATCGCCGATTCCAGGCCAAAGGTGCGGCCCTCGTCCGGCACAATCGGGACAATCAGTTTGCCGAAGGAAGGGTCTTTCATCAGATGACGCAGGATGCTGACAAAGCCCATCGTGGTCGAGACCGCGCGGCCCTTTGAGCCCGTCGTCCACTCTGCGAAGGAATCGAGTTCCGGCGCTTTGAAATCGATCTTCGGCGTCTCGCGCCGCGGCATGAAGCCGCCCAGCGCCTCGCGCCGCTCGAGCATGTAGGCGATCTCCGGCGCGTCCTTCGCCGGACGATAGGGCATGGCCTCCCGCGCCGTCTTTTCCGAGACCGGGATGTTGAAGCGCTTCACGAAGGCGGTCAGCCCGTCATCGGTCAGCTTTTTCTCCTGGTGGCTGGCGTTACGCGCTTGCGTCGCGCCCAGGCCATATCCCTTCACCGTCTTGGCCAGGATCACGGTGGGGCCACCCTTGTGCTCGGTGGCGCGCTTGTAGGCGTTGTAGATCTTCAGCCGGTCATGGCCGCCGCGATGCAGGCGCGCCAGCTCGTCGTCGGTCATGTCCTTGACCAGCTCCAGCAGCTCCGGATACTTCCCGAAGAACTCCTTGCGCAGATACGCGCCGCCCTTGGCCTTGTACGCCTGAAACTCGCCGTCGACGACCTCTTCCATGCGCTTGAGCAGCAGGCCGGTGTGGTCG
>DASQSP010000122.1:0-46228 GCA_035642355.1 Occallatibacter sp.
GAGCACCGCCTCTGGGGCTGAACAGGCTGCGGGAAATACATTTCCTGCGCGCAGTGCAGCAGGGGCTGAAGCCCGCCGTTGTACAGTCGGCATTTGCGGCACGAGTAAACTCGTGCCCTGTTACAAAACAGACCTGCGCATGCATGTTTCCGCGGCCTGTGAGACGCGCGCACTCCAGGGCTGACCCAGTGCCCCACCGGCCGACCCCGCGCGGCGCGGATTCTGCGCAGATATACTTCTGCCTTATGGATACCGGACTTAAAAATCGCGTGGCGATTGTGGCTGCATCGAGCCAGGGAATTGGGCGGGCGACGGCGCTGGCGCTGGCTGCGGAGGGCGCCGATCTGGCACTGTGCGCGCGCAATGGCGATGCTTTGGAGCAGGTTGCGGAAGAAGCGCGGCGGGTGCATGGCGTGCGGGTGCATACAGACGCGTTCGACGTTGGCGACGATCTGCGCGTGCGCAGCTTTGTGGAGGCGGTGCATCGTGAGTTTGGCCGCATCGATATCTGCGTCACCAATGCGGGCGGTCCGCCGGCGAAGCCCTTTCTGGAAACGGCGATGACGGAGTGGGACTCGGCTTATCGATTGAACCTGCGCAGCATTGTGTCGTTCGCACAGGCGGTGTTGCCCCACATGCAGCGGCGACACTGGGGCAGGATCGTGACGATTACCTCGGTGGCGGTGAAGCAGCCTGTTCCCGAGCTGGTGCTTTCGAATTCCGTGCGGGCGGGCGTTCTGGGGCTGGTGCGTTCGCTGGCCACCCAGTTCGGCCCCGACAACGTCACGGTCAATAATGTCGGACCCGGCTACACCGCAACGGCGCGCATGAAAGAACTGGCCGAGACCAGGGCGCGTACCGCCGGAAGCACGGTGGCGGAGTACGAAGCACGGATGGCGCGGGAAGTCCCGCTGGGCCGCCTGGCGCAACCGGAAGAGGTTGCGGACGCCATTGTCTGGCTGGCCTCGGAACGGGCATCCTACATCACGGGGCAAACCGTCCTGGTGGACGGAGGCGTCTATCGCGGGCTTTAGGGCCTATCATCGATCTGCGATCTACCTGCTCCGAATTCGTGCCACTCCAGAGGTCATACCATGCGCCGTCCGCTCCACGCTTCTCTCCTGACCGTTGCCCTCGCCGCCGGCCTCGCTGCCGCGTGCATGCAAGCCCAGAACCAGGCCCAGAGCCAATCTCAAAGCCCGGGCCAGACGGAACCGCTCAATACGGCCGCGCTCGCGCCCTTCCTCAAAGAAGACGCTTCCGTCCTCGTGCTGGAGCATGTGCGCGTGATCGACGGCACGGGCGCGGCGGCAGCGGAAGACCAGCGCATCGACATCGCCGGCGGTAAGATTGTGCGCGTCGAGAGTGCCGCGCTCAAAGCCGCGTACCCGGCAAATGCGAAGGTACTCGACCTCACTGGCAAGACTGTCATCCCCGGCCTCGTCGGGATGCATGAACACCTCTTCTACACCACGCCGGAAGGCAGCCGCACCGGCGTGTTTCTGGTCGGCGAAATGGCCGACAGCGCGCCGCGGCTCTACCTGGCCAGCGGCGTCACCACGGCGCGCACCGCGGGCAGCATCGAGCCCTACACCGATCTCTCGCTCAAGAAGAAGATCGACTCCGGCCTCATCCCCGGCCCCAAACTGCGCATCACCAGTCCTTATCTCGGCGGGCTGCTCAGCCGCATTCCGCAACTGCACACGCTGACCGGCCCTGAAGACGCCGGCCGCACGGTGGACTACTGGGCGGACGAAGGCGTGACCTCGTTCAAGGCCTACATGGACATCACTCCCGAGGAACTCAAAGTCTCCATCGAGCACGCCCATGCGCGCGGCCTCAAAATCACGGGCCATCTCTGCTCGGTCGGCTTTCGCGAAGCCGCCGCGCTGGGCATCGACAACCTGGAGCACGGCATCGTCGTCGACACCGAGTTCTTCCCCGGCAAGCAGCCCGGCATTTGTCCCGCGGCCGGCGCGTTTGAAGACTTCGCCAAAAATGTGGACATTGAAGGAGCGCCGGTCCAGGCCATGATCCACGACCTGGTGGCGCACCACGTCGCCGTCACTTCCACGCTCGCGGTGTTCGAGATATCCGTTCCCAACCGGCCGTCCATGCGCGAGGAAGCCCGCGCCCAGAGCGCGCTGACGCCGCAGGGCTGGTCCACTTATCTGGCCGTCCGCAGCGCCATCGCCGAGCGCAACAGCCCGCTGGCCGCTGCGGCTCTCCAGAAAGAGATGCAGTTCGAGCGCGACTTTGTGAAGGCCGGCGGTCTGCTGATGGCCGGCTGCGATCCAACCTCGTTCGGCGGCGTGCTGCCCGGCTACGGCGACCAGCGTGCGGTCGAACTGCTGGTCGAAGCCGGCTTCACGCCTGTTGAAGCGATCCACATCGCTACGCAGAACGGCGCGGTCTTTCTCGGGGAAGACGGCGTGATTGGAACGGTTGCGCCGGGCAAGGCCGCGGACCTTGTTGTGCTTGCGGGCAATCCCGCCGCCGACATCAACGACATTGAGAAAGTCGACACCGTCTTCAAGGACGGCCTGGGCTACGATCCGCTGAAGCTCACGCAGTCGGTTCAGGGGCTGGTTGGCTTGCGGTAGGGTGCATCTCCGCAATTGCATCGCTTATAAGGGTTGCAAGAGTGGATCAGTCGAGCCGAGATTCTGCAGGGGCTGAAGCCCCGTTCGTTTCTTGCGGTCAGTGCGGCACGAGTAAACTCGTGCCCTGTTACAAAACAGCCCTTCGACATTCGGGATGAGTCGAGAACGCTAAAACGCAAGAGTAATCCCTATCGCGCATAGACTGCGCTTACTTGCTGAGTTATCAATGATGCAATCGGACTGGTGTGGTGCCCGGTCGAGAGCGGGCTTGTGGATAGAGCGGCTGTCATGCGGGCCGAATGGCGTCTGCACGGAGATGTGGGAGAGTTGCCGGATGAAAGAGAGCGCCCAGAAGCCGGGACAGGCTCCGCGACAGGAGTTTGCGGGCATGGCGGCGGTGGTGACCGGGGCGGCGCAAGGCATTGGCCGGGCGATTGCCGAGGAGCTGCACGGCCGGGGCGCGCGCCTGGTGCTGGTGGATCGCAATGCGGCCGGAATGGACGCAGTTGCAGAGGCTCTGCGGAGCGGCGCTGGAGCCGGTGTAGACGGTGTTGTCGCAGACCTGAGCAGGCCCGATGCGATTGAACGGCTGGCTCAAGACGTTGCCGCGCTGACGCCGCGCGTGGATGTGCTGGTGAACAATGCCGGCATCGAGTTCGATGTGCCGTTTGCTCAGATCACGGCAGAGCTTTTCGATCGCGTGATGGCGGTGAATCTGCGCGCGCCGCTGCTGGTGAGCCAGGCGCTGATGCCGCTTTTTCCCGCTCAGGGAGGAGCCATCGTCAACATCAGCTCGATTCATGCGAGTCATGGGTTTGCCGATGCCATTCCCTATGCCTGCTCCAAGGCGGGAATGATTGCGCTCACCCGCAATCTGGCGCTGGAGCTGGCTCCGCGCCGGATTCGCGTCAATGCTGTTTGTCCCGGATACGTGGACACGCCGATGTGGGACGAATGGCTGCGCAATGCCCCCCATCCGGCGCAACTGGCGGAGCAGGTCACGAAGCTCCACCCCGCAGGCAGGCGCGGGTTGCCCGCCGATGTGGCCTCTGCCGTCGCCTACCTGGCCAGCCCACAAGCCGAGTGGATCACCGGGACGCAACTGGTGGTGGACGGCGGTCTGACCATCCGCGCTCACTCATAGGTCAGGCTTTTCCATCGGCCCAGGTGTCAAAGTGTTGAGGTCGAAGCCTGAATATCGATAGACTACGCATCTGATTGACATTTTCTATTGATTTAACGATATTCAAGCCTGTGTTTTGGCGCTTACCATCACATCGCCAATCTGTTGGATCACCAGGCGGTTCCGAGTGAAGAAGAAGCCAGACCTCAGCGAGACCCTCAAGCAGGAGTTCAAGAAGGACCTCGAACTCTTTGAGTATTTCCTCGTGCTGCTCAACGATTCCGGCGCCATTCGCAACGTGGAATTGATGTGGGCCGACGATCTGGAGCTGTTCGACCCCAGCCAGAGTGCGAGGGTGAACACCGGGGAAGCGCTCGTGCAACTGCAGCCCGCCGGGTCCGGGGCAACAGGGCGCAGCTCGCCCAGCCCCAGCACCCATTTCTGCAATCTGGTGCATGGGTTTGGCGCCCACGAGGAGACCACCTGCGCGCGGAGTGACAAGCCGGCCAAGGAACGGTGCCGCACAACGCAGCGCAGCCAGGTTTACCCCTGCCATGTGGGGTTGACGGACATTGCCGTGCCGGTGATATGCGAAGAGCGCTATCTCGGAACGCTGTTCAGCGGTCAGGTGCTGACCGTGCCGCCGACGGCGGAGGGTTTCGCCTATGTGAAGCAGGAGCTGGAAGGCCAGCCGCATATCGATATGGCGCGGCTGGAGGATGCCTACTTTCATGTGCCGGTGGTGACCACGGCACAACTGGCGGAGATGGTGCGGATGCTGGAGGTGTTTGCGCGCTATCTGGGCAATGCGTGGAAGCGGCTGGAGATTATGAGCGAGTTCCAGCGCATGCGCGACCGGGAGCTGGCGCTGGACCGGCGCGAGCTATCGGAGATGCTGCTCGCCGGGAAGATGGGCGTGGGCACGGCGGAGAACACGGAGGCCATGCGCGCCCTGGCGCGGAATGTAGGGCTGGAGCGATTTCCCGACCGGGTGATGGTGTTGCGTTTGCAGACCGCGACGGCCGATGGCGCAGAGTCCCACACACCGACGCGTGAGCTGAAACAAATGATCGAGCCGGAAGGCATCGAACTGCAAGGGATGGAGCAACACGGAATTGAGTCGGGCATTGCGCAAGCCATCGGCGGCAATCTGACGCTGGCGCGCGTGGCCCATCTGATTGAAGACCGCTGCCATGGCTGGCCCAACACTCTGGTCACGGTAATCACTCCCGGCGAGATTTGCATTCTGACCGTGCAGGAATCTCCGCTTGCCGGCGAGGAGCGCATGCAACTGGAAGAGATGGCGCAAACGCTGCTGCGGACGGCGCGCTGCCGGGGATTGGTATCGGCGCGGATCGGCATCAGCGGCCGCCACGCGCAGCCGGCCGAGCTGTTGCGCGCGTATCACGAGGCGTCTGCGGTGCTGGATTCGGGCCGCTCCACGGTGAACTGGTTCGACGGGCTGGCGGAGCGGGAGCAACCGGCGCAGTCGCTGGGCAAGGTGCTGAAGGCGCTGCAGGCCGGTGCGCCGGCTCCGATTGCGGCGGCGGTGCGCGAGTTTCTGGCCGGGGCTGCGCCGGCAGCGGCCACGGTTGGCCAACTGCAGCAGGCGCGGGGACTGCTCAGTTGGGCTTGCGAACATCTGGCGCGCGAGATGGCAGCGCTGGGAACCAGCGCCGCGCTGGTGAACGCGGCCAAAGACCACGCGCTGGAGATTATCGTTGGCTCGCCAAGCTCGTTTGCGATGACCGATGCCTTCCGAAATTTTGTCGATCAACTGCGGCTGCAACTGGTGCAGCTCTTCAGCCAGCGCGACGAAAAGATTGTGCTCGAAACGCATCGACTGGTCGCCGAGCTGGGGCCGGAGAAGGTCACCATTCAGGACATCGCCCGCAATCTCAAACTCTCCGCGGGGCACCTGGGGCGCGTCTACAGCCGCACCAGCGGCCATACCCTCGAGGAATATCTGATCCGCCAGCGGCTGGAGATGGCGCGGCGGCTGTTGCTCGACCCGCGCCTGCATGTGGCGGAGGTGGCGGACCGCTGCGGCTTCTGCAACCCCGCGTACTTTGCCTATGTGTTCAAGAAACACATGCACTGCACCCCGCGCGCCTACGCCGGCCAGCCGCAGCGCTGGAGCGGAGCGGAAACGGACACCCAAGCACTTGATCGTGTGATTTGACGGGAACGAAAGGAAGCGAGATGCGTGCTTTGGTGTATACGGCGCCGCGCCAGGTAGCGTTGGATAACCGCCCGCACCCTGCCGCGCAGCCCGGCGAGATTGAGATTGCGGTGGCCGCGGCAGGCATCTGCGGATCGGATATATCCGGCTTTCTGGGGCACAGTCAGCGGCGCATTCCGCCGCTGGTGCTGGGCCACGAGCTGGTGGGGCGACGGCTCGACGGCCGCCGCGTCGTGGCGAATCCCCTTGTCAGTTGCGGATGCTGTACCGCCTGCCTGAGCGGCGCGCAGAATCTCTGTCCGAGCTGGCGGCTTCTGGGCATGGATCGAACCCCGGGATGTTATGCGGAGTTTGTGACGCTGCCGGAGACGCAGGTCTTTGATATTCCCGACACGCTGAAGGACGCGCAAGCGGTGCTGGCCGAGCCTTTGGCCAACATTGTTCATCTGTTTCGCATCACGGCGCCGCCGCCGTTTTTTCGTTTGGGCATTGTGGGCGGGGGAACCATGGGTGCGCTGGCGCTGCTGGCGGCGTCGCGGCTTGGGGTTCGAGAGACACTCGTGCAGGACGTGAGCGATGCGCGGCTGGCGGTGGCCCGCGCGATGGGAGCCACGCTGGCGGTGAATGTTTCGAGCGAGGAAGGACGCGCCAAGGCGCGCGCGTTTGCGGGCTACGGGTTGGATATGGTGCTGGACGCAAGCGGGTCCGACGGCGCGCGGCAGGCGGCCTTCGATCTCTGCCGTCCGGGCGGGCAAGTGGTGCTGCTGGGCATGGGCAAGGAGCGCAGCGAGATCAACTTTGTGGCCAGCATTCGCAAGGAGCATCGCGTGGTGATGTCGTTCGCCTACACTCCGGCGGACTTCGCGCGCTCGCTGGCGATGCTTGCGGCGGGCGAGATCGACTTGACGCCGTGGACCCTGGAGATGCCGCTCGAAGACGGCCAGAGTGCCTTTGACCGGATGGTGAATGCCCCCGGCGACACGCTGAAGATGCTGCTGCGGGTGAGTTGAGGCGGCGGTCTTAGCCCCTGAAGCGGTAGCGCTCAGCCGTTTCCGGATTCAACGTGACGCCGAGCCCTGGAGACTGCGGCACAAGCACGCATCCGTCGGGCTCGACCGGGAAGTGTTCGTTGGTCGTCTCCCAGCGCAGCGGCGAGTGGCTGAGTGAGAATTCGAGCGGCTCCTCGACGGGCTGAGTGCAAAGAAAATGCAGATTGGCCGCGACCTCAATGTTGGTTTTGTAGCCGTGGGTGATGACGCGCTTGTTGCGGGCGCTGGCCGCCGCCGCAATTTTGAGAATGCCGGTGAAGCCGCCGGTCTGCGTGATGTCCGGCTGGCAGATGCTCGCGCCGCCGCGATCCATCATCTCGATGAACTCGCTCCAGTGCGTGAGGCCAAGATCGCCGACGCCGGTGGGAATGCCGTGACGGCTCATCTCGAGGTGGCCCTCGATGTCGTCGAGCGGCAGCGGCGCCTCAAGAAACCAGATGCCGACCTCGCGGTAGATGGAGAAGAGGCGCAAGCCTTCCTGCGCCGTGCGGTAGGAGAGCGCTGCGTCGACAATCAGACGTGCCTCGCTCCCGGCCTGTTCGCGCGCCGCAGCCAGCAGCCGGCCGGTGAGGGCGAGATCTTCCAGCCACCAGGGATCGGCGGCAAATTTGAAGTGGCGCAGATGTTTTTCCTGGCCGCGGGCAATCTGCGCACGCACTTCTTGCGGCGTCCGCGCCATGGGATAGATGGTTCCGTAGGCCGGCAGCCGGTCGCGCCGCGCGCCGCCCAGCAACGCATGCACGGGCTTGCCCTCGATCTTTCCTTTGAGGTCCCACAGCGCCAGATCGAGGCCGCCGATGGCGTGCATGGTCAGGCCGCGCCGGCCCAGATAGTCGGTTGAATCGAACATGCGATGCCACAGCTCGACGGGGTCGGATGGATCGGCGCCCATCAGGACGGCCGAAAGCGAACGCGCGTGATTGTGCGCAGACGGTCCCCGCACAATGGCCTGAATGGCGGGCGCGAGCGACTCGGTTTCGCCAATGCCGGTGAGCCCGGCGTCGGTGTGGACCACGAGCACGCAGTCGTCGTAGGAGCCGTCGAAGAGCTCGATGAGCGGGTCTTCAGCGCGGAGATGAATGGCTTCAACAGCGGTGATCCTCACGGCAAGCCCTCCCAACGCCCGATCATAAAGTCGCTGCGAAGGGCGCGCAAAGATGGCGGCAGTCAGAGCGAAAGAATGAACCGCAAAACGCGATTACCACGAGTCAAGCCCCGTTGCCTGCGCCGTTTCAGGCCGGTATCCTCTGCGCAGACGCATCGGCGCGGATTTGAAGGAGACAAAAAATGGATGAGATCGTCCAGGCCCACAAGGCCGCCGTGGCGGGCAAGCGGCCGGTGTGGCTACTATGGTCGCTGGCGACGATTGTGCTGTGGGGCGCGTGGGGACTGGTGTCGAAGGTTGCCTCCGATGGTGCCAGCGTCTACATGAATCAACTGCTCTACACCGCGGGGCTGACGCCGCTGCTGATTTTTGTGGCGTGGACGGTGGGTAGGCAGAGCCAGCGCGACAAGACGGTGAGCCAGAGAGACGAGACGGCCATTCGGCGCAACCGCCGCAAAGGCGCATTCTGGGCCTTCCTCACCGGCATCCTGGGCGGCTTGGGGAACATCGCGTTCTTTGTGGCGCTGGGCAAAGGCGGAGAAGCATCCATCGTCGCTCCGGTGACCGCGCTGTTCCCCATGGTGACGGTCTTGCTCGCCGTTGTGTTCCTGAGAGAGCGGCTGCGATGGACGCAATGGACGGGCCTGGCGCTGGCCTTCGCGGCGATTTATCTGTTAAGCGCCTGAAAGCGTTCGACGGTTGTTGAAGGAGAAGTTCCTGATGCATGTCTGGCTCTGGTTCGCCATTCTGGCGCTGGTTTTGTGGGGCATCACCGGTGTCACGCAGAAGCTATCGACTAACTCCATTTCCAGCGAGCGCTCGTTTCTGTGGTTCTGCTGGGCGATGGTTGCGTTGTCGGTTGGCGTGCTCGTTTTTGTGCGGCCTCACGATTGGGGACTGCGCGGCGTGGTGGTTGCGAGCGCGGTGGCCGGGGGCGCGCTGAACGGCATGGGAGCATGGACCAGCTTTCGCGCCCTCGAGTCCGGTGGCAAAGCCTCGGTGGTGATTTCGCTGATCTCGCTGTATCCGCTGCTGACGGTTGGGCTGGCGGTTGTGCTGCTGGGTGAGCGGCTCACGACGACGCAGTTGATGGGCGCGTTGCTGGCGATTGCGGCGGCGATTCTGCTTTCGCTCGAGACTCCCCCCAAGGCAGAAGCGTAAGGAAGGACGAGAACGATTTCAACATTGCCTTACTCACTCTGGGTGCCCCCGGTCCCTCGCCTTCGGGGACCGGGGATGGAAGTCGGGGCCCCCGACACTGAACCCCTTTTAACGTAACAACTGCAAGCCCCGATCAGCCCTCGTCCCCAGGCAGAATCTTCCCATTCTCCGCCACGCCGCCGATCGACATCAGGCCTTCCTGCGTGGAGAACAGGACCGTCGTCTCCAATCTCTCTCCGGGAGCCAGGCTCCGCGCCCGGCCCGCTTCAATCATGGACGGAATCCGAAATGGGTACCCGGTCGCCGGCTCAAGGACCGCAACGTTCAGATCCTGCCATCCGCCGTGGGAGGCGAACAGCCAGCAGGTGGGAAAAATCCGCGGGTCGAAGCGCAGCGCGGTGGCCAGACGGTTGGCACGGTTGGTAATTCCGCACCAGCCCGCAGCCATCTCCGTGCCATAAAAGAAATGCAACGCCTGGGAGGAAACGTCCGGCACCTGGCGCAGGTCCAGTAATTTCTCGCCAAGCGGCGCATGCGGCCAGGGGAAGGTCGTGGGAGCCTCGCCGAGCGAGCCGGGAAACTCCAGCTCGCGCCGCACGGTCATGGGCGGAAAATCGATGCGATGGCGAGCGGAAACGGCAAAGGCCGGATGCAGCTTCCACAAAAAAGGAAAGGTTTTCTCGCCGGCATTGGTGAAGCGGTAGCGGACCTCAAAAGCCGCGTTCTCGGGCCGCAGAGTTATCGTCTTTTCTACCTTGAATCGGCTGATGGGGGTGGTCAAGCGGAGCCGTACGCTCGTGGTCTGCTCGCCCTCGAACGGCTCGGAATGCCAGCAGCCTGTCCAAAGCTCGCCGTGGTCCGGCAGTTGGAGCCCCTCCAGGGTATCTGCCTCGTCATTGGGAAAAATCTCGTCCCAGCCGCCGCTCCACAGGTCGTCATAGCAGGCCATTGGCGCGTGCTGCGCCGGAGCGATATGAGGGTTATTCCACAAGAGTTGGGCGTCAAGAGGCTTGTAAGTAATTTGCCGGATCTTGCCGCCGGCCTGGGGCAGGATGTCGAGACAGAGAAGGCGATTTTCCAGCCGTATCGTGTCGAGGCCGTTGACCATGCAGCCGGTGGTGAGGAGGAGTTCGCCCATCTGAGTTGCGGTACCGGTCGTTTCCGGAGCCGCTCCCAGCCTAGCGGGCGATGCAGCCGCCGCAAGGGAGAGAAATGGCTGGATTACGGTGAATTGATTCGTTTTCCCAGCCAAAGCACTATCTCAATGCCATGCATGCGGCGCTCCGTAGCGGACTTTTTCGCGAGACTTGTCTTGCGAATCGGCTAATCCGTTAAGAGTAAGATTTGTTGTTAAAACGACCCTGAGCGCATTGACAGGCGCAAATTGCGGCTCCTAATCTTGGACCTTACGGAAATCTTCTTTCCAGGGAAGTTCGCAAGACTTTGCTAGGGCCAGTAAACGATTGCTGGCCTACGATTGTTGGCAACTCTGATTGCCAGGAGTGCGGCGGCAGTCCGGGATGGGTTGGTTCCAACCATAATCCGGGCGCCGGGTTTTCATTTTCGGAGGTGGTTTCTTGAAACAGATTCGTCTTAGTTGCGTTCGGCAGTTGTCCGTGTCGTTGTTGGTCGCCTCATGGTTCGCAGGTGGCGCGATGCCCAGCCTGGGTCAGGCGACGACAGGACAGATTCTCGGTCAGGTCACCGATGCCACAGGCGCGACTGTCGCTGGGGTCACGATCACGGCTACGGATGAGAACAAGGGCGTCACCTTCACCGGTGTCTCCAACAGCGCCGGCGACTATACCGTGTTGAGCGTCCCGCCGGGCGTTTACAGCGTGGCCGCTTCAGCCGCCGGATTCGCCGAGCAGAAGTACAACCACGCGCAACTGGTGATCGACCAGCACATGAGTCTCAACTTTCATTTGAAAGTGGGCAGCGTCTCCGCCTCAGTGGTAGTGTCCGACGCGCCTCCCGTGCTGCAGTCCCAGAGCGCCGAAGTGGGAACCGTAATCGAGAGCCAGGCCATCGTGGATGCGCCCCTGATTGGGCGTAACTTTTTCCAGTTGGCCTCGCTCGTGCCTGGTGTCTCCGCAGGCTCAAGCACCATTAACACGTTCAGCCTCGGGGTAAGCGGCCAGCGCTCCTACTCCAACTCCGTCCAGTTGGACGGCATCGAGTCCACGACCAACCGCACGCAGGACGTCACGATCGTACCCAATGTGGACTCGGTGGAAGAGTTCAAGGTGATCACGGCATCGTATAACGCCGAGTTCGGCAACGCGGCCGGCGGAGTCCTCGAGGTGCAGACCAAGGCCGGAACCAACCACATTCACGGCGACGGATTCGAGTTCTTCCGGCCTAACTTCACCACTTCCAAATCGCCGATTCCCGGCGACCCCGCGCCGCAACCGAACTCCATCCTCAAGCAGCATAACTTCGGCGGCACCCTGGGCGGGCCTATCAAGAGAAACCGCGCCTTTCTCTTTGGCGCCTATGAGGGCCTGCGCAATGCGCTAGCCTTCACGGAACGCGACTCCGTCATACCCAAAGGCCTGATCAACGTTACGCCCACCGGCGATGTGGATCTTTCGGGCCTTATTGACCCCAACTCCGGGTTACCGGGCGGCCCGCCGGCCGGGACGGTCGACCCTATCTTCGATCCTAACTTCTCCATCGAGAATTGCAGCAATTTTTACTGTCCGGTCGCGCAGCAATTCCCCGGCAACGTGATTCCCGCGTCGCGGGTCAGCCAGGCCGGCCTGAACACCTTATTGAACTTCTTCCCCACGCCCAACCTGACAGGGAATAACAACGGGTATTTCAATAACTTCCAGGTATTCTCGCCGGTTACAGATCAAAACAACAAAGTAGATAGCAGGTTTGACGTTGTTCTGACCGGCAAAGACAAGCTGTATGCCGTCTATCACTGGTACAACGACCACGCTCTAACGACAGACCCGTACCACGGAAAGACCGTTGTGCCAGGCGCGGGCGGTGTCGACTTCGATCAGGACGAGCTTGATGGCGCGCAGTCCCTCTCGCTGACCTACGATCACATCTTCACTCCCAATGCCCTCAACGAGTTTCGGTTTGGTTACTTGAACTATCATCAAAATCAGTTAAACGAGCTGGACGGGACCGACTACTCCACCAAGTATGGCTTTGGCAACATCGCCCTCCCCGGGTTTCCGGTCACGGACTCTTATCCCTATCTCGATCTGGCGGACGGCTACTTTGCAGGGGGCTCCTCCTACAAGCCATTCCAGATTCTCGACGAAAACTATCAATTCGGCGACGCGTTTACATGGAGCGGCCTGAAGGGGCACGAGCTCAAGTTCGGCGGCGACCTCCGGCTGCTCAACTCCAACCCCGACTTCACCATCTTCCCCACCGGCTTCATCTTCTTCGAGAGCTTCGGCTTTGGAAATACCCCGGACCCACGCTACTACTATGGCGGCGCAAACTCCTTCATATCAGATGTCCCCGGTGGATATAACTATAGCGGCGGATCGGATATCGCGGACCTGCTGCTTGGACTGCCTACAAATGCAGACTTTGGATTGCAGTTGACCCACCCCCATACCAAGAGCTACAACCTTGACTTCTATGCCCAGGATTCGTACAGAATCACTCCCAAACTGACGCTCAACTATGGTCTGCGTTACGAGTTCCAGGATCCCTGGACCGAGGTCCACAACGGCCAATCTAATTTTGACGTCCCTACCGGCAATCTGCTGCTGGCAGGCTTGGGCGGCAATTCGCGCTCCCTGGTCACTCCCCGCAAGGATGAGTTCTCGCCCCGTTTTGGTTTCGCGTATCTGATTCATCCCCACACTGTGCTCCGGTTCGGCGGGGCCATCTTCTACTCGCCGGAGAACGATGGGCGCGAAGATTTCCTCACGCAGAACATCCCGTTTGCCGACGTATCCACCTACTCAAGCTTCTATGCCGGCGGCCCTCAAACCTCTTCGCCGACCTCTCCCTTTCTCTATCAGGACGACCTCGGAATCACCCGCAATACAACCATTGCTTTCCCCCCGAACGGCGGCGGCATCCTCACCCCCAGCGCCCCCACAGCCTCAGTACCCTCGGTCAGCGTCGATGCGGAGAATCCCCATATCAAGACGGGAACTACGGGTTCGTTCAATGTATCGCTGCAGCAGCAGTTGACTGGGACGATCGCCCTTGATCTGGCCTGGGTGGGTTCTACCTCAAAGCATCTTTCCTACAGAATCGGCGATGTCAATGCCGATCTAGCCACCGGGGGGGACGGTCTTATCAACCCTAATCTCGCCGAGATCCAATACCTGACCGACGAGGGGCTGAGTAATTACGACTCGCTGCAGGTGAAGGTCACCAAACAAGCCTCCAGGAACGTCTCTTTTCTGGTTAGCTACACCTGGGGACACAGCCTGGACAATGGCCCCGCACCGTTCGATATCGGCAACAACAACGACAGCCCGCAGAATCCCAACAATCTGAAGCCGGAGTATGCCACCTCCGATGCCGATGTGCGCCAGAACCTTGTCGTCAGCGGCTCCTACAACCTGCCCTTCGGCAGGGGGCAGGCTATCGGTTCCAACTGGGGACCGGTGCTCGACACTCTCTTCGGTGGATGGCGGTACAGTCCTATCGCCAATCTGCGGACGGGAACTCCGGTCAACGTAGTCCAGGGAACAGACCCAGGAGGAGCCTTTCCCGGTTTGCGGCCTAACCTCGTGGGCAACCCGGTATTGCCGAAGGACAAGCGGTCGGTCAACGAGTGGTTTAATAGGGCAGCCTTTAGCAATGTTCCACACGCTCAGGGGACCGCCATTACCGTCGGCACCGCGGGACGCAACCTGATCACCGGTCCGGGCTATATCAATCTCGACTCCTCGGTGGCCAAAGACATCCAATTTGAAAAGCGCTTTACGTTCCAGTTGCGCCTGGAGGCGTTCAATACCTTCAACAGTGAACACTACAACAACCCGAATGCCAACCTGAGTCAAGGTAACTTCGGCACTATCACCCAAGACTTCGGTAACCGTGTGGTACAAATTGCTGGCAAGCTCATCTTTTAAGGTTGGATATTCTCATCGCTGATGTTAGCCGGAACGGCGGTCTTGCAAAAGGCCTCCGTTCCGGCGATTTATTCTGAGGCGTTGCCTCATCATCCTCTACGTTTTCAGGATTTACGTTTCCATGAAGTTCTTCACCCTTCCCCTTGCGATTTGTGCGCTGCTCAAGGCGCAACGTCCGATGCACGCGGCCGCATTGCTTCTTGCTCTCACGTCAGTCGCCGCGTTTACGCAAAATGCTTCGTCGCCGTCCTTTCATTCGTACTTCGTCGATTGCTCGGCCTCGGCAGGCGGAGACGGCTCGAGCAATCGGCCGTGGAATACTCTGGCACCTGCGCAGGCGCATCTGTTTGAAGCCGGCGATACGATTGCCCTGGCGCGCGGCGCGGTTTGCCACGGCGCTTTCTCTCCGCAGGGTTCGGGAGTGGAAGGGAAACCGATTCGCCTGACAGCTTATGGACAGGGACCGCAGCCGCGCATCGTCGCTCCCTCGACCGATCGCCAGGTGCTGATGCTTTTCAATCAGGAATACTGGCAGATTGACTCGCTCGATCTTTCCGGATCGAGCAAGTACGGCATCTTTGTGAGCGGCGACAAGGGCACGCTGCACCACATCTATCTCAAAAACCTTTCGGTTCACGATGTGCAAGGCGGCGAGCTCACAAATAAGGACAACGGCCTGATCCTTGTGGGTCCGAGCGGCCCCGATGTGGCGTTTGAAGATGTATTGGTTGACGGTGCCATTGTGGCGCACACCAATCAATGGGCCGGCATTCTCATCGGCGGCGGAAACTACGCCTGGAAGTCCGATGCTCCGCTCAATCATCACATTGTTGTGCGCAACTCCAGCGTGCAGGATGTCTACGGCGACGGCATCGTGTTGTTTCGCGATTCCGACGGTTTGATCGAGACCAGCACGGCGTGGCAGACAGGAATGCAGGCGACCGAGACCAATGGCACGCCCAACGCGATCTGGACCTGGACCTGTACCGACTGCACGGTGCGGGACAATGAGGCGTTCCTGACCGACAGCCCCGGCGTGGATGGCGGCGCCTACGATATCGATTGGGACAACACGCGCAACGTTGTGGAGCGCAACTACGCTCACGACACGCAGGGCTACTGCATCGCGGCGTTTGCGGCCGGCTATAAGACCATCGACAGTCTGGTCCGCGATAATTTGTGCATCGATAACGGGCTGAGTCCGCGGCTGGCGGCCCTGCAGGGCGCAATCTACCTGCACACCTGGAACGATGGTGAGATCAAAGGATTGCGCGTCGAGGGCAACACGATTGTGTGGAATCCGCCGGTGTCAACCGCGGCGGCCATTCAGGATGATGCCGGCACGGGCGGAGTTCCGGTGGTCTTCAGCGGAAATCGCATCGAGTCCGACAGCCGGTACTTCTACCACGCCAACGCGCAGTTCGCGCCCTCGGCGAACACATATCGATTGCGGAGCACGGGAGACACGAACTTCACTATCGCGGGACAGCGCGGCACATCGCTCGCCGCTCTTCAGGCCGCGGGCATCGAACAGGGTTCAACGCTAAAGCGCATCGACGAGACAGCGCACAAAGCTTCATCGCTTCGCATCGACGCCACGGTCGACTTCGCGCTCGATGCGGACGGACTGCTCACGCCGGCGCCGCGAGCCCAGTTGATGGTGTTGCGCAGCCTGGCTTTGCAGTATGGCCCACACGCATTGCAAGTGGCCGTGCATCTTCACGCGCGGACGGATTCGCAAGCAGCAGGCGCGCAGCAAGCAGTCGCAAACGCGCTGCTCGATCTCGATGCGAAGGAAATTCGCTTCGAGCATGATGGAAAGCTGGGCGGCTCGATTCGCCTGTTGTCTGCCGATGGGAAAATTCTTCACGAATGGCGAGGCTTCCAGAACGCGGCAACGCTCGGCGGGGCCGTGCGCTCGCTGCTCGGCGTGCCGCACTATGCTGAGATGTTGCCGTAGACCACGGCCGGGGAAAAACGATGACCAGGTTCGAGTTCAAGTGCGGCACGATTCGCCGAGTGATTCAAAGAGCGTCAACGGTGGTGCTTTGCGGCGTTATCGCGATGCCCCTTCTCTCACAAAACGAACCTCCACCGCCTGCGCTGCAAACGCCCATCTCGGTCTACAACAACTGGTCGTCCTACGATGAGCTCTCCGACAACATTCCTCTGACCGAATCGCTGGCCATGCGCGAACTGGACGAGCTGCTGCGCCTGAAGGAGGCCGGCGTGCGCTTCGACTACTACATGATGGATGCTTTCTGGTTTGCGCCCGACGGGGGGTATCGCACATGGCGCGCGGCCAACTGGCCCAATGGTCCCGATGCGTGGATCAATAAGTGCCGCGCCAACGGAGTGCTGCCCGGCATGTGGTTCAGCACCAACACACTGGTTAAAATCCAGGCCGCGCCGGCATGGAAAGATTCTCTCAATAAGGATGGCGGAGCCATGTCGTTCTTTGAGGGCGGGTTTCTTCCCGACTTCATGAATGCACTCCAGTACTGGTATGACCACGGCATCCGCATGTTCAAGTTCGACTTTGTGGATCTGAGCGCGGCCACGCCAGCGAGCGCCGCGAAGTTGAGCGTGGAGGAGATCAGAGAGCGCAATGCCAATGCCTTTCGCGCGGCACTGCTCGCCTTCCGCGCCAGGAATCCACAGGCAGTGCTGATCGCCTTCAACGGCTTCGGCGGCGACCTCGATAATACATTCGAGCCGCTTCCCTTCCACGATGCTACGGACCTGCGCTGGCTCAGCGTTTTCCAGATGCAATATACCGGCGACCCGCGCCCGTCCGACGTGCCGGAGGCCAACTTCTGGCGGTCGATGGACATCTACAGCGACCACATGGTGCGGCGCTTCGAGCAGTTGGGCTTTCCGCTCGAACGGATCGATTCCACGGGCTTCATGGTCGGCAAGACGGGCACGATTTACTACCGCGGCCTGCATGCGTGGAAGGGCGCATACATGCTGATGATGGCCCGCGGCGGATGGGTGAATACCGTGCATGGCAACATCGAGCTGATTCAGGGCAAAGATGCGTCGTGGATGGCGCGCGCGCAGGCGCTGTTCTTTGAGCTGCAAGGCCTGGGCCGCATCCACACGTTTGGCGGCATCCCCGGCGACATCGAGCCCTACGGCTTTGCCGGCGTCACCACTCGCGGCTCGATTTACGTGGCCATGAATCCTGGACAGACCGTTGCCACGCTCACACTGCCACCCGTCGCATTCGATCAGAAGCCTCTCATCAACGGCAAGGTACAGTTTCGCGATGCCGGATTCACGCCGGTGCTCAACGGCAACAAGATCACACTCGGTCCCGGCCAAATGGCAATGGTTGGCTATGGAGACTATGCCGCGCCGAGCTACGATTTTGGCATTCAGGACGATGTGGTCATTCCCACTTCGATTGAGCCCGTACAGGCCGACTTTCATACAACTGCGCCGAGCACCATTGAGGCCAGCATCGCGCCGCCGCGCGCAGGCACGCTGCGGGTCATCATGCGTGAGCACACTCCAGAGGGGGATATCCGGCGTACCTGGGCGGGCGGTCCTCCCGATGGAACCAACATGGCCAAAATTTTCACCATCGAAGCGACGCAAGGCGAGCGGACGATTCCCGTAGCCATCGACTATGACAAAATTATTTGGAGCGGTCTCTCCTGGGCAGTTGGCGAGATCAAAGCGTCAGACCTCACGCCTGGTCAGCCGGTCCTGATCCGCTTTCATTCCGCCGAAAAAGATCCCGTCAAGCTGGAAGGCAAAGCGTATCGAGTGACATATTGATCGCAGAAGATCCGAATGGATAAGCATGGAAATACGACTCATACATAAATGCGGGATAGCGTTGACCGGCTGGCTGGCATGCCTGCTGGCCGCCTCATGCGCGACTCTTCCGGCACAGCAGCCGGCGCAGCAATTCGCGCTGCACGATGGAGAGACCGTCGCGTTTTACGGCGATAGCATTACCGCGCAGCGGCTCTACACGCGCTTTGCCGAGGACTTTGTTCTCACCCGGTACCCAGATTTGCACGTCACGTTTGTGAATGCCGGCGTGCCCGGCGATCAGGTATCGGGCGGATACGCGGGTTCGATGGCGCAGCGCGTGCAGCGCGATGTTCAGCCCTTTCATCCCGCGATGATCACCGTGATGCTGGGCATGAACGACGGCTGGTGGGGCACTGAGAACCCTGCGATTGACGTGGCTTTTCGCAAGGGGTACACACAACTGCTGGACGCATTGCATCAAGCCGCGCCGGACGCGGCGATGACGTTGATTCGTTCCACGCCCTATGACGAAATCACCCACGGGACGGAATTCCCCGGCTACTCGCGTGTGATCGACGACCTTGCCAACGATGTCTCCGCGATGGCGGCCGAGCGGAGCCAGTCCGCCGGAAGAAAGATTCTACTCGCGGACTTTCATCGGCCGCTGATCGACGCACTTGAGCGCGCGCACGCTCAGTCGCCGCAGCTTGCGGCGCTCATGATTCCCGATCGCATCCACCCTGCGGAGATCGGTCACTGGATCATGGCGGCGCAATTGCTTTCCACCTGGCACGTGGACCCCATCGTGAGCAGCGTCACGCTGACCGCGGACGAAGCCCGCGCGTTGGACGCCGAGAAGACGACGATCACTCAACTCAAGAAGACTGCTGCCGGTCTCGAGTGGATGCAGCAAGACCGTGCGCTGCCGCTTCCCTTCGACTACAACAACGGCATGATCGCGCTGCTGCTCAAGATTTCAAACATCGCGCAGGTCGATCAGCAGAATTTGCGGGTTGAAGGTCTCACGACAGGCCAATACCAGCTTTTGATCGACGGAAAGATGGTCGCGACATTTTCAAGCCAGGAGCTGAAGGCGGGCATCAATCTCGCACTCTACAAGACGCCGATGGTGAACCAGGCGCGCGACATTGACTCAACGGAGTTGCAGCGCATGCAACTCGACCAGGCGCGCTTCGTGCTGAGTGCGGACCTGAAAGAAGACGCCGCATCGCCGGCTGCCGAAGCCAAACTGCGGCAGGGCGAAGATCAGTTCGCGCTCGAGATTGAAAAAAAGCAGACCCCGAGCGCACACAAGTTTGAGCTGCGGCGGCAATAACTCCGCCGGTTATTGCTCTTCAACAATCGCCAGATCCCACGCCTTCAAGGTAACGCGCTGCGAATTGATGACCGGCGCATCGGTCAGCAAATCTTTTCCGGCGGCATAGGCGTAGGCGAAGGATTCCGGGGCTTCCGAGTAATTGAAGTAATAGTGAAGGCGCTTGCCCAGACGATCTATGCCGTTCACCACATGGATGGCCGATGGGAGTTGCTGATCGGAGCCGGTGAGACCGGCAGCTTTGAGAGCGCGGCCGAGAATTGCACGCTGCAGGCCGTCGCTAAGGTAAGTCCCCTCGTAGAGCAAAGTGCCCGCACCATATTCATTCTCGGTAATCGCCGGCCAGCGCCCGAAGAAAGAGTGATCGTAATACGCGAGCGCCTTGGCATGCTCTGGCATGAGGAACTCTGCCCAGTACATTACCTTGTTGTCCGCGCCCGCCTGAAAGGGATCTCCCTTCAGCGCCAGCGGCTGTTCCAGATTTGAGAATTCCTGATAGCTGAAACCGGCGGCTTCGCGCAGCGGTCCGGGCGCGCGCACCCAGCGGGCAGCGGAGTTTTCATTGGTGAAGCCGCTCTTGAAGGTCATCACAACATGGCCGCCATTTTTCACATAGTCTGAGATGCGCTGCAGCAGCGCGTCATCCGCGACGTAGAGCGCGGGGACGATGAGTAGTTTGTACTGCGAGAAATCCGTAGTTTCGGGAAAGACGAAATCCACGCCCGTATTGAGTGAATACAACACCTGGTGAAATTGCGCCACCAGCGAGCCGTAGTCGGCAACGGGCGGCGCAAACGACCATTGCGGGCCGCTCGAATTGAAAGGCATGAAGCTGATGGCGTTCAAGGAGTCTCGGCTCCAAAGAATCGCTACCTGATTTTTCTGCTGCATCCCTACAAGTTGCGGACCGATTCGCGCGAGCTCATGGGCGGTGCGCGAAACTTCAGCGTAGGCGCGGTTGGGCTCGTAGTCGTGGGAGAGAACGCCCTTCCAATACATCTCCTGGTTGGCGGGAATCGAGGCCCAGTGCCAGTACTCCACCATGTCCGCTCCGTTGGCGATGTGGGTGTAAACGTCCTCGCGCAACTGCCCCTCGTAGGGCGGGAATTGAAATGCCGACGACCAGTCGGTAGTCTGCGCGTTGGTCTCAGTCACCAGAAAGTTGCCGCGCTTGAGCGAACGCGTATAGTCTTCGGCGAAGGATTGACTCGCCCCGTCGAAGTGATTTTGCGTGCCGTGATAGTTGTTGACCGCGGCAATGTCGAGCGTGGAAGCGACGGCTTCCTCGTTCACATCCGGCTTAAAGCCTCCGGCAAAGTCGGTGGTCACAAATTGATGGGGGCCGCGATACTTCCTGACCAACTCAGCCTGCCACGCGAGGTAGTCCGTCACGCGGAGCTGTTGCCAGCGTGACCACTCGAGCTTGTAGCCGGTGCTCTGCGCGCTGTCGCGCGTGGGCATATCCTCCCAGGAGTTCACATTCTCGCCCCAGTAATTGAGGAACCATGCCTTGTTCAGGTTCTCCGTCGTTCCGAATTTTTCCTTCAGGTGATTGACAAAGCCGATAAAGACATCGCGGTTCGCTGCTCCATAAGATGCGGTCTCATTGTCGATCTGCCAGCCGATAACGTTGGGGTTGTTCTTGTAGTGCTCCACGAGCTTGGCAATCATGCGCTGCGCATAAAAGCGAAACGTGGGATTCTCGATGTCCATGTTTTGCCGCATGCCATAGAACACCTTCTCGCCGCCGAGCGGCTGCGCGAGCACTTCAGGGTGTTCGTGATAGAGCCACGTCGGAATGGAGTAGGTCGGCGTGCCCATGATGACTTTGATCCCAGCCTTGCCCATGGCATCCACGACCCGATCCATCCACGCATATTCGAAGTGCCCATCCTCCGGCTCCCACAGGCTCCATGTGGATTCGCCCATGCGTACCACGGTCAAACCGGCGCTCTTCATGAGCTGCACGTCCTGGTAGAGCCGCTCGTAAGGCTCGTATTCGTGGTAGTAAGCCGCGCCGTAGAGCACCGTCGGGAAGGCCACCGGAGAACCTGAAGAAGCGGGAGCTTGCGCGACGGGTTTCTGGTGGGGCTCAACCTGCCCCGGCAGTTGGCTCACCGCACTGGCCAGGCAAACGGCTATCACGAGCGCGAAAAGATGAACTATACTGGGTCGGGCAGCGGAACGACGGTGCATAGGGTCAGGTCTCCTATTTTTTCTAGCGCGGCGTGCATGCGTGAGCGGCTAATACCGCGACGGTGAAGATTCGTAGTTTCCCAGGTCTCAAAGGCGAGACCTGGGGCACCCGGCACCCGGCACCCGGCCACACAGATGAGCGGACTCAACGATGTTATCAGTAAACGCTTTCTGGATTAAGCGGAAGTTCAGCGCAGATGCATACGTTGATATCGCCCTGGTTGAGCGGGCGAATCGAGCTTGCGCAGGCGCAACGGCCAAGGAGGTTTCCCGATGATGAATTGCCATCTTTCCCGCAGGAAGTTTGTACGCTCGGCTGCGACCACTGCCGCCGCCATCGCAGCCCGTGGCGCCTGGAGCGATATTTCCTTCGCCGCTATCGCCGGCGCCGCCAAGCCGCTCTCGGAGTTCGGTTACGGCGATGTATTTCTCTCGAGCGACCTGCACGATGCGCAGCTACACGAGACGCACGCAGTCCTGATGCAGTTGAGCGACGACAGCCTGCTGAAGCCGCTGCGCGAAATGGCCGGCATGCCGGCGCCCGGCGAGGATCTCGGCGACTGGTATCACTACGACCCGGATTTGAGCCGCTTCGCGGGCGACTCCGCCTTTGCGCCTGCCTGCGCCTTTGGGCAGTGGGTATCGGCGCTGGCGCGTATCTATGCCATCACGGGCGACGAGGCCACGCGGGCCAGGGTGCTGCGCCTCAACCAGCTTTACGCGCAGACCATCAGTCCCGATTTTTACGTGAAGAATCGCTTTCCCGCGTATTGCTATGACAAGCTGCTGCTGGGCCTGCTCGATTCGCACACCTATGCGAACGATCCCGATGCGATGGCCATTCTGGAGAAGACAACGAATACCGCGCTCCCACTTTTGCCGCAGCAGGCTATTGAGCACGATGTTTCGTGGCGGCCGGACAGGCACGGAGACTCGTGGAACTGGGACGAGTCGTACACCATGCCGGAGAATCTCTTCATCGCCTATCAACGCGGTGCTGGCCGCCGGTATTACGACCTCGCGTTTCGTTATCTCGACGACAAGGCCTGGTTTGAGCCGCTGGCGCGCGGCGAGAACGTGCTCGCCGGACGCCATGCCTACAGCTATGTGAACTCACTCAGCTCCGCGATGATGGCCTATATGGTTGGCGGCAGCGCAATGCACCTGCGCGCGGCCAAGAATGCATTCACCATGCTGACCGAGCAGAGCTATGCCACCGGCGGCTGGGGGCCCGACGAGCAACTGCGCGCGCCCGGCAGCGGCGACATGTATGCGAGCCTCGGCAATACCCACGCCAGCTTCGAAACTCCCTGCGGCAGTTACGCTCACTTCAAGCTGACCCGCTATCTGCTGCGCGTCACGGGTGACTCGCGCTACGGCGACAGCATGGAGCGCATGATGTACAACACAGTGCTCGGAGCCAAACCGCTGCAAAACAACGGCCAGGCGTTTTATTACGCCGACTATAACTTCGACGGCGAGCGAGTCTATAAGTCAGCCCGCTGGCCATGCTGCTCCGGCACGCTTCCGCAAGTGGCGGCGGATTACCGCATCCAGGCCTATTTTCACGACGATCGCGATGTCTTCGTCAATCTCTACATTCCGTCCACGCTCAGGTGGAACCGGCATGGCAATGTCGTTTCGATTGCGCAGGAGAGTGCGTGGCCCTATCAATCGCACATCTCGTTCGTGGTGAACAGTGCGACGCCCGCCGGCATGACGCTGCACTTTCGCATTCCGCAATGGACCAGCCGAGTTACGCTGGCGGTGAATGGGAAACGCTGGGCCGGGGATCTCACGCCGGGTCGCTTTGCGGCGGTGCAACGAACCTGGAACGATGGAGACCGCGTTGAGTTGGATATACCGCTTCCCGTGCGTCTGGAGGCGATCGACCGCGAGCACCCGGATACCGTCGCCGTGATGCGCGGGCCGCTGGTGCTGTTCGCGCTGAAGCCGGAGCAAAACAGCCCGATGCCGGCGTTCGCGAGAAATGCGTTGCTGAATCTGCGGCAGGTTTCGCAGCGCGAATGGCGATCAAATGCGGGAGGGGCGGCGCATCGATTTGTTCCCTTCACTGAAGTGGGATCGGAGCCATATACCACCTACCTGCGTACCACGTAGAGCGCGAGGCCAGCCCGCGGCTGCTCTTGGCTCATCCTCAATCCGCAAGAACATCTGTGCCCCATCCATCGCGCGTCCTGTGCGCGATGGGTGGGAAACGACGAACCGCACCAACCTGGCCCTCTAACTCCGGTAATTATTCATAGCTTCGCCATAACCTCTTCCCGGTCCGCAGGTCTAAGATGGGCATTATGAACCGCGCGACCGTTCTCCTTGCGTGTCTACTGGCCGCTCCAGTCTTTGCTGTCGGCCAGGCATTGTCCGTCGACTACGATACGGCCAGGACTCACGAACTCAAGCCGCATCGCCGCACCATCCCACACGAGGGCGTGCGCGCGGGTTTCAATCAGCTCCACCTCACCCTCACCGTCTCGCCCACAGGCGACATCACCGACGCCAAAGCCGACGGGGACAAAAACACATTGCCTCTCTGGCCCGACCTCGAATCCGAGGTCTATCAATGGAAGTTCACTCCCTTCGAGAAGAACGGCAAGCCGGTCACCGCGCAGGTTGAAGAGTACATCGACCTCGTTCCGCCCGAGCGCCTGCCCAACCGCCATGTCGCCCCACCCAAACTCAAGCCCGACTCCAAAATCGAGATCAAACTAAGCCGCTCCGGCTGCTACGGCACATGTCCGTCCTACCAAGTTGCCGTCACACAAGGGAGCATCGTCTTCGACGGCAGAGGCTACGTCGCCGCCTCTGGCAAACACACCGCCGCCGTCGATCCCGACGCCGTCCGCGACCTCGCCGCCCGCTTTATCAAGGCAGATTTCTACTCGATGGACAACGAGTATGTTGCCGGTGTAACGGACAGCCCAACCTATCAGCTCTCGATCTCTGTCGACGGCCAAACCAAGCAGGTCATGGACTATGTCGGTTCCTGGGTCGGCATGCCCACCGTCGTCAGCGACCTCGAAGAAGCGGTCGACACTGTCGCCGGAACCGCTCGCTGGATCACAGGCAAAGACGGCTTAGTCGAAACCCTCAAAGACGAGCACTACAACTTCCGCACCTTCGACGCGCAGGTCCTGCTCAAGCAAGCCGCCGCGCGTGGCGAAGCAGAAACAGTGCAGGCCCTTCTCGATGCCGGTGTTCCTCTCACACCACTCCCCGCGCCCAAACTCAAAGACCCAACTAGAGTGAGTCCCTTCAATCAGGTCGGGATGCTCGCCGCCGCCGCCGAACACCCAGACGTCCTGCGCATATTCATCGCCGACGAAGTCAGCAGGGACGACCAGACCGGCAAGAACCTCGCCCTCATCAACGCCGCAGACGCAGGAAGCCTCGAAGCCGTCCGCATGCTCCTTGCTTATGGTGCCAACCCCAACGACGACCTAAGCAAACTCATTGTCACCAGTAGCGACGGCCATGAAGCGCATTTTCCGGATCGCAGAAGCATTCTCATCTACGCGGCCTCCTCGGGAAATCCCGACCTTGTCCGCGAGGTACTCAGCTACCATCCCGATATCGAAGGCCGCGACCGCGAAGGCAAAACCGCCCTATTCGCGGCCGGAGATTACCGCGACAGCGATGCGGACGGCGCGCGCGTCGAGTGCGTACGCCTCCTTCTCGACGCCGGAGCCAACGTCAACGCCCGCGACGACGACGGCAACACTCCGTTGCACGAAACCTTCTTGACCGACGTGGAAGAAGAACTATTGAAGCGCGGGGCCAACATCAACGCGCAAAATAACGACGGCGACACACCCATCGTCACCACCGTCGACAACGAGGCGATTCCGCTCTTTCTCAAGTACGGTGCCGACCTGAACCTGCGCAACAAGAAAGGCCAGACCATGCGCGAAGCTGCGGAAGAAAAGGGCCCCCTGCGCGTGGAGGCCCTTCAAAATGCCCTCGCCGCAACGCAACCGCGCTAGACTCGCCGGGAAAGCACGAACACAAAAGGTTCCGCTTGTCCGTTCAGACCTACCGCGCGCTAACTTCCTCTTCCACGCTCGCCACAGCCGCGCCGCGCCCCGCCGCCTTCTCCGCCCGCAGTTCTTTATACGACCGCCAAACAAACGACCCCAGATACCACCCATCGATATATTTGTAAGGCGTCTCGCCCGTGGTGTAGTGACCGCACGGCAGTACCCGCGGCGTAAAGTTCAGCCCCACCCGTTTGAATTCCTCAACCACCTCAAGCGAGTACTGCCTGGGAAACGTCAGGTCATACTCCGCATACACCAGCAGGATCTTTTTCGCGAGCCCATCCACTTCCGCGCTCGCCATGCGGTCAAAATAGTTCACCGGGCTCACCGCCGACCATAGCGCGCGCAGCCGCTCCTGCGTTAGGCCCGCCTCTTCCAATCCCTGGCGAATATGCCGCGTGCTCTGCCCCGCCCACACCACGTCGCCAAATGCCGTCGACGCATGGTTGAACGCATTCACGCGCAGCCGCTTGTCGTGCGCGCTGGCCAAAAACGCATAGCACGAGCCCAGGCTCGTCCCCAGCACGCCAAAGTGCTCGTAGCCCTGCTCCTCCAGCCAGTCCAGGCAGCAGCGAATGTCCACCACCGCCTGCCGGCACGCCGAAATCGTCCGCCCGATATTCGCGCTCACCGCGTAGTCCGAGCGCTCCAGCTCCGCCGGCCGCCGAATGTCGTGATACGGCTTCGACAGCCGCAGCGCCGAGACGCCGAATTTATTGAAGGCCCCGCACAGCGCATTGTGGCTGAAGGCATCCGCATTCCACTGCGGCATCACGATGATCGCCTGCTTGGGCCGCTTGGGATCCTTGTGCGCCGGCGCCGGATACCACCGCGCATTCACCTGATCGTTCTCCGGATGCGGCGTCCGCTCCGGCGACGTGAACCGCAAAAACTGCGCCGTGGGCGTCTCTCCGGCCTCGGCCTGCGCGCGCAGCGCCGCATCCTGCGCCAGCGTCTCCGGCCGCACATTGGTCGGGAACAGCATCGGATGCCGCTCCTCCAGCCGAAAGTCCGCCGGCCGCTCGTAGCCAAAAAATTTGTCGCTGTGCCGAATCAGCAGTTGATTGATCCGCACCATCGCGGCCTCAGCCGCAGCATCGTCGCGCAGCACCTCAGGCCCCGGAATCGCGCTTCCAAACCCATGCGACTCAAGAAAGGACTCGACCCACTCAAAGCCCCACTCCAACGGCCGCACCACGCGATTCTCATCGCGCGTCGTCAGCCGCGTCTCCCACTCATACATCCACTGCGTATAGCGTTTCTTCAACATACTGATACATCAAGTTTACCAGCGCTCGCACTCCGCCTACCTGCCAGGGCTATGGCACCGACCCTTGGTCAGACGAATCCCGGGTGCCCCAGGTTCGGCGCGCCTTTGCGCCTAACCTGGGAAAGCACAAACCCTCACCAGCCGCGGTCGGAGGGAGCAGGGGCCTTCAGGCCCCTGAATGCGCGCATCTAATACGGGTGGGCTTCACCCCCGCATCGCAGCCCCGCGCTGCAGCCGCCAGTACTCCCACCCCAGCCACGCCAAACTCAGCACCGTCAGCAGCGCAATAATCCCCTGCGAGATCACGCAATATAAACACCACACCAGCAGGTCGTACTTCTCGATAAACGTGAGCCGCAGCGCGAACACCAGCGCCAGCAGCGCCGCCACATGCAGCGCCAGCCGCCGCCGCGCCAGCGCCAGCCCGCCCAGCAGCAGATAGCCCGCAATCCCGATCGCCGCCACGGGTACCGGGCCCATCATCGCAAACCGGCTTTGATTCACCACTCCGCAGTCCCACTTCTCGTTGATCGAGCAGGGCTCGGCCCCCGTCGAGTAGTGAACCTGCAACGCAAGCCCGGAAAACACCGCGCCCGCCAACGCCAACACCGCAATCAGATATCGCATCACGTCTTCGATCCTACGGCATCCCCCGGCGCTACCATAAATTCAATGACCGACGACCCGCGCCAAGTCTTATCGGGTGGTAGCCGCGTAGCTTTCTTGGGCGGCAGTTTTGACCCGCCTCACCGCGGCCACATCGCCATCGCCCGCGCCGCGCAATCCGCGCTTGCGCTCGACCGCGTCCTCTTCGCGCCCGTCGCCGCGCAGCCTCTCAAGCCCGCAGGCTCCACGGCCAGCTTCGAGCACCGCGTCGCCATGACCCGCCTCGCCATCGCCGGCGAACCCAACTTCGAGTTGTCTCTCGCCGACGCCCCCATCGACGCACCCGGCAGCACGCCCAACCACACGCCCAACTACACATTCGATACACTCAGCGCCCTGCGTGCCACCCTGCCGCCCGCCGCCGAGCTCTTCTGCCTCCTCGGCGCGGACTCCCTCGTCAACCTCCGCCTCTGGCACCGCAGCGCCGAGCTGCCCTTCGCCGCCACGCTCATCGTCGCCGCGCGTCCCGGCGAGCCCATCGGCAACATCGCCGCCCTGCTCCCCGCCGGCCTCACGCTCGACGCCCCGCCCGCGCCCATCTCGGAAGCTGTCTCCGCGCCCGCCGGCATCGACCTCCGCCGCGCCATCCTCCGCAACGCCTCCGGCAACACCGCGCCTTTCTATCTCCTGCCCGGCCTCCACCTCGACATCAGCGCCTCCGCCATCCGCCGCCAGATTCACGCCGCGCAGCCCACCGACCAGGCTTCCGGTCAGGCTCCCGATCTGGCCCCCGCCGTCCTTCATTACATCGCCGCGCACGGTCTCTACGGGCTAACCTCCTAGCAGCCTGTGGTGGAAGTCGCAATCTCCGAAAAAACATCCCTCAGGGGCTAAAGCCCGCTTCACTCCAGGCTATTTACGGCACGGCTAAAGTCGTGCCCTTTCAAAACCAGACTTCAACCACAGGCGGCTAGGCGCAGCTTTCCGGGCGCGCTAAAAAGTCTGAGTGCGCGCGACTATGCGTGGCGGCGCACCACGCCTTGACTCACAAACTGCTTGCGGAAGCTCGTTGTCCCGGAGCACGGGTCTATCTCTAAATAAGCATCCATCCGGGAGCCTCCCCGAAGTGCGCCTGGCGGCTCACGGCGGAGAGTTTCCCGGATGGACTTTCAAGTATGTCTAACTACTCTGGCTTAGAACTGCACCTTGAGCGCGAACTGGTACTGCCGTGGGACATAGTTCGGATCGTAGTTGACAACCCGGCCAAAGTTGGAGCTGCCCACCTCAGTACTGCCATCTCCCAGCGGGAAGATGAAGTTCGGCGTGTTGCTGATGTTGTAGGACTCCGCACGGAACTGCAGGTTGGTGGCCTCTGTCAGCTTGAAGTTCTTGAAGACCGACAGATCCACATGGCGGTAGTCCGGGCCGTTGAGCGAGTTGCGGGCCGTGGTGCCAATTTGTCCCGTGGGTTGAGGGTGGAAAGCCAGGACATTGAAAAACTGGCTGTTCGACTTGTTTCCGCGAGGGCTGGCTATCTGGTCGGGGCGATCCCTGCCGCCGCCGTTATTCGGCACAGCGCGGTCGCCGTAGGACTCGGTAACCGTTTGGTTGTTGAAGGTGTAGGTCGTGGTGTCGCTTACCGGAGCGGAATTGCCGCCATTGTTGAGGATCGTGAACGGCTTGCCGCTCTGCCAAACCGTGATGGTGCTAACCCCCCAACCGGTGAGTGCCTCCTTGCTGATACCGGTCCAGCTCTTGCCATACTGGAACGTGTAGTTCAAAGAGAGTGCAAAGCGGTTGCGGATATCGTTCTCCGCGGGGCCATATTCAATCTGCCTAAGCAGGAATGGGTCGGCATCGCTGAAGCCTTCCTGGCTGCCTTCCTGCGAGTAGCCCGTTACGTCGCCAAGATCCTTCGCCCATGTGTAGTTGGCATCAAAGGCCAGACCCTGACTCAGACGCCGCTGATAGGAGACCTGCAAGCCGTTGTAGTTGGAGACGCCTTCGCTCTCCACCAGGCCCACTCCGCTGAGGTTGAGATTGGGAAACTGGGAATCCAGTTGGCGCGGTCCGCTGTTGGCACGAGGCCCCGGTCCAGGACCTGGATTGTAGTTGGCGTTGTTGGGATTGGTGCTGTAGGGCGAGGGTTGGTTGATGTCGTTGATCACCTGCGGCAGGTGGTGCGCCACGTTGCCCACATAGCCTACGCTCAGGACATTCGCTCCGAACTGCTGCTCGACCTGCAGGTTGTACTGGTCGATGGCGCCTGATTTGAAGTTGGAAGACTCCGTGTTAAACGACAGCGGATTGAGCGTCTGCAGGTTGGATACATCGGGCACCGTCGGCAACGGCAGGCCCTGATCGAACTGGGCGTAGGCAGGGGCGCATTGGCCATTGCCTACGGTTTGACCGGCGTTGCCTGCTGCTTGCTCGTAGTTGGCTTCGATCGCGATTGCTTCCGCCGACTGGCAACTGGGCTGGAAATTGGAGAGAAAGGGTACATTCTTCAGGTCGGTGTTGGAGGTGTAGTTGCCGGGGAAGTAACTTAGTCCGAAACCGCCGCGGATGACCGTTGTAGGCCGAACCGACCAGGCGAAGCCCACGCGTGGCGCCACGTTGGAGTGATCGGTTGAGATTCCCGCGTGACCATCCACGCCGCCGACATTGGCGATCTTGAGAGCGCTGCCGACGGTTGAGGGCGACAGGCCAAGGGCCTCGGCGAAGTCGAAGTTGGCAATCCGGCCGTGCGCCTCGGTAAAGGGCGTGTATACGTCATAGCGAATGCCGTAGAGCACCGTCAGCCTGGGCGTCACCTTCCAGGAGTCCTGCACGAAGCCGCTGGGCTCCCAGGTGCGATAGTCCGGGGGCGTGATGTCGACCTGGCGCTGCTCTCCGCTGAAGGCGCCCGTTAACGCGGATGCAATACCGTTGTCGCGCTGTTGAACAGCACTCAATGGGGTGCCAGGAGGCGAACCTGCCGGGCGCGACGAGTCGGTAACCAGTCCGAAGGTGTATTGACCGGCGACGTAGGGGCTTTGCACGTTGCGGGCTTCGCGGCGAATCAGGCTGGCGCCGAATTTGATGTTGTGGCGGCCCTTGGTATAGCTGACCGTTCCCAGATATTGGTAGCTGCCGTCAATGTCCTGCAGGGGAACAAAAGAGCCATCTCCAATGTCGCCCACACCGGGAAAACCGATCGGTGTCAGGTTGTTGCTTTGGCTGTTCAGGTTAGCCGCGAAGGTACCGTTGCTGCCCGCAACGACTGAGTCCGCGCCGCCCGAGACACCGGAGTTGAGGGGCAGCGAGAGGTTGTTGATGCGGGTGTAGGCAGCGCGGAAGTCCGCTATCAGGTTTTGCGTAAAGGTGTGCGTATAGCCGTAGCCGTATTGTTGCGCCACATCCGTCGCCGGACCGTCGAAATCGAACTGCCCGCCGCTGATCTGGAGTCCGGTTGCGGCATCGGTGCCGAAACCCGCGGGCGTAAAGGTATTGACGTGGTTGTAGTCGTAGCGGCCGAAGAAGAGGTCGCGGTCCGAGAACTTATGATCCACGCGGACGTCGAAGTTGTTCGAGAACTGCGTCTTATTGGGGCTGATGACGTGGTTATTGGAGAGCGAGTCCAGGGGCCCGGCGTTGGGAGCCGGATACAGCTTCAGGTAGGCCAGCGCAATGGGATCCACAGCTTGATTCTGTGTGCCGTTTCCGTTAGCGAGCAGCAGTTGCGGTGACCCGCCATTCAGGCTGTTGACGTCGTTGTACTCGTCCTGCGTGAGGGTTTCCTTGGTATAGGTGAGCCCGGATACAAAACGAAAGCCCTCGTAGTCGCCGAAAAAGAAGGTGCGATTCTTGAAGATCGGCCCGCCGATGCCGCCGCCAAACTGGTTCTGGCGCAGTTCCGGCTTGTCGCCGGTGGTTTGCAGCACATTCCGCGCGTCGAAAATGTCATTGCGGAAGAATTCATATACCTGGCCGTGAAACTGATTGCCTCCTTCTTGCGTGATGACGCTGACCACGCCGCCGGCCGTGCGGCCCACTTCCGCCGTGTAGTTGTTGGTCTGCACCGTGATTTCGTTGATGGCTTCCACCACGGGACGCACGCCGATGGTTCCGATGATGCGCTCGTTATCGTCGATGCCGTCGATGGTGTAGTTGTTGAGCGTGTCATCCTGGCCGTTCACGGCGAAGCTGGCGGTCTGACGGCGATCGTCTGGGCGGCCGCCGCTGGTCAGTCCGTTGCCCGGGCCTTCATTGGCGCCGGGGACAATCTGCACCAGGTTCACAAAGTTACGATTGTTCACCGGGAGATCCTGCACGGATTCCTCTGTCACCGATGAACTCACGGTGGCGCTGTCCGCCTGCAGCAGGGGGGTGGTCGCCGTCACCTCGACAACGTCGGTCGCGGCGCCCACATGGAGCTGGATGTCGGCCCGCGCGCGGTCGCCCGCCTCCACGGAGAGGTCGGCGGTCTTCGACGCCTCGAAGCCGGCAGCTTTCACCAGTATTGAGTAATGCCCGACGGGAAGCAGAGGGAAAATATATTCGCCCGTGCCATTGGACTGCACGGTGCGGATCTGGTTCGTCGCCAGGTCGGTAAGAGTAAGGGTGGCATTCGGTACCACTGCGCCCGAGGTGTCGGTGACTGTTCCGAGAATGTCCGCGGTGGTCAGCTGTGCCGATGCCGCGGTAGTGAGACTCAACAAACTGACAAGCAATACCAATGCCAACGCGAACTGACGCGGCACTAGTCGCCCGCACTGGCCAATGCGGTGCACTCTAGTCTGCTCTTGATTATTCATCATGTCCCTTTCGTTTCTTCGGTTTGAGGGTTCGACATGAGGCTCCGGTGTTTTGGACTTCCGCTCTCATGTGTCTGGGCATTTCTCCATGTGGCGCTGTAGTTCGGGTCTCCGGTGCCCCATTCCGTTCGACCCACACACAACTCAGCGTTTTTTATTTACGTCGTATTCACATGGGCGCTGTTGAAAGCAGCGGAATTTTACGCCGCCCGGACGGCAGTTGGCAAGTCCGAAGTGGCTACCCCAATCCTGTATGAGTTTCTGCTTCGATTCGGGCCTCATAAACCCGAAGAAACTCCGGGCGAGGCGGCGTTTTGACGGTTGGCAAGCGGGTCTCGCCATGCCTCGCTTTCCATGCCTGCCCATCGGAGCCGGGGCGGAAGGGAGCCGCAATCCTGATTTCGGTGTACAGCAATCGGAGACCGCTATAAATGCCTGATATATAGAGAAGATGGCGCGGCAGTCTGAAGGTTGTCTCGCCCTAACGCAGCGCCGGTCCGCGACAGAATCTCCGCGGCGGAGTTATTGGGTCGCGCTTGCGGTTTGGGCCAGCCGTGTCTCCACGATAGCTTCGGCGGCCTTCACGGCCTCGTCCAGCGTCATCCCGGTCGAGTCCAGCAGCACGGCGTCCGCGGCCGGCTTCAGCGGCGAGTCGGGGCGGTTGCGGTCGCGCTCGTCGCGCGCGTGCAGCTCGCGGATCACCTCGTCGGCCTTCACGGCGGGCTTGCCCGCCATCCGACCAATCTGATCGAAGCGCCGCATGCCCCGGACCTCGGGCGCGGCATCGAGGAAGATCTTGGCGTCGGCGTGCGGAAAAACCACCGTCCCGATGTCACGGCCTTCCATCACCACGCCTCCGGCAGCGGCCATCTCCTGCTGCAGGCGCACCATCCAGGCGCGAATCGCAGGAAACACGCTCACTCGCGAGGCGGCGTCGGTCACCAGTTGGTTGCGGATCAGGCCGGTCACATCCTCGTCGTCGAGCAGGACGCGGTTTTCGTCCTCACCCGGATTCAGGCCCGGCTCCAGGCGGATGCCGGTCTCCGCCGCCAGCGCTTCGAGGGCGGGGCTGTCGTTCAGCGGCGTGTCAGCGCGCAAAGCCTTGAGAGCGAAGGCGCGGTACATCGCTCCGGTCTCCAGATTCAAGAGGCCAAAGTGGCGGGCCAGATGCCGGGCGATGGTGCTTTTGCCCGCTCCGGCAGGCCCGTCGATGGCAACAATAATCCGCCGCGGAGGCGCGGCGTTCTCCGCCGGGCTCATCCGCGCTTCTTCGGCTTCGATGGCACCACGAACCCGTAGCGCTTGCCATTGCCGCCCTTGGCCCCGGCGGTGAGCGCTGGCTTGCGCGCGCCGGTGCGCGCATCAGTCCTTGCCCCGCCCACGGACTTCACCGCTTTGCCCAGCGGCTTGCCATTCTTCTTCGCGTGCCCGTTGGACTTGGCCCACGATGGCGCGGCGGACTTGCCGCCGGCGCCGGGCTTGCCGTTGGCGGCGCGCGCGCCAGTCAAACCAGACCCGTTTGTCCGGGTTGTCCCGTTTGTCCGGTTCGGCCCTTTGCCGTTACTGTGGCCGTTGCCGTGGCCGTTGTTGCCGGGGGCCGCGTGATGGCCGTTGCTCTTGCCGTTGGCGCTCCTGCCCGCCGCGGAGGGCTTCGCCCAGCGGGAGGCCGAAGCGGGCCGGCTGCCGTTGGCCGCCTGCGGACCGCGGCTTGTTCCCGGGCGGCTTGTTCCCGGGCGACTGGCGGCCGTGCGGCTGGAGGAAGGCCGGCTCGCAGCCGGGTGGCTTGCGCCGTTCCGGTTTGAACCAGTCCGGTTTGAACCAGTCCGGCTCGAACCGGTCCGGTTTGCGCCGGGCTTGCGGTCGTGGGTGTGCGGAGCGGGCCGGCTGTGCGGCCGCGCCGCCGCCGGCTTGCGCACCGGAGTGTGTACAGGGGTGCGCGGCGTATGCATCTCCGCCTGCGGACGCGTCTCGTGCCTGGCGTGCGCAGCCACGGGAGTCGCGTGAACCGGGACCGCGTGAGCCGGGACCGCATGAGCCGGGGCCGAAGCGGGAGGCTCAACGGCGCTTTCCTCGCGCTCAAAGCTCGCCGGATGGTAGTTGGAGCCCGGCATGGTTGCGCCGGTATAAATTGACGTGGCCGCCTGAAACTCGGGCAGTGTGCCCGCTACGTAGAACTGCGGCGTGGGGCCCATGGCGATGGTATGCACCTGCCGCGTGGCCACCAGGCCGCGCAGCACCTCGCGCACCTTGCTGCGCGCCGTCAGCGGCGAGAGGAACAGCTCGACCTCTTCCATGCCGGCCGCAATCACCGCCTGCAGATAGATGGAAGCGAGCACGGAGATGGCCGTCACCTGCGAGGTGGACGCGCCCTCCGCGATGGCTTTCTGAAAGCGATGCCGCAGAAGCTGCCACTTGGCCGGCTGGCCCATGGCGGCGATCACCGGAATGATGCGCAACTGCTGCCAGAGCTCGGTGATGGCGCGCACCACGGCGGCTTCGGTCACCTCGCGGCCCAGAGCCTGCCTGAGCTGCACGATGGTCATATCCCCGGTCTCGAGATGCTTGTACGCCTGCACGGCGAGTTGCGAAACCGCGCGCGAGCCGGTCAGTTGCGGGCTGCGCCGCCAGTCGCGATCTCCGCGCAGCGCATACACATAGGGCAGAACCCAACTGGCCACCACAAAGTCCGGCTGCTCGCCGGGCAGGCCCTGCAGGTTCAGCCGGACAGCCACATCGGACTGCTCCAGCCGTACCAGAAACTCCTCCGCAGCCGCAATCGGGCGCGGGTCGGGGGCCGCATCGCGCTGCCCCGCAAGTGCCTCGACAAACGAAGGCGCAACCGAGGAAGAAAATTGCCGCCGGGGCAGAAAGAGACAAAGCCCTGTCTCTTCAATCCACGTCCGGGCATCCTCGAAGGTGAGTGTCCCATGTCCGTTCTGGCGCATCCTTTCGGCGCGCGCAGCTTCCAATTGTTCCGATGTCAAAGAGAAACCCTCGTTTCCAGGCTGGTGCTGGCCCCAGGCGGCACGCTCCTGGGAGGAGCCGTCCCTGAAATCGATTCTAAATCCGAACTAGATTCGATGGAAGGCCCGCTGGATGTCCTTCCAGTTATAAAGCAGGGCAATCGGGCGCCCGTGCGGACAACTGGTGGGGTGCTCGGTCTTTGCCAGCTCCCCCAAGAGCCACTCCATGCGCGCCGGATCGAGCGGGGTGTTGATTTTGATGGCCGCGTGGCAGGCAATGGAGGCCGCGATGCGCGTCCGCAGGTTGCCAAGTGGCTGATTCTGCTTGACATCATCGGAGTCGCCGCTCGACTGATCGATCACCTGCGCCAGCGTCCGCTCCAATTCCGCTCCTTCCAGGCCAACCGGCGCGGCTTTCACCGCAAGTGTCTGTGGGCCAAAGGGTTCCACCTCAAACCCGCTGCGCTCCAGTTCGTCGGCAATCTGCGCAAAAACCACCATCTGCGCCGGTTTCAGGTCCACCAGCAGAGGCATCAGCAGCCGCTGCCGCTGCACTCGCTCGACTTGCCGGTCGCGCAGAATTTTTTCAAAAAGCACTCTTTCGTGTGCAACATGCTGGTCGATTATCCACAGGCCGTCCTCGCCCGCCGCCAGAATGAACGACTCGCGCAACTGCCCCAGGGGCCGCAGCGAGCCTAAATGGTTCAAATTGGCCGCTGCCTGCTCGGCCTCCACTTCGGCCGTCCGCGCGACGCCATCCGGGCCGAAGGCTCCGTTTTGCGTATGCCCCGGCGAGCACGGCTCGGCTTCGCCAGCCAGCCCGGGAGCCAACAAGGCTTCCGCCATTTGCTCAAGTCCTATTTCGCCCAGTCCGGGCCCGCTGAACCCCAGCCGTCCCGGCACCGGCGCAACCGGCTGCGGCGTCAGTTGAAAGGTCTTAGCGTCTTCGGGAGAGTCACCATCGGACTCGGGCGCGCCCGGCAGCGGCGAGATTCCCGCCGGCATCAGCGACGGGCTGGCCAGCGCCGCCGAGTCCAGCGCCGCCAGAAACCCCGCCGCGGGCCGCGCCTTCACCAGCGCCGCGCGCAGGCTGTCGCGCACAAAGTCGTGGATGAGCGACTGCTGGCGGAAGCGGACCTCGGTCTTCGCCGGATGCACATTCACGTCCACCTCTTCCGGCGGCATTTCAAGGAACAACAGCACCACCGGAAAGCTGGTGGGCGGAATGATGTTGCGATAGGCCTCGCTGATGGCATGCAGCAGCAGCCGGTCCCGGATGAGCCGCCGGTTCACAAAAATATAGATGGAGTTGCGATTGAGCTTCTGCAGCGCGGGCGTGGAGTAGAACCCGCTCAGCCGCAGCGCGCCGGGGTCGCGCGGGGTTTCATCCGGATCGCGCTTCCACGGCGGCGGCTCCGGCAAACCCCCGTGCGCCAGCGCCGTTTCGGCGGCCACGGGCAGCAACTGCGCCAGCGTGTCCTTGCCAAAAATCTGATAAATTCGCTCCGCCGTGCGCGCCACCGGCGGCGCCGAAAGCAACGTGTGCGACGCCGACACCAGCTCGAAGTGCATCTCCGGATGCACCAGCGCGTAGTGCGTCACCAGCGCCGTCACATGCGAGAGCTCGGTCGCCTCCGCGCGCAGAAACTTGCGCCGCGCCGGGGTATTGAAGAACAGGTCGGCGACGGCAATGGTCGTTCCGCGCGGCAGGGCAGCATCGTCCACATGCAGGATCTTCCCGCCGGCAATCCCCAACCGCGTGCCCGCCGCGTCCTCTCCGGTCGCCGCCTCGCCGGTTCCGGTCTCCAGCGTCACCCGCGCCACCGAAGCAATCGACGGCAGCGCCTCCCCGCGAAACCCGAGCGTCGCAATCCTCAGCAGATCGTCGGCGGTGCGCAGCTTGCTGGTGGCATGGCGCTCAAAGGCCAGCAGCGCGTCGTCGCGGTTCATGCCGTGGCCGTCGTCGGCCACGCGAATCAGCCGCCGCCCGCCCGCCTCTACCTCCACGCGAATGCGCAGGGCCCCGGCGTCGACGGCATTTTCGAGCAGCTCCTTGACCACCGACGCAGGCCGGTCCACCACCTCGCCGGCAGCAATCTGATTAGCCACCTGATCGGACAGAACCCGGATGCGCCCCATAAGGAACAAGGGTATCGCAGTAGGCTGAAACCCTCTTGAGAGTGTTCGGCACTCATAAAACACTCATGATATACTCATGGCACAGTGGCGCGATGACACGGCTCGCTATCGATAGCTTCTCGCAATCGTGCCCCTCGTACACGCGTGACAACCTCGTCGCAATTGGAGAAATGGATTCATAATGGCCAAGACACGTCTGCAATTCGATTTCACGGACGAAGCATTGCATGAGTTGGACGACCTCAAGAGTGTCACTGGAGCAAGTAATCGCGCCGAGGTGATCCGCCAATCTCTGCGTCTTCTGCAATGGATACTTGAGCAAACACAAGATCAAAATGCTACTGTTCTGGTGGAAAAAAACGGCCGCCAGCGTGAGGTGATTTTCCCCTTCCTGTCGTCTGGAAAAGCGGCGGTTGGCACGAAATGACGGAAACCGAGGAGGTGGGCGATCGGAGTGACATTGAGGAAGTGGAGAGTCCGCGCCAGCTCCCCGGTGGGCCGACATTTTCCGCCGAGGAATACCACGCCCGAGCAACGAAGACGCTCGCATTGCTCCTATTCTGGGCATTGATATTGATGTTCGCCGCTCACTTCGCTGTGATCGTATGCCTTGCCCACAATCACCCCAATTCGATTGAAGAAGTCACCAGGGTTTTTAGCACCTGGGTTCCAGTAATCGCAGGGCTCTTTGGCGCGGCAGCCACGTTTTACTTCACGCAAGGGCGAAAGTAGTCTCGGATTTCTCGTCCCACAACGAAAAATGCCGCCCGAAGGCGGCATTTTCATCCCAAGCAAGGGAGGGCGAGTCTATATAGCGTTAGACGCCGACACCGAACTCAGAGGTTGGCTGCTCCCCTGCATTTGCATAAAAATCGTACGGCGTGCGACGGTTGAACTTGTAGCGGCTGCGTACCTGATAGCCCACATACATGCTGAGGGCGGCCACGGCCATGCCCACGGAGAACCACCCAAGCACCTTCAATGCTGCGTGCTCGCCCGGTTCTTCTGCTGCTTCAATCGAGTGAGGATCATCCGACATGGGGGCGCGGCCTCCTACGAACATGATAGCCCAACTTTATTTGGACGCATGCCACATCGCAAACGTGAGGCTACAACTTCAGTTGCAAGTTCCACTCTGGTACACTCCGATGTCGGAGGCGCGCTTCCCCCTTGTCCGCACAGCCTGCATCCCCGCTCACCACGCTCAGTGAGGAAGAACAGCTCTTCTTCTCGACCGTCCGCCAGTTCGCGGTTGAAACCATCACCCCGCTGGTCCGCGAGATGGACGACACCCAGCAGTTCGCCCCCGGTCTGCTCGCCAAACTCTTCGATCTCGGCCTGCTGGGCATCGAGGTGCCCGAGGCGATGGGCGGCGCGGGCGGCAGCTTTTTCGATGCGGTGCTGGCCATCGAGGCCATCTCCACCGTCGACCCCGCGGTCGCGGTCCTCATCGATGTGCACAACACCCTGGCCGTGAGCGCGCTGCGCCGCTGGGGCGCGCCCAAGCAGCAGCAGCTCTGGCTGCCGCGCCTGGCCGCGGACACCGTAGGCGCCTATGCGCTGAGCGAGGCCGGCTCCGGGTCCGATGCCTTCGCCCTCCAGACCCGCGCGGAGAAGACGGCCGGCGGCTACAGCCTCTCCGGCCGCAAGCTCTGGATCTCGAACGCCCGCGAGGCCGGCCTCTTTCTCGTCTTCGCCACCATCGACCCCGCAGCCGGCTATCGCGGCATCACCGCCTTCCTCATCGAAAAAGCCGCGCCCGGCTTCACCGTCGGCCGCAAGGAAGACAAGCTCGGCATCCGCGCCTCCAGCACCTGCGAACTGGTCTTCGACAATTGTTTTGTATCGGAAGAAAGCATCCTCGGCGAACCCGGCAAAGGCTACAAAATCGCCATCGAGACGCTGAACGAAGGGCGCATCGGCATTGGCGCACAGATGCTGGGCCTGGCCGCCGGCGCATGGGGCCACGCCGCGCGTTACGCCGGCCAGCGCCGCCAGTTCGGCAAAGCCATCGCGGAGTTCCAGGCCGTGCAGTTCACACTCGCGCAGATGGCCACGGACATTGAGGCCGCGCGGCTGCTGGTTTATAACGCCGCCCGCCTCAAGGACGCAGGCAAGCCTTTCGTCCGCGAGGCCGCCATGGCCAAGCTCTTCGCCTCGCAGGTGGCGGAGCGCGTAGCCAGCGAGTGCGTTGAGGTTTTCGGCGGCAACGGCTTTGTGCGCGACTATCCAGCCGAGAAATACTACCGCGACGCCAAGGTCGGCAAGATTTACGAAGGCACGTCGAACATGCAGCTCGCCACCATCGCCCGCCAGGTGCTGGGCCGCCCCTGAATTGCGCGCACGGATCATCGTTTGTACGAGCCCTAGACCCGCTCGCCCTGTAACACGACTTGCAAACTCCGTAACACTACCAGCAAGCTTTGTGTCAGTGCACGACTTCAGTCGTGCCGCAAATGGCCCAAAATCGCTGGGGCTTTAGCCTCTGATGTACTCCGCTCACGGAAGTCCATTTTACGCACCCTGTTCATGCCTTGAAGAATGTTCACGTAGCATTCCCGCTTCGGGCGCCGTCCATCAATCGGCATGGAAGACAAATGCAAAAATTTCTTCTGGGGTTACATCCAATTCCTCGTATTGCGTTTGTTGTCTCCCGCTCTCGCAAGACTAGTACGGGCAATCCCAATTCTTGAGGAGTACGCATCGCAAGTATTTAGGCTGACAATCCGCCGCAAATTTAATTCAGTATTCCTCGACGACAGAATCCCCCGGTGCGATGGTGATGTTCCCGCCACAGAGCAGAAAACATCTCCCCAGCGAAACCTCATAGATTGCCCTGATTGGGAATCCATTGTATGGATTCGGCTCGCCAACTTCAGCGACCATAAATTTGCCGTCATGTCTGAACGATAACCTACGAATCTTGCGCCTCGTGATCGTCGCGCCCATCTCTTTACTTATCCATTCGTAATCGGATTTCCATTCCTCCAATTCGCTCACTTTGTCTCCCCTCGGGACAAGTCTACCCGTTGCAATCTGCGTTTCAGGGCTGTCCGTGCTTCGTTGTCCCGGAGCGTTTCATATATCTCAAAAACTCCAGAGGTCCCTCATTGCCAGGTTCATGTAGCTTCCGCGATAGATCGGGATGCATAAATACCTCTCCGTCCTCCCTAATCCATAATGGGGCTTCGCCTATCGCCGCCTTCACCTCCTCGGTGATGCTCATCAGGCGCCGACCCCATTCCTCCCAATCGTGCAGCCGACTGAAAGTCTGCGATACGTTATCCTTGTCGGACATTAATCGTCCTCCCTTGGGAAAGGCACGGGGGCTTAGTTCCCTTTATACGTTGCCGCGGCACGCCATTGCGAAGCTACTGATTTAGCGCTTCGACCTTGAACCTCCAGCCGCTCTCATATATTCGACGACCGCGATCCAGACCGGCTTCGATTTTTGATACACGCTAACTTCGTGTTCCTTGTCCCAGACCTTTACGAGCTGTTTGAACATGGTCTCCACCTGGGTACGCGAAGACTTCACTTTCGCACGATAATCAAAAATGCAATCACGGCAGACGCTCAAATTTTCTGCGTCCGCTGCACGTCGCGCACCCCGCTCACCCGGCGCAGGCCCAGCACCATGCGGTTCAGGTGGCGCACGTCTTCGGCCTCCACAATGAACTCGAGAATCGCCTCGCCGCTATCATCGCGGCGCACATCCACGCTGCGAATATCGGTGTTGTCGTCGGAGATGACGGCGGTCAGCTCCTTCAGCATGCCGGTGCGGTCGTCGCAGTAGACCGTGACCTTGACCGGGTAGCGCGTCACCCGCCCGTGGCCCGCCGCCGGCGCCGCCGACCACTCCACCGCAATGCGGCGGTCGCTCTCGTAGAGCAGGTTCTGCACGTTGGGGCAACTGCGCGCATGCACCGCCACGCCCTTGCCCCGCGTCACATAGCCCACAATCTCTTCGCCGCGAATGGGATTGCAACAGCGCGCGCGATAGACCAGCAGATCGTTCTGCCCTTCCACCTGCAGCGAATCCGACCCGGTCAGGTGCAGCTTGCGCACCGCGTCCGTCATGTGCGATTCGCCCGGCTTGGCCTCCGCAGCGGCATCGGTTTCTTCGGGTGCGATAAGGCCCGGCGCGAGCTTGTTCAGCACCTGCCGCGCCGAGTGCTTGCCCTGCCCCAGCGTCGCCAGCAGATCGGCTGCCGTGGCCACGCCGTATTCGTTCGCAATCCGGCCCAGATCCTGGTCGCTGATCTGCCCCATCGGCACCTTGAACTTGCGCGCCTCGCGCTCCAGCAGCTTGCGGCCAATCTCCACGGCGCGGCTGCGCTGGTCTTCGTTGAGCCAGTGCTTGATCTTGTTGCGCGCCCGCGGACTCTTCACAAACGTCAGCCAGTCGCGGCTGGGCTTGTGGTCCTTCTGCGTCACAATCTCCACAATGTCGCCGGTGCGCAGCCTGGTCCGCAGCGGCGCCATGCGCCCGTTCACCTTGGCGCCCACGCAGGTGTGGCCCACCTCGGTGTGAATGGTGTACGCAAAATCCACCGGCGTGCCATCGGCCGGAACCACCACCACTTTTCCCTTCGGCGTGAAGGTGTAAACCTCATCGGGATAGAGGTCCATCTTCAGGCTCGACAGAAATTCGTTGGGGTCCGTCATCTCCTTTTGCCACTCGACGAGCTGGCGAATCCAGTTCAGCCGCTCCTCGTCGCGCGAGTTCACCGATCCTTCGCCCGCCTTGTACTTCCAGTGCGCGGCAATGCCTTCCTCGGCGATGCGATGCATCTCCTCGGTGCGAATCTGCACCTCGAACTGATGGCCGCCCTCGCCCATCACCGTGGTGTGCAGCGATTGATAGCGGTTGGCGCGGGGAATGGCGATGAAGTCCTTGATGCGGCCCGGCACCGGCCGCCACAGCGCGTGAATCAATCCGAACACCGCGTAACACGCGGCCACATCCTCGGTGATGACGCGGATCGCCATCAGATCGTAGACCTGCTCGAAGCTGACCTTGGAGCGCTGCTGCTTTTGATAGATGGAGTAGAGCCGCTTGATGCGCCACTCCACGCGCGCCGCTACATTGTTTTCGCGCAACTGCTCGGTCAGCCGGTCTTCCACGCCGCGCAAAAACTGCTCGCCGTCAATGCGCCGCGCCTCCACCGCCTCCGACACCTGCTCGTAGCTCACCGGATCGGTATAGCGGAAGGCCAGGTCCTCAAGCTCGCCGCGCACCTTGCCCATGCCCAGCCGGTGCGCCAGCGGCGCGTAGATGTCCAGCGTCTCGCGCGCAATCGCCTCCTGCCGCTCCGGCCGCAGATGCTCCAGCGTACGCATGTTGTGCAGCCGGTCGGCCAGCTTGATCAGCACCACGCGCACGTCCGTCACCATGGCCAGCAGCATCTTGCGCACGTTCTCGGCCTGGCGGTCTTCGCGGTTGGCAAACTGAATCTTGTCGATCTTGGTCACGCCGTCGACGATGTGCGCCACCTGCGCGCCGAACTCGGCCTCAATCTCTTCGTTGGTCGCCGGCGTGTCTTCGACAGCATCGTGCAGCAGCCCCGCGGCAATCGCCGTCGAGTCCATCTTCATCTCCGCCAGCACCTCGGCCACTTCCAGCGGATGAATGATGTAAGGCTCGCCCGAAGCGCGCATCTGCCCCGTGTGGTGCTGCACGCAGAAATCCCACGCCTTGCGGATCAGCGCGGTATCGTCCCCGGCGCGGTTGGCCTGCACCTGCCGCAGCAGCGCCTCGATGCGCCGGTCAATCGCGGCGAAATCAAAGGGCGGGATCGATTGTCCGGAGTCGGACTTGAGTTTGGACTCGGGGGCGGAAGCTGAAGACGCATCGGAAGCAGCCATCTCCGGCTCTGCGGAGGGCACAACCACGCTGGAAGTCTGCGCCGGAGCGGGTTGGCGGACTGTCCCCATGCTTCATTATAGGCCGACGCTTTTCGCGCGTCGTGAAGCCGCCGCCGTGAGCGCCTGGAGAATACGGCCTCTGTTAGAGGGTACGGGCTTCATTGATTCGGCAATTAAGTACCGGGCCCTGGGTGCCTGGGTGCCCCAGGTCTCGTCCGCCGCGGCGGAAGACCTGGGAGAGCGAGAACCTAAACCAGCGATTCGGGCCGCATCAATCCGCGCGACGCTCTGTGCCCCATCCATCGTCCGCCGCGGCGGACGATGGGTGGGAAAGCACGACACTATTTACTCGCTGGATCAATAGTTGAACGATACGGGCTTCAGTTGAACGATACGGGCTTCAGTTGAAGGGTACGGGCTTTAGTTGAAGGGTACGGGCTTTAGCCCGTACATCGAGCCCCTCAAACAATGGGGCTTCAGCCCCCACAGCTATCATGCCCTAAGGGACTTCATGACCAAGCCACGCAAACCCGCCGCTGCAAATCGCCCGGCCGCGCCCGCACCCGCACCACGTCCAAAGGGTCCGCAAGCAAAACCGCCGGCGAAAACCCCGCCGCCCCCCGCAGCCTTTGGCGCGCGCATCAGCCGCCGCGCCTCAGACCGTCTCCGCGCCGGCCACCTCTGGGTCTACGCCTCCGACATCGAGCATCTCGAAGCCGGTTCCGGCGAACCGCCCGCCTTGCTGCCCGTGGCCGACAATCGCGGCCTGCTGCTGGGTGTCGCGCTCTTCAGCCCCGCTTCGCAAATCGCCCTGCGCATGGTCTCCCGGGAAGCTCTCGATGAGCCCGCATGGCTCGCGCTCTTCGAGAGCCGCCTGCGCGCCGCCATCGCCCGCCGAAAATCTCTGCTCAGCGAGGAAACCGACTCCTGCCGCCTCTCCTTCAGCGAGGCCGACGAGCTGCCCGGCCTGGTCATCGACAAGTACGGTCCGCTGGTCATCGTGCAGCGGCTGGTGCGCGGCCTCGTCACTCCGGCCATCGCCGAAGCCTGCGTCCGCGCCCTGCGCGACACACTGGCCCCAGCGGCAATTGCACCAACGGCAATTCTGGAGCGCCCCGACCCGCGCATGCGCGAGCTTGAGGGCCTGGCCGCGCCCGATCTCGCGCCGCTCTGGGCCGCCGACCCGGCCGCGCCCGCCACCAGCGCAGAATTTCATCTCAACGGACTCACGTTCCACTTCGACGCCAACTCCGGCCAGAAGACCGGCGCCTTCCTCGACCAGCGCACCAACTACGCCGCCGCCCGCGACTGGGCGCAGAGGCTCGGTGCTACGGACAAAGCTCTCGACGTATGCACCTATCAAGGCGGCTTCGCGCTGCATCTGGCGCAGGTCTGCAAACAGGTCACCGGCATTGACGCTTCGCGCGCCTCGCTCGAAGTGGCCGAGCGCAACCTTACTGCCAACCGCCAACAACTCTCCGCCGAGGTCGACTGGGTGGAAGCCGACGCCTTCGACCTGCTGCGCGACTGGTCCGCCGCCCGCGAGCAGTTCGACGCCATCGTGCTCGACCCTCCGGCATTCGCCAAAAGCAAGCGCGCCGTCGAAGGCGCGCTGCGCGGCTATAAGGAGCTGAACCTGCGCGCGCTGCACATGCTGCGCCCCGGCGGCCTGCTGGTCACCTGCTCCTGCTCTCACCATGTGAGCTGGACCGACCTCGAAGGCTCAGTGGCCGCAGCTGCGGCCGACGCCCACCGCCGCGTGCGGTTGCTCGAGCGCCGCGGAGCCGCGCTCGACCATCCGGTGGTCCTCAACCTGCCGGAGACCGAATACCTCAAGTGCCTGATTCTCGAAGTGGAATAAATTAAGCCATCTTCTCGCCGCCCAGCCCACCTTGGGTGCCCCCGGTCCCTCGCATTCGGGGACCGGGGATAGTACAAAGTTGGGTACACCGGCAATGAAACCGCTCTGCCCCCGGAGGGATGCTTTTGGGAACACTGCCAATGTTCCCGACTTTCCGCGGCCTGTTTGGCTCCAGTCAAGCTCTGTTCGCGCAAGTATTTGATTCTAAACCTTATTCCCTTTGCACATTAATTCCGCATTTTCGTCACAATAGAGTCATGGCCGAAAACAACCCAAACCGAACAGCCCCGGAATCCAGGCCCGTTCCAACTCCAAATCCATGCCTTCTCTTTATCTTCGCCAAATCGCAGAAATTTTGGCAACGCCGGCTGATTCAAGATCACTTACAGGATGGGAAGTACCCCCCACCCCCCTCTGCGATTCGTCTGCTCTTCGCCTGAATTGGGTCGTTTTTCGGCTTTCACAGTCTTCTTGTGCCCGTTGAACCGCGTCACTCTGAACTGCGCCCCGGCAAACAGAATCAGCCCGAGCGGACGGGACGGGACGGGTGCCCCCGATCCCTCGTCCGCCGCGGCGGAGGGACCGGGGACACTACAAACCTCGGTACATCAACATTGAAGCCGCCTTGAAGTCGTGCCCTTGCAAAACTGTCTGCTTTGGCATCTTTCCGCAACCCATAAACCCAGGGATATTTTGCGGCCTTTGCGCACGGCCAAGGCCGTGCCCTGACACAAAGCCGGCTGGTGTAGCGATTGGATCGACGACAATCTGCGTGAGGCGCGCCATGAACGAGACGCGCGAGTGCGCATTTAGACTGGAAAGGTTATGAGCACATTGAAAGCTGTGCGCGGGACGCGGGATTTGCTGCCGCCGGAGACTGCGCTGTGGGACCGGATTGAGGCGACGGCGCGCGCCGTGTTTGCACGCGACAACTTTGGCGAGATTCGCACGCCGGTCTTTGAGGACACGTCTCTGTTTGCCCGCGGGGTTGGCGAGGAGACGGATATTGTCTCGAAGGAGATGTATACGTGGGAGGATCGCGCGCGGGCGCAGAGCGAGAAGCCGCAGTCGCTGACGCTGC